>JBDHTS010000169.1:0-2624 GCA_039808845.1 Alphaproteobacteria bacterium | reverse complement strand
CGCAACCTTGCGCAAACCGCGCCGGAACGCTAGACTAACCGCCGGTTTTGCAGGATTTTTCAGGAGCTTCCCATGATCCGCCTTCGCGGTTCCATCACCGCCATCATCACGCCGTTCCGCAATGGCGAGATCGACTGGAAGGCGTTCGACGATTTTATCGAATGGCAGATCGCGTCCGGCAGCCACGGTCTGGTGGCGTGCGGGACGACGGGAGAGTCGCCGACCTTGTCGCATGAAGAACATAAACGCATTCTTGAACGCGCCGCCGCCGTGGTCAAGAACAGAGTGCCGCTGATCGCCGGAACGGGATCGAACAGCACGCGCGAAGCCGTGGATTTCACGCAGCACGCGGAAAAAGCCGGCGCGGACGCCGCGCTGGTCGTCACGCCCTACTACAACAAGCCGACCCAGGAAGGCCTTTACCGGCATTACAAGGCGGTCGCCGAATCGACCGCGCTGCCGGTCGTCATCTACAATATACCGGGCCGCTGCGTGATCGATATGAAGCCGGAGACGATGGCGCGCGCGGCAAAGGACTGCGCCAATATCGTCGGCGTCAAGGACGCGACGTGCGATCTTGCCCGGGTAAAGCAGACCTTCGCCGCATGCGGCGGCGATTTCATCCAGCTGTCGGGCGAGGACGGCACGGCGGCGGACTTCCTGCGCGAGGGCGGGCACGGCTGCATTTCCGTGACGGCCAATGCGGCCCCCGCCGAATGCGCGGCGTTCCAGGACGCCTGGGCCAAAGGCGACAAGGCGGCGTTCGAAACGCTGGATAAAAAGCTTGCGCCGCTGCACAAGGCCCTGTTCGTCGAAACATCGCCGTCGCCCGTGAAATACGCCTGCAGCCGCCTGGGTTTCGGCACGGACGAAGTCCGCCTGCCGCTGGTGCCCGCCAGCGCGGAGGCGCGCCGCGCGGTGGATTCCGCCATGCAATCCTGCGGCCTGCTGAGCGGCGCGGAAAAACTGCACGCCCATGGCTAAAAAAAATAAACGCAAATCCGGCCTGCTCTCGACCGATGTGACGATAGCCGACAACCGGCGCGCGCATTTCGATTATTTTCTGGAGGAGCGTTTCGTCGCCGGGATCGAACTGACCGGAACGGAGGTGAAATCGCTCCGCCACGGCCAGTGCAGCATCACGGAAGGCTATGTCGGTCCGTATGAGGGCGGAATCGCCATTTTCAACATGCAGATCCCGGAATATGCCCCTGCCGGCGCGCATCTCCAGCATGCGCCGAAGCGCATCCGCCGCCTGCTGCTGAAAAAGAAAGAGATCAACCGCCTGAACGGCGCGGTGACCCGCGAAGGGTATACGATCATTCCCGTGAAGATCTATTTCAACGGCAAGGGCCTCGCCAAGCTGGAGATCGCTCTTGCCAAAGGCAAGAAAACCCACGACAAGCGCGATACGCTCAAGGAGCGCGACTGGGGCCGGGAAAAACGGCGCGTCATGCGGGACAAGAATTAGTCCTCCTCTCCCACAGGGAGAGGGTTAGGGTGAGGGGATAAGGAGTCACGCCGCAGGCGTGCCGGAATGGAGAATAGATGGGATTCGCCCGACTCTATGATCCCCTCATTCCGGCCTTCTCCCTCTGGGAGAAGGGGTGACATCGGCATTCGTTATTCTATATTCCTCCAATGACCCAGCCATGGCCGACCACCATCGAAGAGGCGACCGCCGTTCAGAATGAATTGCGGGGCCGCGTGCGCCTTGAAGACGATTTTTCCCAGCCGAAAACCATCGCAGGCGTGGATTGCAGTTACGATCTCGACCGCGATTTGAGCCGGGCCGTGATCGTGCTCATGGATTACGAAACATTGGAGCTGCTGGCCTCCGTCCAGGCCTTCGCGCCGACGGTTTTTCCTTATGTGCCGGGATTTTTATCGTTCCGGGAAACGCCCGTAATTCTGGAAGCGCTTGGTTGCCTGCCGCAAACGCCCGACCTGTTGATGGTGGACGGCCAGGGCGTGGCCCATCCAAGGCGGCTGGGGATCGCGGCGCATCTTGGGGTGCTGACCGGTCTGCCCGCGGTGGGGGTCGCGAAATCCCTGCTCTGCGGACGCTATGACGAACCCGGCGCGCAGCCGGGCGATACCGCCCCGCTCACCCATAAAGGGGAGCATATCGGCACGGTCCTGCGCAGCAAGGAAAAGTGCAAGCCGCTGTTCATATCACCGGGGCATCGCGTCAGCCACGAACGCGCGGTCGAACTGACCCGCCATTGCCTGCGCCGCTACCGCCTGCCGGAGCCGACGCGCGTGGCCGACCTCATGTCCAAATGGAAACCGGCGAAGGAGAAAATAACCGGGACTTACGCATTGTTTTGATTCTAGCCCGCTTCCCAAAAAACTCCCTCTCCCCCTTGGGGAGAGGGCTGGGGTGAGGGGCAGCCAGAATAAGCGCCTGACTATCATTTTGAAGCCAACGGCACGCACCCTCACTCTAACCCTCTCCCCAAGGGGGAGAGGGAATAAGTATGGAGGAACAGGTTAGATCGTAATTAACCGGCGGCTTTTTTCGACTTGCGCGAAGGCGCGCTGTCATCATTGGAAGCATCCGGCCCTTCGATCGCTTCCGCCGCTTCATCGGAAGACTCAGGGCCGACCAGCATGTTGTTGGC
>JBDHTS010000168.1:0-2653 GCA_039808845.1 Alphaproteobacteria bacterium | reverse complement strand
ATCGCCAGCCGCAACATCACGGTGAACTGCATCGCGCCGGGCTTCATCGCGACGGCGATGACGGACGTCCTGACCGACGACCAGAAGGCGAAGATAAACGCGACGATCCCGATGGGCCGCATGGGCGGCGCGGACGACGTCGCCGCCGCCGCCATCTATCTGGCGAGCGAGGAAGCGGCCTATGTCACCGGACAGACGATCCATGTCAACGGCGGCATGGCGATGATTTAAATTCCCCCTCCCGCAACCAAGGGAGGACCATCGTCTATGAATAAAATATTGGGGTAAAAATGAAACACGGCGGTCACGGCGCGCACGGCGATTGTCCTGCTCATGATCGCCGTGCGCGCCGTGACCGCCGTGTTTTGAAAAAGCCTGCGGCGCTTTTGCTTGTCGCAGGATTTCATATGCGATTACCTTGAAGGATACATGGGGCAGGGCTTTTGCACTGGTTGAGCCAGGACCGCCCTCCCCCTCTAACTCCCCCTCCCGCTATGCAGGAGGGGGAGGACGATCTGGAGTGAACGGTATTTATCCAATGTCTTACGACCTCATCATCTTCGACTGCGATGGCACGCTGGTCGACTCCGAATACCTGAACAACAAGGTCACGACGGACCTGCTGGCGGAACTCGGCCTGCCGCAATACGATCTCGACTATGCGCTGAAGCATTTCGCGGGGCGGACGCTGACCGATATCGGCCAGGATATTCATGCGGAAACCGGAGTCAGACTGCCGCCGGAATTCATGGATAATTATGTGCGCGGCGTGAAGGCGGGCATGCCATCGCTTCTGAAAGCGATCGAGGGCGTGGCGGCGACGCTGGAAAAAATCGAGCCGCATATCAAAATCTGCGTCGGGTCGAACGGGGAACGCTCCAACGTTCTGGATTCCATTCATCATGCGGGCTTAGGCCGCTTTTTCCCGGATGATCATGTTTTTACCAAAAGCATGGTGCGGCATCCGAAGCCCGCGCCGGATCTTTTTCTTCTCGCGGCGGAACGCATGGGCGCGCAGCCGGCGCATACGCTGGTCGTCGAGGACAGCGCGACCGGCACGAAGGCGGGAATTGCCGCCGGGATGACCGTCGTCGGCCTGACCGCCACGTTTCATGACCGGGAAGGACAGGCGGCCCTGCTGCGCGAGGCCGGCGCGCATCATATCGCCGGCCGTTTCCATGACATTCTGGCTTTTCTTGACCGTGCCATGCCGCGCCGCGAAGCCTGAGGCATTTTATCCACAAGGGTCTGGAATGGCACAGGAAAAGGGTTGGCCTGAGGATCCGCAATATGCTAATTCATCGAAATCGCTTGATTTGCGCCGGAACGGTGATACAGTCCAGCGCGATTTCCAAGTTTAACGAAACCAAAATGAGATAAAGGGTAAGCGATGAGTGACGTTGCCGAACGCGTAAAGAAGATCGTGGTCGAACATCTGGGTGTCGACGAAGGCAAGGTGAGCGAAGACGCCAGCTTCATCGACGATCTGGGCGCCGACTCGCTTGACACGGTCGAGCTGGTCATGGCGTTCGAGGAAGAATTCAACGTCGAGATCCCGGACGACGCCGCCGAAAAAATCCAGACGGTGGGCGACGCGATCAGTTTCATCAAGGACAATGCCGCTTAATCAGCGCAGCGTTTTTCGGGAAAGCGGCCTTGTTCAAGGCCGCTTTCTGATTTATTAGCCCCTCCCTGAGGGAGGGGTTGGGGAGGGTTCACAGGCCGGTGATTTTCTTAAAAACCAACGGTTCGTAAACCCCCACCCCAGCCCTCCCCCTGAAGGGGAGGGATGTCAAGAAAGCAGGTGGAACGGATCATGAGACGCGTTGTCGTTACGGGCATGGGTATGGTATCGCCGCTGGGCGTCGGGGTCGCGCATAACTGGATGCGGCTGACGCGCGGGGACAGCGGCATCCGCAGGATCGACGAGTTCGAGGCGTTGGATATCAGCTCCCAGGTCGCCGGGATCGTTCCCAAAACGGCCGATGCCGATCCGAAGGACGGCGCGTTCAACGCCGACGTCTTCGTCGAGCCGAAAGAGCAGAAGAAGATGGACAAGTTCATCCACTTTGCGATGGGTGCGGCGCAGGAGGCTGTCGCGGATTCCGGATGGGTTCCGGCAAACGACGAGGAGCGCGAGCGTACGGGCGTGCTGGTCGGATCCGGCATCGGCGGCCTGGGCACGATGTATGAGACCTCCGTCATCCTGCATGAAAAGGGGCCGCGCCGGATCTCTCCCTTCGCCAACCCGGCGATGCTGATCAACCTGGCTTCCGGCCACGTCTCGATCAAATACGGTTTCAAGGGGCCGAACCATGCCGTGGTCACGGCCTGCGCCACGGGCACGCACGCCATCGGGGATTCGGCGCGCCTGATCGCGCTGGGCGACGCCGACGTCATGGTGGCGGGCGGCGCGGAAGCGGCGGTCAATCGTTTGGGCGTCGCCAGCTTCGCGGCGCTGCGCGCCTTGTCCTCCGGCTACAACGACCGTCCATCCGAAGCCTCGCGACCATTCGACGAAGGGCGGGACGGATTCGTGATCGCGGAAGGATCGGGCGTCGTCATCCTGGAAGAATACGAGCACGCGAAAAAACGCGGCGCGAAAATCTATGCGGAAGTGATCGGCTACGGCCTTTCGGGCGACGCCTATCAT
>JBDHTS010000167.1:0-2766 GCA_039808845.1 Alphaproteobacteria bacterium | reverse complement strand
GATGTAAAAGCTGTCGATTCTGACACCGCAACGGCGGGCAACGTAGTAATGGCCGAACTCGTGCACGAAGACCAGAATGCTCAGGACCAGAATGAAAGCGCCGCCATAAAGCCAGATGTTTTCAGCAATAAGGCGAAGAAAATCGACCAGGACCATTCAGCATACCTTCCGTGACAGCGTATTGAGTATATAGGATTCCGTTTGTTCGCGCACAGTCTGGTCCATAAAGAGAATTTCTTCAAGGCTTTGCGGCGTTTTTTGATCTGCCCGGGCCATCATCTCTTCGGTAACCTCGACAATCCCTGTAAAATTCAGCCGCCCTGCCAGAAACGCCGCAACCGCGCATTCATTGGCGGCATTTATGGCAATCCTTGCTCCCGACCCGGCTTTCAACGCCTGGCGCGCAAGAGTCAGAGCGCGCCAGCGTGTTTCGTCGGCAGGAAAGAAATCAAGCCTCGACAGCCCGGTCATATCCAGCCGTTTTCCCGGTGTCCGCGTCCGGGCGGGCCATGCAAGCGTATGGGCGATCGGGATCCGCATGTCCGGCGCTCCCAGCTGCGCCAGAACTGAACCGTCCGCGTATTCCACCATGGCGTGGACTATTGATTGCGGATGGATCAGGACATCGATCTTTTCAGAGGGTAGCCCGAACAGAACGTGCGCCTCGACAATTTCCAGAGCCTTGTTCATCATCGTCGCGCTGTCCACGGAAATCTTGGCGCCCATGGACCAGTTCGGATGGGCGACGGCCTGATCGGGCGTTACGCCATGCAGCTTGTCCAGCGGCCATGTACGGAACGGCCCCCCCGAGGCGGTCAGGACAATCCGCTCGATCGCAGCCTTGTTGTCCGGCTCAAAGACCTGGAACACGGCATTATGCTCGCTGTCGACAGGCAGAAGTGTCGCGCCGGAATGGCGGGCAGTTTGCAGCACCAGATCTCCGGCGGCAACCAGCGGCTCCTTGTTGGCGATGGCGACACACTTGCCCTGCTCGATGGCCTTTATCGTCGGCAGGAGCCCGGCCATGCCGACAATCGCCGCCATGGTGTAATCGGCGGGCATGGCCGCAGCTTCCAGCATGGCCTCTGTTCCCGCGGAGGCTTCAATTCCTGTGCCGGATAACGCGGCCTTCAGGATTGGATAAGACCGGTCGTCGGCTACGACTGCGCTTTTCGCCTTGAGTTTGACAGCAAGCGCAGCAAGCTCTTCCGCCTTGCTGCATGCTGTTACGGCCTGAACGTCATAGGATTTCAGGTCGGACAAAAGAATATCCGCCGTGCTGCGTCCTACCGATCCGGTCGCGCCCAGAACGCTGACGGTTTTCACTGCAGCCATCCCCATACGAACAGCAGAAAAACGGGGGATGCGAGAAGCAGCGCATCGATCCGGTCAAGCAAACCGCCATGCCCGGGTATCAGGCAACCGGAGTCTTTCAGGCCAGACCGTCTTTTGTATAGAGACTCCAGAAGATCCCCGGTCTGTCCCACAGCGCCAAGAACCATTCCCGTCACGAAGAAATGCAGAGGGTGAAGCACTGTAACGAACTGAAGAGAAAAAAGGCACAGCACAATGCCCGCAGAAAATACGGCGCCGGTGAATCCGCTCCATGTTTTTTTGGGGCTGATCCTGGGCGCAAGCTTTGGTCCGCCGAATGTCTTGCCGCTGAAATAAGCGCCGCAGTCACTGGCCCAGACTGTCAGCATTAATCCGATGGCCCACCATGCGCCATCGGGAAAATCAAGCCTCAGCAAGCCAAATGATAAAAAACAAATCCCCAGATAAGCCGCCCCGGCGGCCATGTGCAGCACAGGGCGGGATTTCTCCACGGTCATCCGCCGCCATTCCCACAAGGCAACAGCGAACGCTGCCAGCAGAAAAAGAACAAACAGCCATTTTCCAACTATGATGATACCGAGGATGACCGGAGCAAGCACAAGAGCGGATATCGTGCGCACCCTCAGGCCGGACGATGTCCTTTCCGCTTCTGTCAAGATCACCTCGCGCTGTTCACAGCGCCGAAACGACGGTCGCGCTTCATGTATTCCTGCAGTGCCGATTCAAGATCCGCTTTACCAAAATCGGGCCATAGCACAGGCGTGAAGATCAATTCGGCATAGGCACATTGCCATAGCAGGAAATTGCTGACCCGCTGTTCCCCGCTGGTCCGGATCAGGATGTCCGGATCGGGCGTTCCCGCCGTCATCAGGCAGCCAGCAAAGAACTCCTCAGCCGCTTCGGGGCTTGGATCCATATTTTTATCCCTGCAGAGGCGGGCCCAGGCACTGGCCGCAGCGAGAAGTTCCTGTCGTGCTCCATAGTTCAACGCCATCGTTACGGTTATGGCCGTATTGCCGCGCGTCAAACTCTCGGCGTGTTCGATCAGTTCCACGATATCTTTTTCAAGTTCGGCGCGATTGCCGATCACCTGCAGCCTGATGTTGTTACGATGAAGCTCCGCCATTTCAGACCGCAGATAAATGCGGAGAAGCCGCATCAGTTCCTGCACCTCGTCGGCGGGCCGGCTCCAGTTCTCCGCGGAGAATCCAAACAATGTCAGGTAAGGAATGCCGAGTTCGACGGCTGCCTTGACCGTTCGCTTGACAGCCTCGGCCCCCTGCTTATGTCCGAACGTGCGCGGCAATCCGCGCGCCTGCGCCCAGCGCCCGTTGCCGTCCATGATGATGGCGATGTGGGCTGGATGATTGGATGATTGGATGATTGGATGATTGGAAACAGACATGATTTAGCTTTTCGAATAAAGCGCGT
>JBDHTS010000166.1:0-2827 GCA_039808845.1 Alphaproteobacteria bacterium | reverse complement strand
ATCGCCTTCTTTATACTCGCGTTTCTGAACCGCATTGAAGCATGCCTCCTCACTGTCGAAGCAGCGCGCGGGGCCTTCGAATACCAGATCTTTCAGCCCGGCGATCTTCACGATTGCCCCCTCAGGCGATAAATTACCTTTTAACCCGACAACTCCGCCAGTTGGGTGAATGGCATCTTTCAGGGAATAAACGACTTTTTGTCCATCAGGAAACGAAACGTTTCGTAAATTTTCTTCGATGGTTTTTCCCGTGACGGTGATGCAGTCGCCATGAATATGTCCGCCCTTGAGCAGTTCTTTCAGAACGACCGAGACACCGCCGACTTCAAAGAGGTCTTTAGCCACATATTTTCCGCCGGGTTTCAAATCTGCGATCAATGGCGTGCGTTTGAACACCTCGGCACAGGCGTGCAGGTCGAAATCGATCCCCGCTTCATGCGCAATGGCAGGAAGATGCAAGGCCGCATTGGTGGACCCCCCTGTCGCAGCCACCACAGCAGCAGCATTTTCCAGCGATTTGCGCGTCACGATGTCGCGTGGCCGCGGTCCGCCGCTGCGAATCAGTTCCACGACTGCAGCCCCCGAAGCCGCGGCATATTCATCCCGCGTTTCATAAGGCGCCGGCGCTCCCGCCGATCCCGGAAGCGCGAGCCCGATTGCCTCGGACACACAGGCCATGGTGTTGGCTGTGAACTGTCCGCCGCATGCCCCCGCCGAAGGGCAGGCCACGCATTCCATTTCACGCAGATCTTCGTCCGTAAATGCGCCTGTGGCGTGCTTGCCCACGCCCTCGAAAACATCGATAATGGTGACGTCCTGCCCCCGGAACTTGCCAGGCAGGATCGAGCCGCCATACATGAACACCGACGGCACGTTAAGGCGCACCATCGCCATCATCATGGCCGGCAGCGACTTGTCGCAACCGGCCAGACCGACCAGCGCGTCATAGCAATGGCCCCGCATGGTCAGCTCGACTGAATCGGCGATCACCTCGCGGCTGACAAGGGAGGAACGCATGCCCTCATGCCCCATGGCGATGCCGTCGGTCACGGTAATGGTCGTGAATTCGCGCGGCGTCGCCCCGGCGACCTGAACGCCTTTCTTCACCGATTGGGCCTGACGCGACAAGGCGATGTTGCAGGGCGCGGCCTCGTTCCAGCACGTAGCGACCCCCACCAGAGGCTGATGGATCTCATCCTCCGTCAGCCCCATGGCATAGTAATACGCACGGTGCGGCGCCGATTTCGGGCCTTCCGTGACGTAGCGGCTTACGAGCCTGGATTTATCCCAACCGCCTTTATGGTCTTTCCGATCTGTGCTCATTGCTTAACTCCAGACACCATTCAGTGCCTGATTTATCGCGAATCAGGACTTGTTTGTAAAATCTATTTTTACGGCTTATGCGGGCGGCAGCGCCTCAGGCGGCGCAGACGGCGGAGCATCTGCTTCCTGCCCGACCACGACGACGCGCTCCGCGCGGTTTTCCTCGGCATAAAGCCGTTCGTCCAGATCCTTCCGGAACTGCGGCCCGTCGGCGATAAACGGAACCACGGCGACCCTGCTCCCCGTTCCCGTCATCACGACGACGGAATAACTCAGAATTCGTCCGGGTATCGACCATTCCAGCTCCACGCTTTCAATCCTGTTATACCGCAGCTGCACCGTATCGAGATTGAGGATGCCCTGGCGCACCAGCACGCGCTTGTCTGTCAGCGCCAGGATCAGATAATGCTTGGTCAGATAGGCGTGAGTGGCCATGATTGCCGCCACAAGCAACAGAAATACCCCCAGGTTGAACAGGATAACGCTGGTCATCACGATCAGCGCCAGGATCAGGACGGCAACGCTCTTCCAGTAAATGCCGTTGGACACCCGCGCCAACCGGACCAGCGTCTCCCCCGGCTGCAGCATGGACATGACATTGTCCCGCGCGCTGGCACGCGCGGCCCGGTCTTCACGGATCTTCTGGTTTTTCTCGATCATTTCGTTTTCGCCTGTTCGATAGCCCTGCGGAATGCGATAGGGTCCGCCATGGTCGGCAGGGTCACTTCCCCGACACCCATGCCCCGCACCATCAGCCTGCCGTAATTAAGCATGCGCCCCAGCACGGTCTGCAACACGTTGACGCCCTCGATGCGGTCGACGCTCATTTCGCCGACATACCGCGCCACCAGTCCGCGCTTGTAAACGATACGGGAAGACGTAACCGCCATTTCCGTCGTGGCCTTGATGATCATCATGGACGCAAAACGCAGCATGCCAAGGACAAGAATGAAGAAAGCGCCCAGCCGGATCGCGGGGTGCAGTTCGCGAATCATGCCGAACCCGCCCGGCGAGGCGAAACCGTGCCCCATCGTGTTTTTCAGGTAGATCGCAACGCCAATGACAAAGGCGGCCCCGATAACGCTCCACACGATGCTCATGATGGCGGAAAGGGTATAAAGCCAATGAAAATGCCCCACATGCAGCAGCTCCTCGCCGGGAGTCAGGGACTGCTGAACATAGAGCATCTTATTCGTCTCCCAGGGAAATTCCCAATGCTCTTGCAGTATGCACCAAAGTACCGTTCAAATCCACCTGTTGATAGGCCTTTATGGCGTCCTCAATAGCGACATCCGTCACCTGCCGGTTCTGCCAGGCCACCATGCGCCCGAACTTCCCTTCCTTGATAAGGTCGACGGCCTTAACGCCGAAGGCCGATGCCAGCAGACGGTCGTTATAGGTCGGCTGGCTGCCCCGCTGCACATGGCCCAGCACGGTCACGCGGGTTTCGGAACCGGTCATGTCCGCGATTTTTTCGCATAGATAATGCCCGATGCCGCCATAG
>JBDHTS010000165.1:0-2853 GCA_039808845.1 Alphaproteobacteria bacterium | reverse complement strand
GGCGAACTGAACCTGAACACGGGATCCAAGCTGGAACTGGGATCGACGGCAAAAATGCGGGTGCTGGCGACCTATCTTGAAACGGTGGGCCGTGCCTTCGAGCATCTTAGCCCCCTTTCACTAGAACAGCGCAGGCAGGAGCGAAGCAGGCTTCAGGCCAACCAGAAAAATTCCGTCGATACGCTGACGACGTGGGTTCTGGATTATCTTGACGATTCCCTGACCGAAAAAACGCAAGATGCAATTCTGGAAGCGGCAATGAACAGACATTTTTCCGCCAATCCCGGCGCGTTCTGGACGGCGGAGGGACGGCACGCATTCAGCAACTTCGATCGCAAGACCGGCGGGTATATGGATGTGTGGGCCGCCACCGAGCGGTCGGTCAATCTGGTCTTTATCCGGATGCTTGAAGAAATCCGGAATTATGCGACCTATCAGGTTGACGCCGTGGATCCCGCCATTTTCAGCAGTATCGATCATGTTGAACGCAAGGCTTATCTCGAACGCTTTATCGATGAGGATGGCGCGGGTTTTCTGCGCGAATTCTGGGATCAGCAGACAGGTAAAACGCCGCAGGAACTGGCAGCATTTCTCGCCGGAAAGACCTATGGCCTGCCCCAGCATCTGGCGATCGTGTACCGCACGGTTTTTCCTGAGGCGTCCCAGGCGGCAATGAACGCGTTCATCGGCGCGCATTGCAAACGCTGCAAAGCCGGCGATGATTATAAAGACCAGTACGAAAAATACGCGCCGGGAAAATTCAATCTGGCCGATCTCGCCTATGTCAGCGGCCTGCATCCGCTGGAACTCGGTCTGGTCATGCTGCGGAATTTCCGGGAAGCCGCGCCGACGGCGGAAAACACGCTGTCGTTTCTGGCGGCCCAGAGCCGGCGCACGCCGGATCATCTGGCGCTCGTCTATCGTGCGATCTTCCCTGAAGCGCCATACGAGGACGCCGAAACTTTCATTCGCGCCAATTGCGGTTATTGCGCGCCACAGGCAACATTCCGCGATCATTACGGCCATTATGCCCCCGGATGGCGGCCTGATGGTTCTTCCCTGCTTTCAGCCGACGCCTATCTGCAGGAATTGATGGGAAACAATTATCCGAATGAATTTGCGGCCATTCCAACAGATAATAATTTTGAATCCGCCGCGGCGGCCCTGAAGATCGCCATGCATGAATCCTATCGCTGGCTTGAAAAATCGAAACGCAAACAGGATCTGCGCATCAGCATCATGCTGGAAAAAGATGCCTTCCGGTATGTGGATTCCGACTGGGCGGAAACGGGCTACCCCTTTACCGTCAAACCGTCTCTCGCAACGGCCATCGGCGCATCCGCAGACGTTCCGGCTGATTTCGCCGAATTCCTGCAGACGCTGCAGCATGGCGGAGTCAAATATCCCGCCTACAGCTTCGATGAAATCCGGTTCGGTCAGGCCACGCATCATGCGTTTAACGCCGCCGCCGATCCCGGTCCCGGCGAACGGATCATGCCGGAAAAAGTCGCCGAACTGGTCCTCCGCGCGATGCGTGGCGTGGTCGAAAATCCCAACGGCACGGCGCGCCGTTTGTTTCAGGCGGCAAAGTTGAAGGACGGACGCATCCTGACAATTGCTGGCAAAACCGGAACGGGCGATAATAAAAACGGTGAAAGGACTCAAAGCCGCGTAGCCGCTTTCAACGGTGTGATCGGCCTTGGCGCGCCGGACCGCTTCGCCGTTACCATGACCGTGTATGTTCCGGGCGAAGCCGCCAAGGATTATGACTTTACGAGCGGCCTTGCCGCCCAGATCGTCAAGGCGATGCTGCCCATTCTGCAGCCGCTGTTCGATCGCGCTTACCCCTCCCCCCTGGCGGAAGGCGCGTCTCCCGGACAGGAAACCGCGCAGTCCGAAGCTGTTCCGGCTCCCGTGATCCAGACGTTTTAAACGAACGGATTCCTTACCATTTTCTTAACAAACGTAGCGGTGTATGCAATTGTATTAATTGAATTATTTCTTGGACGCACGCCACGGTTTTGTTTTATCATGAAAGAATCGGGCTCTGCTCACGCAAGCGGAGGTTTCATATCATGGTTATGCTCAAGGACAAGCGGGAAGCCCAGCCGCCCGCGCTCGAACGGATCGACGAACGCACGGTTTGGTACGTCTCCGCGATGGAGCGTCTGGTGGATGTGGTGCAGGATCTGTCCCATGCGCGCGATCTCGACGCGATCATGGCGATCGTCCGCAAGGCGGCGCGCGAACTGACCGGCGCGGATGGGGCGACCTTCGTCCTGCGCGATGGCGATCAATGCTATTACGCGGAGGAAAACGCGATCAGTCCGCTGTGGAAGGGGCAGCGCTTTCCCATGGAAAGCTGCGTCAGCGGCTGGGTCATGGCGAATGCGAAACCAGCCGTCATCGAGGATATTTTCACCGATCCCCGCGTGCCGGTCGATGCCTATAAACCCACTTTCGTCAAAAGCCTTGCCATGGTGCCGATCCGCAAGGACCGGCCCGTCGGCGCCATCGGCAATTACTGGGCGCGCAAGCGAAGGCCGCAGGCCGATGAGGTATCGATTTTACAGGCTCTGGCGAATGTCACGTCCGTGGCGCTTGAAAATGTCGATCTCTATGGACAGCTGCAGCACAAGATCAAGGCGCTGGAGGAATCGAACTACGAACTCAGCCGCTTCGCCTGGATCGCCTCGCACGATCTGAAATCCCCTCTCCGCGCGATCGACCGTCTGTCGCAATGGATCGAGGAGGATCAGGGCAAAGCGCTTAAAGGGGAAAGCCAGGAACATTTCCGCCTGCTGCGCCAGCGCGTCCGGCGGATGGAGAAACTGCTCGACGACATTCTGGAAT
>JBDHTS010000164.1:0-2888 GCA_039808845.1 Alphaproteobacteria bacterium | reverse complement strand
TATAGGATGAGAATGCGCCCCCATCGGGATTAGGCACCGTTACAACCGCATGGCCTTGCGGCTTAACGATACGCGCCGCCTCCTCGACGATCTGGTCAATATTGTCGATGCAACCCTGGCAGCCCAGAATATTATTAAAAAGGACAGCGTCCGTACTCCCGGCTTCAATCTCGGCCATGCTGGCGACAAGTCTGACCGTGCCTTGTGCCCGCGCTTCTGCGGTAATCGCTTCGGCCATCTGCCTGAATTCGCCGCGCAGATCGTCTTCCCGGCGGGGCAGGACAAATGTGGCATGATTGCCCGCACATTGAGCGAGCTTTACGGATACGACACCTTCATCGGCTTGGAAATCAACGATGTCCCGTGCGTTAATCTCTTCCAGAACGGCAAGCAGCGGCGGCACGTAAATTGAAAACTCATGCTGCTTCGCCGGCCCCTGAGCCGCTGCGCCATCATTACCTGTCCATTGGCTTAAAAATGTCAGTGCTGTCATATCCGTTTCCTTTGGCTTTTCTATACCAAAGCAGACGGCTTTACGGCAACAAAAGGAATCAGGCCGCTACGGCGACACGCTCACGCCGGGGCTGTGCATTCGACAGAGGTTCGGCCTCGCCATATTGATCCACCACGACCCAGGCGCCGGGCGTGGCGACCAGCTTGCGCAGGATGGCGTTGTTCAGGGCGTGGCCGGCCTTGGTGCCTTCATAAGCGCCCAGGATCGGACCACCGGCGAGATAAAGATCGCCCACCGCGTCCAGCAGCTTGTGCCGGATGAATTCGTCCGCGAAGCGCAGGCCGCCCGCGTTCAGGACCGTTTCGCGGTCCAGCACGATGGCATTGTCCAGAGAACCGCCGCGCGCCAGGCCTATCTTGCGCAGCGCCTCCACTTCCTCGACGAAGCCGAAGGTGCGGGCTTCGGCCAGGTCGTGGCGGAAATTGCCGTTATACAGGCGGGTTTCGAATGACTGCTTTCCGATGGACGGATGCGCGAAATCGATTTCGCCCGCGAAAACGCTGCCCTCGGAAGGTTTCAGCGTGGCGCGTTTGCCGTCCTGCTCCACCGTCACTTCTTTCAGGATCTTGATGGCGCGGCGCGGCAAAGCCTGCGCGCGGATGCCCGCCTCGTCGATCAGGGCGACGAAAGGCGCGGAACTGCCGTCCATGACGGGAACTTCCGGTCCGTCGATTTCGATCAGGATGTTATCGATGCCGCAGCCGCGCAGAGCGGCCATCAGATGCTCGATCGTGCCGACGCTCGCGCCTTCGGCGTTGCGGATCACGGTGCACAGGCGCGTATCGGCCACATGGTCCCATCGCGCCGGAATGACATCGTTTTCGCCAACGATATCCGTGCGCACGAAAACGACGCCGTGATCGGCGGGCGCGGGCCGCAGCGTCATGGTGACGACCGCGCCGGAATGAAGGCCGATGCCTTTCATGGTCAGGGATCTGGCGAGTGTCTGCTGCATGCTGTCGTAAGCCTTAATATTAAAACCAAAAGATTTTCCTTGAATACAACATAGGCAGGCCCGGCGGCCTTAACAAATCACGCTTTATTGCGGGGTGTTACAAGCACAACCGTTTGATATTTAAATCAAAAATACATTACCGAGCCTTCTGCAATTGAGTTAAATCACTTCTCTCCCTTTGTCATCCCGGCGAAAGACGGGACCCGGGGGTGCAGAACGCTCCAAGATGCCGCGCGCGGCGCAGAAAAATAATCAACGCAAAGCACGCGAAGAACGCAAAGGCGCCGCACTCTTTGCCTTCTTCGCGTGCTTTGCGTTTAAAAAATCTTTTGTAAGGAGTATTTCCAAACCCGTCACCCCCGCCTGCGCGGGGTGACGAAGAGAAGGGATTTTAGATAATTACATACGCGCGAAACGCTTTAATCGCTGCTGGCGGCAGGCAGGGGCGCGTTGGGCTTGCCGCTACGGTAAACATCGACGATCGCGGCCTGGCGGCGGGCATCCGCGCCGTCCATATCGGCGCGTCCGGCCAGATCGGCGGGACGGGCCACCTGGCGGGAAACCGCCGTCTCGATGGTGCAGCCGAAACCGTAATCCTCAGGCGTGTCGCCAGTATTGCGGTTGCCGTCGAACAGTTCCGTGCAGCCGGGCGGCGGCAGGGCGTCCATTGAATTATAATGAACATAGGTCTGCGACACGTCGCCCTGCCCGTTCACGGGAAGGACGCCGACCGTCACAGCGGTTTTCCGGGCCGCGAAGGCGCGGGACAGCATCGCGGCCTGGTCCGAGGCGCGCATGGCCGTGTTGAACGGCGATTGCGGATCGTAGGTCACCGTCACCTCGATGGGGCCGCTGCCGTGGTTCGTGTAATGATCGGCGATTTCCTTGACGCGAGCGTCGTTCATTTCGGTTGTCGGATAGCTTTGTTCCCGCGCCTGCTCCACCAGTTCGATCCTGTGCTGCGAGATGGCCGTCTCGCGGTAAAGGCAGGAGGTCAGCATGACCGCGGCGCCCAGCATCAGAATGTATTGTCCGCCTCTCATAACATCGTCCTCAGTTGATGATGTAGCCATAGGGCTGATCCGGAGCCATCAGTTCTTCCGGCATCCGGCGGGTCTTGCCGTAAACGCGCTTGAGGTTGGCGGCGAAGGCGTTCGACAGCGGCACGTTGGCGCGGGCGGGAAGGACCGTCGCCTGCTCCTTGTCCGCGATGGGCTTCACCAGATAAGGGGTGATCATGACCACCAATTCGGTTTCGGCGCGCTGAAAGCTTTTCGATTTGAACAGATCGCCAAGGACGGGAACGCTTGCGATTCCGGGCAGGCCCGTCATGCTTTTCGCCGTCTGGGACTGCAGCAGGCCCGCGATCATCAGGCTGCCCCCGCTCGGCAGTTCGACCGTGGTCTGCACGTTCCGCGT
>JBDHTS010000163.1:0-3017 GCA_039808845.1 Alphaproteobacteria bacterium | reverse complement strand
TCCAGTCCTCCAGTCCTCCAAAAAACAGCCGCCCCTGTCCGCCCGCATCAAGCGTTGACCCCGCGTCCCGTTGTTTATAAGATATCAGGGTCTGAAAAGACCGGGCTTCAAAACCCGAAAAACACGCGGCTGGCATCAGCCGTCAATGTGATGCCGTTCCCTGGAAAAAGGATCGCATCATTTGATGCCGCTTCTCGGTCTATGACCGGGTGGCGGCGGCGTATGTCCAAAGCCTCCGGGCTCAAAGGCTGCTGCGCCGTTACGTGTTTGACGGTTTTGAACACCCGGTCGCCAGAGCAATCTGGCGACTTTTTTTTGTTACATACGGGAGTTCGAAATGCTTCGCCGCCTGTTGCTGGCCGCTTCGTTTCTGGCCGTCCTGGCCGTTCCGCCCGCCCTTGCCGCCGACGCCGCGCCTGGCGATTCCTGTTCCACCGCGAACGCTTACATGCAGTCGGGCGGGCCGGAGACATCGGGAAATCAATATTTCATGCGCTGCAACGGCTCGATATGGTCCGCGCCGATCATGTTCACCTCGACGGGCCGCGTTGGCATCGGCACGGCCAGCCCGGCCACAGCGCTCGATGTGGCCGGGGCGCTTTATTCGCGGGTGAACAATGCCGGATCGTCCACGGCCATCGACTGGTCGCTCGGCAATACCCAGTACACCACGGCCAGCTGCGGCGCGTTCGTCTTCTCGAACATGAAGGACGGCGGCACCTACCAGCTGTTCGTGGAGGGGACGTCCTCCGGCACATGCAGCTTCAGCCATAGTAGCCTGACCTTCAGAATGCCGCCCAGCCATGGCGCGACGACAGCCTCCGCCCTGACCGCTTATACCTTCACCCGCGCCGGAACCTACGTGTTTGTCTCATGGATAACCGGCTATTGATTCCGCTGCTGGTTCTGTCTGTCTGGCTATGCCTCGCCATGCCGGGCCGCGCGCAGCTTGCCTATCCCGGCAACTGGCAGCAATCCGCGAACTGGCAGCGGAACGGCGCAACGCTCGACCTGGATTTCGCAAACGACCGCTACTGGCTCGGCACGATCGCCTCTCCCTTCACAGGCACGGCCTATAGCGGCATCGTCACTTTTATCTCCGCTTCCGGAGCCACGTTCAGCCGCAGCAGTACGGCCACGTATTTCGACGCCGGCGGCGTGATGCAGACCGCCGCCGCCGGCACGCCGCGCCTCGATCATGATTCCGCCACTGGCGAAGCGAAGGGCATATTGATCGAGGAAAGCCGGACGAATCTGGCCACATCCTCGATCTGGTTTGAAAGCTGGTCTTTGCTAAATAGTCCGGGCGGCAATGGTCTTGTTTCGGCGGATACGACCGCCGCGCCGGACGGCACGACGACCGCTGATACGATCAGCAACAGCGGGATGGCTCAGACGAATGTCTACCGGCCGCTTGTTCCTGCGGCAAATTCAGGCACTTCCTTTACATTCTCCGTCTGGGCAAAGGATAAAACCGGAACTGCCCTCTTAGCGTTTGGCGGCGCGTCGGATCTGACCTCATTCCCCGTGGCAAGTATTTCGTCGGGATCGGCCTGGACGCGCTATAGCGTAACGGCAACCACCAGTACGAACAACGGCAAAGTCTATCCTCAGATTTCCGTTGCCGGCGGAAGTTCCGTCGCTGTCTGGGGCGGCCAACTGGAACAAGGCTCCTTCCCCACCTCGTATATTCCCACGGCATCGGCGGCGGTCACGCGAGCAGCCGATGTGTTGACCATTCCGCTCGGAAGCTGGTTCGATTCGACGCAGGGAACCTTTATCTCCCGGTCCAATACCTTCGACAACAATCCCTACAGCAACGATTACAGGCGGCATGTCTGGCTTGTCTCCGAAAGCGGATTCACAAGGCTGTCCTTGCGGGCCGCCATCGGGCAGTCTGGAAATACGAATGCGCCGCATGGCGTGATCGGCGATGGCGCAGCCGCGTATAGTCTTATTCCCGCCGTCACCGTGGCCGGCAATGTCTTTACGAAGGCGGCGCTCGCCTACAGCGCCGCAAGCCCGCCGGGCGCGGGCCTGTCGGTCGACGGGGCCGCAACCGTTGCCTCGGCCCACGCCTGCACCCCGGACACGAGCACGGGCCTGCTGGTGGGGGGAGCGACGGTCGGCAACCAGCGTCAGCTTGCCGGCTATATCAGCCGGCTGACCTACATGCCGATCCGCCAGCCGGATGCCAGCCTCTCCGACTACACGCGATAGCTAGGCTGATAATCGCTTTGTTTCCACAGTGAAAAAAGCACCGCAGGCAATAAGAGTTTTACCACAAAGAGCACGAAGGACACGAAGACATCGCATTCTTCGTATCCTTCGTGCTCTTTGTGGTTCGATAGTTTTCTGCGCTACGCGCGACCTTTCTCCGTGGCGGAATTTCCGGAGGCGCATGGGTTTAAATGTCGTTGAAATCAGTCATGTAAATCTGTCCCCGCCGTATTATCCGCCCCGTCCAGATGGGCGCCGGTCAGGTCGGCGTTCGCAAAGACCGCCCCGTTCAGATTGGCGCGGCGGAGGTCGCAGCCTGTCAGGCTGGCGTAGGAGAAATCGACGCCGCTCAGATCCGCGTCGGATAGATTTGCGCCCCGGAGCAGGGCATAGCGTAGATTAGCGCCGTTCAGATTGACGCGGCGGATCCACGGCACCCCGTCCTCGTTCGTGAAATGCAGGGGCGACAGGTTCGCGCCGGACAGGTCGGCGCGGGACAGCAGGGCGTTTTTGAACGAAGTCCCGCGCAGATCGGCCCCTGACAGGCGGCAGTCGCGCAAATCGGCGCGGTCCAGAAACGCGCTCTGGATCTCCATGCCTTCCATGTCCTGGTTCAGGAAGGCTGCGCCGTTCGCCTTGACCGCCGTCAGCGAATAGGATTTCAGATTCGGCACATTGCGCAGGTCGTATCCGCTCAAATCCAGCCTTTGCCCGTGCAGCCCCGCCGTGCCGACCCACAGGCTGTGCTGTTCGTACAGCTCCTCCAGCGTTTTATGGAGCGTGTCGAAGCTCGTGCC
>JBDHTS010000162.1:0-3027 GCA_039808845.1 Alphaproteobacteria bacterium | reverse complement strand
CTGACGATCACAAGCGTGCCGGTGTAATTGGCGAGGATATCCTCCAGCATTTCCAGCGTGTCCATGTCGAGATCGTTGGTCGGCTCGTCGAGGATCAGCAGGCTGCCCGGATCGGCCAGCACACGCGCCAGCAGAAGGCGGTTCTTCTGCCCGCCCGACAGAGTGCTGACGGCCCGGAGCGCGTCCTGCGGATCGAACAGGAAATCCTTCAGATAGCCGCAGACATGCCGCTGCTTCCCCATCACGTTGATGTAATCGCCGCCGCCCGGCGCCAGCGTCTTCCACAAAGACCATTCGGGCACCAGATCCTTGCGCTTCTGGTCGAAATAGGAAATGGCGATCTCGCGGGCGCGCTTCACCTTGCCCATATCCGGCTCCAGTTCGCCGACAAGAAGGCGGATAAAACTGGTCTTGCCGGAACCGTTATGGCCCAGCACGCCGATGCGGTCCCCGCGCTGGATCTTGTAATTGAACTGTTCCAGGATCGGAATCGCCCGACCGTCCTCGGCCGTGAAGTTTTTATGGACGTTGTAAAATTCGGCGACGATCTTGGACGATATTTCGGTTTCCAGCGGCTGAAACTCCACCTTCTTCGTCGCACGGCGATACGCCGCCTGTTCCTGCCGCAGCTTTTCGCGGGCTTCCTTCAGATTGGCGAGCCTCGCCTGGTTACGCTTGCGGCGCGCCTTGACGCCACGGCTCGCCCATTCCGCTTCCTGGTCCACAAGTTTCTGGCGGTTGCGCAGTTCCCGCTCTTCCTGTTCCAGAAGCAACTGTGACCATTCGTCGAAATAGGCGAATCCTCTCGGCGCCACCTTGATCTTGCCCCGGTCGAGCCAGAAGATGCGGTCTGAGATGTTTTTCAGGAAGATCTTATCGTGGCTGACACAGACCAGCGCACCGCGATAGCCTTTCAGATAATTTTCCAGCCATTCAATTGTGTCGAGATCAAGATGGTTGGTCGGCTCGTCCAGCAGCAGGATATCCGGCTCTTCCACCAGAGCCCGCGCCAGCGCCGCCCGCCGCAGCTGTCCGCCCGACAGCCGGTCCATCCGGTCCTGCGGATTGAGGCCCAGCGGCTCGATCACCATTTCGACCTTGTAGGCATGGGCCTCGGCCTGGTTCTGGCGCTGCAGCTCTTCGAATACGAAGTCGAACACGGTCTGGCCGGGAACGGGGTCGATATGCTGATGCAGATACCCGATGGCGGTCCCCTGTAAAATCCAGCGCAGCCCATCGTCCAGTTCCCGCTCTCCCTTGATGATGTTCATCAGGGTCGTCTTGCCCGCGCCGTTCTTGCCCACCAGGCAGATTTTCGCCCCGGCGTGGATATGGAAGGTCAACCCCTCGAACAGCGGTTTTCCGCTAAAGGTAATGACCGCGTCCTGAACGCTGAGGATAAGATCCGTGCTCATGCCGGAAGGCGTAGCAAACTGCGGGAAAAATGGGAACCTGTTTGATTTCTCCGGGAGACAGGGAATCGTGCGCCAGCCCCTTCCGATGCCTAAAGCACGGCTGTTCTCATAAAATCAAGAGCTCCCTGCAGAATATGCTGTGCCGCCAGCTTGTCTACGACTTGTTTTCGTTTCGTTCTGGACATATCCACAGACTCGACCAGAAAACGATCCACGGAAACTGTGGATAAACGCTCATCCCACAGGGCAATCCAGGGATCTTGGCCAAAAACCTCCGGATGGCTTGTCATTTCTTCCCCGAAATGACGCACAGACTGGCATCGCGGCCCCTCGCTCCCGTCCATATTGACGGGATAGCCCAGCAGATAGCCGCCGATGGCGTAATCCGCGATAATCGGTTTCAGCGCCTGGATATCCACCGTGAATTTCTTACGATCGATTGTTTTGAACGGCGTCGCGATACCCTGCCCCGGGTCCGACAGGGCCAGACCGATGGTTTTTTCGCCGATATCCATGCCCAGCAGCCGGACGTTTTCAGGCCGGGACGCAAGGATCTGGCTCAGCTTGCCGATGGGCATCTTTTCTTGCCTGCCTTGTTGACAAATGTTACATGCATTAAGACCGTTTCATTTCAGCGAGTAAAGCGCAATGTCGATCGACAGGAACACCGTCGCCAAGGTCGCCCGCCTGGCCCGTCTGCGGGTCACGGACGCGGATCTGGACCGCTATGCGCCCCAGCTGGCCAATATCATCACTTTCGTCGAGCAATTGAGCGAGGTGAACACCGATAACGTCGAGCCTCTGGCCAGCGTCGTCGATATCGATCTTCAACTGCGCAAGGACGAGGTGACGGACGGCGGCATGCCCGAGGCTGTCCTTGCCAATGCGCCGGAGTCCCTTGAAGGTTTCTTTGTTGTTCCGAAAGTCGTTGAATGATGACCAAACTGACGCACCAGACGATCGCCGAAGCGCTTAAAGGCCTCGAAAAGAAAGAATTCACCTCGAAGGAACTGACCGAGGCCCATATCCGCGCCATGGAGACGAACAGGCATCTGAATGCTTTCGTGACCGAAACGCCGGATATTGCCCTGAAACAGGCTGGCGAAAGCGACAAGCGCCGCGCTGCCGGAAAGGCCGGGCCGCTGGAAGGGATTCCGCTGGCGATCAAGGATCTGTATTGCACCAGGGGCGTGCAGACGACCGCGTCCAGCAACATTCTGCGCGGCTTTATTCCCCAATATGAATCGACCGTCACCAGCCAGCTGTTCCGTGACGGCGTGGTCATGCTGGGCAAGACAAGCCTCGATGAATTCGCCATGGGCTCGTCGAACACGACCAGCGCCTATGGCAATGTCCTCAATCCCTGGCGGCGCAAGAGCAACGGCAATATCGATCTCGTTCCCGGCGGTTCGTCGGGCGGTTCGGCGGCCATCGTCGCCGCGCGCGCCGCGATGGGCGCCACCGGCACGGATACGGGCGGCTCGATCCGCCAGCCCGCCAGCTTCTGCGGCATTGCCGGAATCAAGCCGACCTATGGGCGTTGCTCCCGCTGGGGCATCATCGCCTATGCTTCCTCTCTCGATCAGGCTGGCGTGTTCGCCCGCACGACCGA
>JBDHTS010000161.1:0-3037 GCA_039808845.1 Alphaproteobacteria bacterium | reverse complement strand
GCCGGTATGAGGACGATGACGACGACCGGTCCTATAGCCGTTCGCGCAACGGCAACGGCGGCCATGGCGGCTGGTTCGGCGACTCCGAAGGCCATGCCCGCGCGGGCCGCATGAGCCACGGCGGACGGTAATATCACAGCAATAATTTAAAGAGAGGGCCAAACGGCCCTCTTTTTTGTTTCTAATCATTTGATAATAAACGAAACTTTTTAATAAAATATTGTTAATACTGCTCATTCATAATCAATCCATCCGATTTTCTAAAAGCGGTCCACAAATGGTGCGTTCAAATCCACTGATCACTCTTGTAAGAGCGGCTATAGGCGGGGACAAGTCCGCGCTGAGAAGCGCCCTGGAGAGTCTTATTGCCGATGAACGCTCTAAAAAGCATCATATGCTTGCCGACAAGCTTGCTGAAAACCTGCCTTATCTTTCCAGCGCGCCGTTCGAGATCGCGGATGAGCGCACCCGCAGTCTTTTTCACGAGCTTGTTCCCAGGAAGAAACTGGATGAACTGATTTTACCTTTCAGCATCCGCAATATGATCGATGAGCTTATCGAAGAGCAGCATAAAGCAGGGCTATTGCATGAGCATGGTCTTAAACCGCGCCACAGAATTCTTTTCGCAGGACTGCCGGGAAACGGGAAAACGAGTCTGGCAGAGGCCATAGCAATGCAGCTCACCGTGCCTATGGTCATTATACGTTATGAGGCGCTGGTCAGGAATTATCTCGGCGAAACGGCATCCCGTCTTGCAGCGATCATGGAATATGTCAGCATGAGACCCTGCGTCCTGTTCTTCGACGAATTCGAGATCATCGGAAAGGAACACGGCAACGCAAGGGAAAGCGGCGAGATGAAAAAAATCGTCAGTTCGCTGTTGCTGCAGATCGACCGGCTGCCCAGCCATGTCGTCGTGATCGCAGCCAACAGCTATCCCGAGCTTCTGGACCGAATCGTCCTGCAAAAATTTCAGCTGAAAATCGAATTGCCGTCTCCCAAACGGTCCGACATCGAAGAATATCTCGGCGCCTTCCGGCAACGCGTTCATATCAATTTCGGTTACAGCGACAAAGCCATTTCCGAGCAGCTCAGCGGTTTCAGCTTCAGCGAGATCGAGGAATTCTGCATGGACGTTACCCGGCACGCCGTCCTTGAAGGCAAGGCGGACAACGCAAAAGACATTGCCGGCAGAAAACTGAAGCAATGGCAGGACCGGTATAAGATCCTGAGCGATATTTTTCATGTTTCGGAAATACGCATGCATGCGATCAAGCCCGAACTGCCGGGCAGCACAGTCGAAGCGATCATCAGCGACATGGACCAGATGACGTGAGAACCCCTTATTTTATGACGGGTTCAGATTTTCGCTTGAGTTCATAAAGGATTTCCAGGGCTTCTCGCGGCGTCAACGCATCCGGATCGACGAATTTCAACTGTTCCTCGACGGCGGAGGCGTAAGGCTTCTGCGCCGGCTCCTTCATCGCGCTGAACAGGGGAAGGTCGTCGGCGAGCTTGCTGATCGCGCCGGACTGTTCGCCCTTTTCCAAGGTGTGCAGCACCTGTTCCGCGCGGGCGATGACCGCCGGGGGCAGGCCCGCGAGCTTCGCGACATGGATGCCGTAGGAGCGATCCGCCGCGCCCTGGCCTACGGAATGCAGGAAGACGATGTCGCCTTTCCATTCCTTCACCTGCATGGAATGGCAGGAGAGATGGGGCAGTTTCACCTGGAGGCTGGTCAACTCGTGGTAATGTGTGGCGAACAGGGCGCGGCATTTATTCACTTCGTGCAGATGCTCGACGCAGGCCCATGCGATGGAAAGCCCGTCGAAGGTCGCGGTGCCACGCCCGATCTCGTCCAGGATGACGAGCGATTTCGGCGTCGCCTGGTTCAGGATGCCGGCGGTCTCCACCATCTCGACCATGAAAGTGGACCGGCCGGAGGCCAGATCGTCGCTAGCGCCGACGCGGCTGAACAGGCGGTCGACGATCCCGATATGCGCCGAGCCGGCGGGCACGAAGGATCCCGTCTGCGCCAGGATGGCGATGAGCGCGTTCTGGCGCAGGAAGGTCGATTTGCCCGCCATGTTGGGGCCGGTCAGGAGCCAGAGGCGCGTCGCCGGGTTCAGGCCGCAATCGTTGGGGACGAAGGCGGCGGCGGATTTGCGCAGGGCCTGTTCGACCACGGGATGGCGTCCGCGCTCGATCGCGAAAGCGGCGGAATCGTCGAGCGCGGGGCGGACATAATCATTTTCCACAGCCAGCAGGGCGAGGGCGCTTGCAACGTCGAGCGCAGCCACGGCGCGGGCATGGCGGCCGATATCTTCCGATAGGCGGATTGCTTCGGATGAAAGCTGCGCGAACAATTCACGCTCGATGGCGATGGCGCGCTCGGCGGCCTGGGACAGATCGCGTTCCAGTTGCGCCAGGTCGGGCGTGGTAAAGCGGACGGCGCCGGCCATGGTCTGGCGGTGGATGAAAGGATTGTCGTTATCTCCTTTTTTGACGAGCAGCGAATCGGCCTTTTTCGCGGGCACTTCAATGAAATAGCCAAGGACGTTGTTGTAAGAGATCTTCAGTGCATCGATTGCGGTCTGCTGCTGATATTTTTGTTGAAGGAAAGCGATCAAGCGCTTGGAATCGTCGCGCATCGTGCGGTAGTCGTCGAGTTTCGGGCTGAAGCCCGTGCGGATGAAACCGCCGTCGCGTTCCAGCGCCGGCAGGGTCTCGTCTAGCGCGGCGGCCAGGCGGTCGGCGAGGTCCTGCGTCGCGGGTTGCTGGCGGAGGGCGCTTAGTATGGGGGAGAGCGCATTTTGCCTCCCCCCTCCTGCCTGCGGGAGGGGGGATCGAGGGGGGCGGGCGGTTTTATCGGCGTCAAGAATGCCCTCCCCCTCTAACTCCCCCTCCCGCTGCGCAGGAGGGGGAGGATATATCGCGAGAGTGGCGCTTAAACGCTCCGCCTGTTTTAAACCGTCGCGGATGGCGCCCAGATCGCGAGGGCCGCCGCGCCCGACGGACAGGCGGGCGAGAGCGCGTT
>JBDHTS010000160.1:0-3050 GCA_039808845.1 Alphaproteobacteria bacterium | reverse complement strand
CTGGGCACACTCATCGGCCTGCTTCCCGGCATCGTCGCGATTGCGCTTGTGGGCCGCTCGATCGGCGCGATGTTCACAGATCACGGCCCTGTCGATATTCTGTATCTTGCTCTCGGTCTTTCCGGATGGGTGGCCTTGATTGCCGTATCGCAGGTGATTGCCCGCAGGCGCCATCCGGCCTAGGCTGTGTCTCATGTCGCTCCGCGTTCTGACGTACAATATTCACAGCGGTCTTGGCCGCGACGGGATCAGGGATTTCGTCCGCATCGGTGCCTTTCTGGAAGCCCGGCAGATCGATATCGCCCTGCTGCAGGAGGTGGAGACCCGTCCCTGGCGGACCGGTGGCCTTGACGGGGAAACGGTCATGCGCCAGCTGATGGGAAGCTGGTTTGAAAACAGCGTCCACGCCCCCGCGGTGCGCGGCGAACACGGAGTCTGGTTCGGCAACGCCATCCTCTCGCGCTTTCCGATCGTGGCGCACGAAATCGTCGACACGACCTTCCTGAAACGAGAACCGCGAAACATCGTCGATGCCCGTATTCAATTGCCGGGCGGCCTGTTCCGGGTGCTCAACACGCATAAAGGCTTAAGCCGCGCGGAACGCTACAGCCAGTTGGAGAAGCTCGAAACCCTGCTGGCGCAAAGCCTCGATCTGCCGCTGGTCGTCGGCGGCGACATTAACGAATGGTTCGCGGGTTCCGGTATGCTGAAACGTCTAAACGCCGCGCTGCATCTTTGTGGCGTGGCGGCGACGTTTCCCGTCGCTTACCCCGTGATTCATCTGGACCGGATCTGGTGCCGCCCTGCGAGTCTGCTAATCGGGGCGCAACGCCTGCGCACGCGGGAAACAAAAATCTATTCCGACCATTACCCCGTTCTGGCAGAGTTCAACGTCTAGAACAGTTTCTCCAGGAAATCGAGCGCATAGGCCCAGGAGCGGGCGTCTGCCTTCGCGTTGTAGGCAATGCCTTTTGAGGGATCGTCGCCCGCTTCCTTCTGCGTGAAGGCATGGACGGCGTGGGCATATTTGGTCAGCACCCAGTCGGCGCCCGCGGCGTTCATTTCCTTCTCGAATGCCGCCACTTCCTCCGGCTTCACCATCGGGTCGTCTGCGCCGTGATGCACCTGGATCGCGGCCTTGATCACGCCGGGCTTCGTCACCGGGTCGGGCGTCGCGAGGCCGCCATGGAAGCTGATGGCGCCGAGAATGTCCGCGCCGGAGCGTGCAAGCTCCAGCGCCATTGTGCCGCCGAAACAATAGCCGATGATGGCGACGCGCGCGGGATCCGCGCCCTCGATCTGCCGCGCATAAACGAGCGCATTGTTCAGACGCTTGCGGGACGTCGCCACGTCGCTTTTATATTTCGTCGCCAGCTCGCCCGCTTCTTTCGTATCCTTCGGCCGGATGCCCTGACCGTACATATCGATAGCGAAGGCGATATAGCCCTGCTGCGCCAGCATGTCGGCGCGCATTTTCTCGTTCGCGGTCAGCCCCATCCACTGATGCGCGATCATGACGACCGGCGCTTTGCCGCTCATATTCGCGGGCTTCGCGACATAGCCTTCCAGCATGGTGTCGCCGTCTTTATACGTCACCGTTTCGCCCGCTTTTGCGACAGCAGGAAACAAAGCGGCGCAGAGCACGGCCAGCAGCGGAAACCATTTCATGGCGGTCGATCCTTTTCTTCGGGTTTTCTCTAACATAAAGGGAATAAAGGCGGAATCAACCGGGAAGGCCGCAAAAATTGTCAGAACGCACAAGATGGATTATAAGTTATGTCATTGAGGAAATGCCATGACCCGGCAGGTTAACACCTACACGCTCGACAAGCATATCGAGCAGATTGCCACGCTCGCGCCCCAGGGCGCGGAGGCCGTTCATGCAGCCTTTGGCGGGGCGGAGGCCTTCAAGCAGACCCTCCGGTATAGCCGCCAGCGCGACCGTCACTATAGATTGCCGCAGCTTCATCGCGATTTTTTCAGCGCGGCCTCAGGCAAGGGCGATGTTCTGGCCCAACGCTTCCAGCATGGGCTGCTCCTCTGGAAACAGTCGGACCGCCCCAGCCTTCCCGCCCTGGCGGAACAGCTTCTGACACGCCGCAGACTGGCGCCGGCTTTGCTGGAACGCCCGAAATCGCCTGTCACTCCGGATATCATGCTGGGCCGCGCGATCATGCTCATTGCCCTGCGCGGCGAAATGATCAGGGGGGAGCCGCCTGGCCTCCAAAATGAGAGCAAGACCAACCCGTATCACAATGCCCCCCATTTCGGTGCGGTCGGCGTTTTAACCAGCTTCTTACTGGAGCGTCATCAGAAGCTCGCGCCAGAGAAACAGATCGCGACGCTCGGTAAAACCATGCAGCTGGTGGCTCTTTTGGCCGCTTTCGCGCATGACATCGACCATCCTGGCGGCGGCAACCCGCAGGGCGAACCTTTTGCGCTTGAAGATAAATCTTTTGAAGCGATCAAACCTTTGCTTGATGCGATGGGCCTCCCGCTTGCAATGCTGGATGACATCCACATCATCCTCCGGACGACCAGCCCCAACGGGCCGCAGACCTATCTTAAAAACGTCATGCGCCTGTTGCGCAACGGCGAAAAGCCGACGCCGGAAGCGGTCGACCCCGAAAGACATTTTCCCGAACTGGATGTTCTGTGCGAACGGCCCGATCTCGCCGTCACGGCATCCATGGTGCATGATGCGGATCTTTATTTATCCATTGCCGCGGGGCGGCTGGCGAATGAAATCACCAGCGGCAGGCTGACCACCGAATTTTGCGGGATTGGTGATAACAAGAATTTCTCGACAGACGAAGCCCTAGCGTTTCTGCTGGATACGATTGTCGGTCCCGATGGCTTTGCATCGCCAGCGGCTCGTGATTCCGGCAACGCGCAGGTGGAGGAATTACGTCGGCATAACCGCCAAAGGCTGGGCCTGTCCTAAGCGGCGGCCTTCAATCCGCTGTTCTCTGTCCCCGCGATCCAGCCGCCGCCGACCATGCGGTCGCCGATATAGCACACCGCCGCCTGGCCCGGCGCGATTCCGTATT
>JBDHTS010000159.1:0-3073 GCA_039808845.1 Alphaproteobacteria bacterium | reverse complement strand
AGGCGCGCTTGGCACGCTGGGCCGTCTGCTGCCCGATTGCGTGATCCTGTCGGATGCGTTGAATCATGCGTCGATGATCCATGGCATGAAGTCCAGCCGTTGCGAGAAACGGATTTTCCGCCATAACGATGTGGCGCATCTGGAAGAACTGTTGTCGGATCTGCCGCGCGAGAGGGCAAAGATCATCGCGTTCGAATCCGTCTATTCCATGGAGGGCGATATCGCGCCGATGGCCGAAATCGTGGCTCTGGCTGAGCGCTATAATGCTTTCACTTATCTCGATGAGGTTCACGCCGTTGGGATGTACGGGCCGCGCGGCGCGGGTGTTGCCGAGGAACGCGGGCTGATGGACCGGATCGATGTGATCGAAGGCACGTTCGGCAAGGCCTATGGCCTGATGGGCGGTTACATTGCGGGGAAAGCGGCGGCTGTGGATGCCGTGCGGTCTTATGCCTCTGGCTTTATTTTCACCACGTCATTGCCGCCTGCCATCCTCGCCGGGGCGAAGGCCAGCATCGAGCACCTGGTGGTTTCGGACATGGAGCGCCAGCGCCAGCGGCGCAACGTCCGGCATTTGAAGGAGCGTCTTGAAAAGGCGGGATTGCCGTATCTGAAAGGCGGCAGCCATATCGTGCCCCTGATCGTCGGCGACGCGATGTGCTGCAAGGCGGTAACGGACATCCTGCTCGACCGGTTCGATATCTATGTCCAGCCGATCAATTATCCCACGGTTCCGACGGGCACCGAACGCCTGCGTCTGACGGCGACGGCGGCCCACGCCCTGGAGGAAATCGACATCTTATGCGATGCACTGGAAACCCTCTGGAACGAACATCACGTGTTCCAGTACGCGGTGGCGTAAAATTTTAAAGATTTAATTTGCCCGCAAGCGACTCAATGCGTCCAAGGTTTTTATCGAGCGCGGCCATCGTGACGGACATGTCCTCCGACAGATCGTCCCGCCAGTGGCGCAGCGTTTCGAGGTAAGCAGCGGTCAGGCCGAGGATGCGCAAGGCCCCTTGCCAGCCGAATGTCGCGATTCCCGCGGCTTCCAGCATCCAGCTCATGGACCGGCCCAGATGGGGCAGGGTCAGAAGGGCTGTCTTCGGGTCGAATGTCAGGTCACGCAGGATAGCTGTCACGCCGTCGCGGTCCGCGTTCAGGACGTCGAAACGTTCCATCAGCAGATCGAACAGCCGGTCGCGCGGCGACAATGTGGAATCGGATGTCGTCTGTTCAAAAACCTTGCGGTCGATTATCCGGCCATAGGCGGCCAGCAGATCGAAGCGGTCCTCGAAATGATCGTGCAGTTCGGCGAGTGAAAGCCCTGACTCATGCGCAACGGCTTCCAGCGTAACGCCCCGCCACCCTTGCTGCCCGGCCAGTTTCAGCATCGCGCGGACGGCGCGGTCGCGGGCAGGAAGAGGATTTTTCTGTTTTCGGGACGGTTCGGCCATTTTTCACCACGAATACGCTTCAATAAACACGATTATGCTTTATAGCGCCAACGATTTCGTGTGTATTCGGCTCCGTAAGATATCTGGAAAGGAACGGCATGTCCTCACGCCCCATTTATGACCTTCTCGCGATCGGCAACGCCCTGGTCGATGTTCTGGCTCACGCGGACGAGGATTTCGTCGCCGGGCAGGACCGGGAACATGGGATGAAAAAAGGCTCGATGAACCTGATCGACGAGGGCCGGGCGCTGGAGCTTTATGCCGCCATGCCCGCCGGGATCGAGGTTTCTGGCGGTTCCGCCGGGAACACGATGGCCGGATTTGCCTCCTTCGGCGGGAGAGGGGCCTATATCGGCAAGGTCGCGGACGATCAGCTGGGCGGGATTTTCCGTCACGACATGAAGGCCCAGGGCGTTATTCATGAAACAGCCCCGCTTCAAAACGGCGCTTCGACGGGGCGCTGCATGATCCTCGTCACGCCGGACGGGCAGCGGACCATGAATACGTTCCTGGGCGCGGCGGTCTCCTTGTCCACGGAGGATATCGACCGGGATATCGTTGCCAATGCGGCGATCACTTATCTCGAAGGCTATCTGTTCGATCCACCGAAGGCGAAAGAGGCGTTCCGCCTGGCCGCCAAAATCGCTCATGCCGCCGGGCGGCGGGTGTCGCTGACCCTGTCGGATTCTTTTTGCGTGGACCGGCACAGGGAAGATTTCCTGAACCTTGTGGAAAACGATGTGGATATCCTGTTTGCCAATGAATCGGAAGTCATGGCGCTTTATCAGACGTCCAGTTTTGAAGAAGCGGTTGAGCGCGTTGCCGGCAAATGTGAAATTGCAGCGTTGACGCGCAGCGATAAGGGTTCCCTGATCGTGACGCCGCAGGAGCGGGTCAAAATCGCGCCGGAAAAGGTTCATCTGGTCGATACGACCGGTGCAGGAGATCAATATGCCGCCGGTTTCCTGTATGGTTTCACACAGGGTTACGGACTGGAACAGTGCGGACGGCTGGGAACGCTGGCGGCATCCGAAGTGATCAGCCATATGGGGCCGCGTCCGGAGATGCGTTATGCCGATCTTGTCCGCAAGGCAGCCTAGTCTCCCGAAGGCCAGCGGCGGTGAAGCCACAGCCACTGGCCCGGCCGGGCGCGGATCCAGTTCTCCAGGTGATGATGAATGGCCGTCAGCACGGTTTCGGCGGGCAGGGCTGCGCCATCCGCATCGTTATACGGAATTTCCACGGCGCTGATCTGGAACCGGCAATCCGGCAGCCGCTCCAGCCGCGCCATCACCAGCGGGCATTGAAACTTCTGCGCCAGCTGCACGGCGGCGGGCGACGTCATGGCCGGCCGGCCGAAAAACGGAACGGGAATGCCTTCGTTATATTTCTGGTCGATCAGGATGCCGACATGCCGCCCTTCTTTCAGGGATTGCACGATTTGCCGCGCCCCGGCGCGCGACTTCGGCATATCGCGCTGGTTCTCGCGCATGGCGCGGGCCTTCTTGAGCAGGGCATCGGTCCAGGGATTGTTCGGCGCCCGGTAAACGAGATCAAGTTCGATCCCGCTCTGGATCAGCGCGGCCGGTCCAGCCACTTCCCAGTTGGCCAGATGG
>JBDHTS010000158.1:0-3085 GCA_039808845.1 Alphaproteobacteria bacterium | reverse complement strand
GCGGGATGCAGCAGCAGGTCCAAAGCGAGATCAAGACGCGCATCGACGAACTGGCCACCCGGCTCGACCTGGTCCCGCGCGAGGATCTGGAGCGCGCCGAGGCGCGGATCGCGAAGCTGGAAAAGACTGTTGCCGATCTCGCCGCGCGTATGAACGGAAAGCCCGCAAAAGCGGCTGCCGCCGCGAAACCGAAAACCGCACCCAAAAAGGGCAGGAAAACGCCATGAAGCAAAACGAGGAAATGCTGGACAGGCCCCTCAATCCCCTTGATGGCATTGAGGATATTCTGGCCAGCCAGGATTGGGTTTTCGACCGCCCGAACCCTGACGAACTCTCGGTCGTGCTCAGCAGCCAGAACGCCGCCTACCGCATTACCTTCATGTGGCAGCAGGAAGTGAACGCGATGCATTTTTTCTGCGAATTCGACGTTACCGTGCCGGAAGACCGCCGCGCCTCGGTCGCCGTAGCGCTGCTTACCGTGAACGCCCGGCTGTGGATCGGGCATTTTATCCTGCAGGAACACAGCGGCGTCCCCTGCTTCCGCCACACCAGCATCCATCGCGACTGGACGAATGCCTTAAGCACCGGCCATGTGGAAGACCTGGTCGAGATCGCGCTGGCCGAATGCGACCGCCACCGTGGCATCTTCACCATGCTGTCCGGATCCACGGCACCCGATCCGGCTTTGCTGACCCTGGCGCTCAGCCAGCCCGCCGGTCAGGCCTGATCGATTATCTTTTACCGGATCAGGTGACCTGATGCGGTAAAGTACGTAAGATTGCATATTCGCGAATATGCGGACGGAGCCTTATATGACCTCCATTCTTCTCCTCGGCTGCGGCAAAATGGGCGCCGCCCTGCTGCAGGGGTGGCTGAAACAAAATGCCGCTATGCGGTATGACGTGGTGGAGCCGCAGGGCCTGCCCTCCCCGTTCCAGTCCCGCCCCGACATTCACTGGCATGCCGCTTCTGCGAAACTGCCGCCTGCCGATATTGCTGTTCTTGCGGTCAAGCCGCAGGTGATGGAGGAAGCCTGCCGTTCCCTGAAACCGGCCATCAGGCCCGATACGCTGATCCTGTCCATCGCGGCGGGCCAGACCTTAGCCGCCTTCTCCCGGCGCTTCGGAATGGCACAGCCTGTGATCCGCGCCATGCCCAACACCCCCGCCGCGATCGGCCAGGGTGTGACCGTTGCCGTGGGCAATAGCCATGTGACAGCGGCCCGGAAAAAGGCGGCCGACGCTCTTTTGAAGGCAGGCGGAACGGTCGAATGGACGGATGACGAAACGCTGATGGATGCCGTTACCGCCGTTTCCGGAAGCGGCCCTGCCTATGTATTCCTCCTGATGGAAGCGTTAGCCGCGGCTGGCGTGAAAGCCGGACTCCCCGAACCTCTGTCCCTGCGTCTTGCCCGCCAGACAGTCATCGGCGCGTCAGCATTGGCCGCCGCCGAACCCGACACTTCTGCCGCAACCCTGCGGAAAAACGTCACAAGCCCCGGGGGAACCACCGAAGCCGCCCTGAATATCCTGATGGCCAATGACGGCCTCGCCTCTCTTATGACCAAGGCGGTCAATGCCGCGCAGGAACGCAGCCGGGATCTCAGCCAGTCCTGACAAAAAACCCTCTCCAAGGCAGGAGAGGGTTTTATCAAAACCGAAAAGAATTAGGCGGCCTTTTTCTTCCGTCCGGCGCTTTTCCGCATCGTACCGAGGCCAATCTCCTTCGCCAGACGGCTGCGCTGACGGGCATAATTCGGCGCCACCATCGGATAATCGGACGGCAGGTTCCAGCGTTCACGATATTCCTCCGGCGTCATGTCATAGGCCGTTTTGAGATGGCGCTTTAGCATTTTCAGCTTCTTGCCGTCTTCCAGGCAGATGATGTAATCCGCGTTGATGGATTTTTTAACCGATACCGCCGGCTGAGGGCGTTCGTTGGAATTGGCGGAAGCGCTTTGGGCCGATCCGCCGATACCGGCAAGCGTGCCATGGACATTGCGGATGACGGACTGAATATCGTCCGCCCGCACTTGATTATTGGAAAAATACGCTGAAACAATTTTGGTGGTCAGTTCGAGTAAAGTTTCTCGTTCGCTGCGTTCGGTCATTTTATTTTCCCTTTATTAAAGTGAATATTGCCTAATAATCACTTTTAGAATTTGTTTTCAAGTCCATTCTGCGTATTTTTTCAAATATATTGAAAATATAAAAATCCGGAAATAAACTTGATTTATTCTTCAGGTAAAGAATGGGCGCATGCTTTTTGCATGTGAATGTAATCCGTCATAATGCAAAGACAATTTTACCGGTTACGCTTTAAATTCTTTTTTAAATTCTTTATGGTCGTACGATGCGTATTCTTCTTGTCATTTCCGGCGGCATCGCCGCCTATAAGAGTCTGGAACTGATCCGCCTGTTCCGGAAGGCCGGGCACGAGGTGAACTGCATCCTGACGGCGGGCGGCTCGAAATTCATCACACCGTTGAGCGTATCCTCCCTGACCGGAACGCCCTGCTATACCGATCTGTGGTCGCTCAAGGACGAAACGGAGATGGGCCATATCCGCCTGTCTCGCGAGGCTGACCTCATCCTCGCCGCCCCGGCCAGCGCCAACCTGATCGCGAAAATGGCGCATGGCCTCGCGGACGATCTCGCCTCGACCATGCTGCTGGCGGCGGACAAGCCTGTCTGGATCGCCCCCGCCATGAACGTCGAAATGTGGAACAACCCGGCGGTCCAGGCGAACATCGCCACATTGAAATCCCGCGGCATCCGCCAGATCGGCCCCGGCGAAGGCGGCATGGCCTGCGGCGAGACGGGCGCGGGGCGGATGGCGGAACCGTCTGAAATTCTGGAAGCAGTTGCGAGTTGCGAGTTGCGAGTTACGAATCCCTTGCTCGCAACTCGCAACTCGCAACTCGCAACTGATACCTCACGACTCACGACTCCCAACTTACGACTGAACGGCCTAAAGGCCGTCGTCACCTCCGGCCCCACGCACGAACCCATCGACCCGGTCCGCTATATCGCCAACCGTTCCTCCGGCAAGCAGGGCCACGCCATCGCCGCCGCGCTGGCCGAGG
>JBDHTS010000157.1:0-3102 GCA_039808845.1 Alphaproteobacteria bacterium | reverse complement strand
CCTGTCCTTGTGGAATACAGCCCGACTTTATATGCATACAGGGTTGCCGTTCAATGGATAAAATTTTTGCGCAAAGGCCCGGCCTTCTTAATGTATTGCGCTGCGGACGGTTTCGCTTCAAGCGCAGCGGCAAAAGGTTCCATCCGGCTTTTTTTCCGACGGAACTTCCTTCGCCAGAACGTGTTGGCATCAATGACAAGATTCAATGCAAGGAGAAGACCTATGAATTACGCATCTCGTGCAAAAGTCGGCGGACGCGATGAAAATGGCCGCTTCGTCAAGGGGAGTTCAGCCGCGCGCGAAGCCGGCCGCATGGGCGGCAAGGCATCGAGCGGCAGCTTTGAGAAAGGATCCGAACGGGCGCGCGAAGCGGGCCGCAAGGGCGGGCGCAGCTGATTTCATCAACAGGTTGAAAAAGGTGGAGGCATATCTATAACTCTGCCTTTTTCGCTGCTGCAGGGGCTGTCGCTGAGGCGGCCCCTGCGTTTTTTATGTCAGAACCATTCCTTTACATTGCCCATGCGGTGGCCTTTGAGGGCACGGGACAGGCCTTTCGCGGCGCGATAGACGAAATAGATCATGCTCGGGCCCATGGTCACCAGGGAAGCGGCGATGATCATGCGCAGATCGCCCGTCATCGGCACCGTCCCCGTCATGGCGGCGCTTTCGAAGGCGGCAAGGGAGTCCGCCGTCACCTTTTGCGAAAGATAGAAAACGCAGGCCGCGAAACCCGCCGCGAAAAACAGCCCCGAAATCCAGAAGCTGCGGATCAGCCAGGTCATATGGTTATGCACCAGGCTTTCCTCCGGGTAACGCGCGCGCAGGACATAGGCGCCGATCATCACGTAAAACAGCAGGAAAATGCCGATCACCTGCAGAATGGCCACGGGCAGGCAGGAAAAGATGATCATCGCGGACAGGGCCGCGTAAATGCGGTTGACCTGTTTCTGTTCCTTTTCCAGCGCGGGCTTGGGATCCTGTTCCATGGCGTCATTCTACTGGATCGCAATGGCTTTGGACAAGCCGCGGGGAATGACGAATTCTGCCGGTTCGACTTAAATGCAGAAGGCTCCAAACCGCCAGGCCGTCAAAAAGCCGCGCGCAGCGCGGTAAAATTTTTGAACCACGGAGGGCACGGAGAACACGGGGAAAAAGATATCTGCTTTTCCCCGTGTTCTCCGTGCCCTCCGTGGTAAAAATCTTTTTAAACGCAAAGAGTGCGGCGCCTTTGCGTTCTTCGCGTTTGAAAAACTTTATGACGCCTTCGGCGCATTAGCGCCGCCCGAACAGTTTCTCGATATCCTTGAGGCTCAGCCGGATCCAGGTCGGACGGCCGTGGTTGCACTGGCCGGAGGAAGGGGTCTGTTCCATCTGGCGGAGGAGGGCGTTCATTTCCTCCATGTTCAGGCGGCGGCCGGACCGGACCGAACCGTGACAGGCCATGGTGGCGAGAATCAGGTTGATCCGTTCCTCCACCCCCGCCGCGTCGCCGGATTCCGCCAGTTCGTCGCTCAGGCCCCGGACCAGCGCCTGTATATCGAAACCGTTGCCGAGAAGGGCCGGAACGCTGCGCACAGCGACGGAGCCGGGGCCGAAAGCCTCGATCTCCAGCCCCAGCCGCGCCAGCTGCTCCTGCCGTTCCAGCAGCGCGGCGGCCTCCGTGTCGGACAGATCGACGATCTCCGGCGTCAGCAGGCCCTGCTTCTCTATGCCCTGCGCTTCCATCTGCGCCTTGAAGCGTTCATAGACCAGCCGTTCGTGCGCGGCATGCTGGTCGACGATCACCATGCCGTCCGGCGTCTGGGCGACGATGTAATTCTCGTGCAGCTGCGCCCGCGCCGCGCCCAGGGGCCAGTTTTCATTCACGGCGGCGGCCTGGGGCGCCGGTTCCTCCATCCGCGCGGCGGGCGCATAGGCCTCCGCGTGCCGTTCGGCGAGACCGGGCCCCGCCGGGGCATAGGCCGGGCGGAACGATGCCGGGGAGGCGCGATGCAAAGGCAGGGCGGACATCGCCTGCTGCGGCGCGAACGCGCCCAGCGCGGCAGTGGAAACGGTGCTGGCCGTGGCCTGCCCGTCGCGCAGAAGCGCATGGCGGATCGCGCTGACGATCAGGCCGCGCACCAGCCCCGAATCGCGGAACCGCACCTCGGCCTTCGCGGGATGCACGTTGACGTCCACCTGTTCCGGGTCCAGCGTAACGAACAGAACGGCGACAGGCTGCCGGTCGCGCGCCATCACGTCGGCATAGCCGCCGCGCAGCGCGCCGTTCAGCAGCTTGTCGCGCACGGGGCGGCCATTGACGAACAGATACTGATGCTGCGCCGCCCCGCTGTCATAGGTGGGCAGGCCCGCATAGCCATGCAGGCGTATGCCGTCGCGTTCGGCCTCGATCCGCATGGCGCTGTCGATGAAATCGCTCCCCAGCACGGCGGCCAGACGTCCGGCGAGATCGTCTTTCGCTTCCGCGGGCAGGTTCAGGCTGGTCCTCCCGTCATGGCTCAGGCGGAAGGATACATGCGGAAACCCCATGGCCAGCCGGGTGACCGCGTCCTTGACGGCGGCGTATTCCGCCCGCTCCGTTTTCAGGAATTTCAGGCGGGCGGGCGTGGCGAAGAACAGATCCCGCACCTCCACCACCGTGCCGCCGGGATGCGCCGAAGGTTCCGGCAGGCCTTTTTCGCCGGCGGCGCATTCGATGCGCCATGATTCGCCGGCGTTCCGCGCGCGGGAATGGATGGCCATGCGGCTGACCGAAGCGATGGAGGGCAGGGCCTCGCCCCGGAATCCCAGCGTATGGATATTCAGCAGATCGTCGTCCGGCAGCTTGGATGTCGCGTGGCGGTCCAGCGCCGCGGTCAGTTCCTCCCGGCTCATCCCGTGGCCGTTATCGGCGATGCGGATCAGGCTTTTGCCGCCCTGCGCGATATCGATGTCGATCCGGTTCGCGCCGGCGTCCAGCGCGTTCTCCACCAGTTCCTTGACGGCGGCGGCGGGGCGCTCGATGACTTCCCCCGCCGCGATGCGGTTGACGAGCGTTTCGGGCAGATGGCGGATGCGCATGGGTGGAGTTTAGAATATTGGAGGACTGGAGGACTAGAAAAA
>JBDHTS010000156.1:0-3163 GCA_039808845.1 Alphaproteobacteria bacterium | reverse complement strand
GGAATTATTTAAACAACGCCGAAACCGACTGTTCCTCGCTGATGCGCTTGATCGCCTCGCCCATCAGGGGGGCGATGCTCAGCTGTTCGATATTGGCCGCGCCGCGCACGGCATCGGTGGCTGCGATGCTGTCCGTGGTCACCAGCTGTTCCAGCGCCGAGGATCCGATGCGCGCCACCGCGCCACCGGAGAGAACCCCATGCACGACATAGGCATAGACCGCCCGCGCGCCCTGCGCTTTCAGGGCCTCCGCCGCGTTACAGAGCGTCCCGCCGGAATCGACGATATCGTCCACCATGATGCAGGTCTTGCCCTCGACCTCGCCGATCACGTTCATGACCTCGGACACGCCCGCCTGCTCCCGCCGCTTGTCGATGATGGCCAGGCCGCAATCCAGCCGCTTGGCCAGCGCCCGCGCCCGCACCACGCCGCCGACATCGGGCGAGACCATGACCAAGTCATGCCCCTTGAACTTCTTCTCGATATCCGGCACGAAAATCGGCGCGACGATCAGGTTGTCCACGGGAATGTCGAAGAAGCCCTGGATCTGCCCCGCGTGCAGTTCCAGCGTCAGCACCCGGTCCGCCCCCGCCGCCGTGATGATGTTGGCTACCAGCTTGGCGGAGATCGGCGTCCGGCTGGCCGTCTTCCGGTCCTGCCGCGCATAGCCGAAATAAGGAATGACCGCCGTAATCCGGCTGGCCGACGACCGGCGCAGCGCGTCGATGGTAATCAGCAGTTCCATCAGATTGTCGTTGGCCGGATAGGACGTGGACTGGAGGATGAACACATCCTCCCCCCGCACATTCTCCAGGATCTCCGCGAACACTTCCATGTCGGAAAACCGCCGGATGCTGGCCTTGGTCAGGGGGATGCCGAGAAAAGCAGAAACGGCTTCCGCGAGGCTTCGGTTGGAATTCCCGGCAATCAGTTTCATGCGACGTCCCGCCCGCTTTTGGTAAACTCCGGCAGACTATAGAAAAAAACGCGGGGAAATCAACAGCAATCCAGACTGGCGATTATGAACCGAAAACGGCCCTGCCTATCCTTTGATAAAATAGGTCATCGGACCGCTTCCAGCCTTGCTCGAAACGAGTCACGCCCACTTCTTCAGCCTTAATGCCACGTCCGATCACATCCTTGAAATAAACACTGAGGCTCTCCCATGTCCCGAACTTCCTGCCGGTTTGGCGTTCGGCTACTGGAATATCGTGTTCCGCCATTGTGGTCACGTGCGTACCGAACAACATAGCCTCGGCTGCCATAGGAGCCCAAGAGGCAACAGGCTGGGTTGCCCAGTAAACAAAATGGGCAACATTTGTCCATAGATATCCTAATCTCGCGCGGGGAGTCTTGCTATCCTTGATGTTGAAAAGCGCGGAGTTGGCTAAAGTGGTTACGGCAGGAATGAAACCTGTTCCTTGGCCGGATTTATAAGATAGATAAGCCGCCGCCGCTGCACCCATAGTTCCTCCGCCCCAGACCAAGCCTCTTCGCAGAGCCGTCCTTTCTTCAGGTATTGTTGCAAAGGCAGCCAAAGTCGCGGCAGCATGGGCAACCATTATGGCGCCAGGAATATAAGCCCCCGGCTCGCCCGTCGCGGCGGCCATAAACGCCTGTTGAACAACGGTTGCCATGCAGGCCAGGGAAATCGTCGCGAGAATATGCCTGTGTTCTTTAAACTTGGCGGCTTCCCGTGTAAGCACAAGACCGCCTATAGCGATCATTTGGGCTGCCGTTAGGGCCGCTCCCCACTCGTAAAGGCTGATCCCGATTGCCAGCGCGCTTGTACCGGCCAAAACGGCGGCGCGCCATGGATGCCTTCGAATATACGGACGGATAACGCCACGCCAGCGGCCTTCGGTGTTGTTCGGCGAATAACGGTTTGCTAACGCATTGAATGCTTCGCCATAACTGGCGCGGACACGCTCGCCAACCGTTTCAGAGGCTGGATCGTTCATGGGGGGACAATATCTAAAAAATTACGAAAAATCAAATTCGTACCAAGAAGACTATCCGGCAATCGCAATGACTGAAACCTGCCGTCCGTAATCCGGTTCGCCCTGCAGCTGGCTGCGGCGGTAGCTGAAGAAATGGTCCGGCTCGGCGCAGGTGTCGCGGCGCAGGGTTACGATACGCGTGACGCCCGCCCCTCTCAGTCTGAATTCGATATAGGACGGCAGATCAAACATGTAGCGGTCGTCCTTTTCAGTTTTTCTAAAGAACTCCACCGCGCCCGAATGGTGGTGCACGAAGGGTCGCTGGAACCCTTCAGACACCTCGTATGACCCAGGGCCGATGCAGGGACCAAGGGCGGCCCGCAGACTCGCTTTCTCCGCGCCGAGATCCAGCATGGCCGCAATCGTGTTTTCCAGCACGCCGCCGACCGCCCCACCCCATCCGGCATGGGCCGCGCCGATGACCGGAGATCCACCTTTCTTCATTCCATGAAAGAGGACCGGCCCGCAATCCGCTGTGAGAATTCCTAAAATCACACCCGCTTGGTCTGTCGCCAGCGCGTCCAGTTTGGGCTCGCCGCCGCGTTCCCATGGTTCGCGGACGATCACGCATTCCGCGCTGTGGATCTGGTGGACAGTCAGTAGCTGTCCGTCCCCCAGCGCTTCGACAACCCGCCTGCGGTTTTCCGTCACGGCTTCCGGATCGTCCGCCGAACCGTAGCCGCAATTCAGGGACCGGTAAATTCCCTCGCTAACCCCGCCGTTGCGGGTAAAGAACCCATGGGCAATCTCTTGGCCGCCACAAAAACCTTCCGCCGTCAAAAACATATCGTCTCCATAAAAATCCCCTCTCCCCCACGGGGAGAGGGTTAGGGTGAGGGGCAGTAAAATCAAGCGCCTCACCTTGAATATAGCGCAAACAGCACTCCCCCTCACCCCGGCCCTCTCCCCGTGGGGGAGAGGGAAGACACTATCATCACCTTAAACAATTCCCCCATCTGCGCCTTGTCCGTCAACCGATGGACAGCGGCCCGGATATCCAGTTTTTGCTGGGGCGTCGCCCGGCCCTCCAGCATCGCCGCCCTTTGCCTGAGGCCAAGCCCATCCAGGAATTGCGTCTGCGTCACAGGCCCTTCGATCCAGCAACCTTCCTTTTGTGCAACAGAAACAAGAGCCGAAAAATCCACATGAGATGTTATATCTGC
>JBDHTS010000155.1:0-3191 GCA_039808845.1 Alphaproteobacteria bacterium | reverse complement strand
GAGGCGTCGCTGCTCAAAGAGATCCACGGCGCGAGCTGGACGCCGGGCAAGGCAGGACGCACCGCTTTCACCAGTTACGGCATGGCGGAAGCCGACGGCATGCCGGTGATCGATATGCCCGCGCCGCCGAAGGCCGCAAAGGGCAAATCCAGCGTGGCGGGCGAGTCGGATGTCCGCAAGGCGACGCTCGATTCGATCAACGCGCTGATGCTGATCCGCGCCTACCGCGCGCGCGGGCACCTGATCGCGACGCTGGACCCGCTGGGGCTGAAAGAAAAGCCGTATCATCCGGAGCTGGACCCGGCGCATTACGGGTTTTCGGACGGCGACATGGACCGGTCGATCTTCATCAACGGCGTACTGGGCATGGAAAGCGCGACATTGCGCGAGATCGTCGATGCCTTGCGCCAGACTTATTGCGGCCCTATCGGGGTGGAGTTCCTGCACCTGTCCGATCCGGACGAAAAGGCCTGGATCCAGGAGCGGATCGAGGGGCCGCGCAACCACACGGAATTCAGCCCCGAAGGCAAGCGCGCGATCCTGCAGCGCCTGACCGCCGCCGAAACGTTCGAGCGGTTCCTGAACACGAAATACCAGGGCACGAAACGCTTCGGCCTGGACGGCGGCGAGTCGCTGATCCCCGCCGTCGAGCAGGTTTTAAAGCGCGGCGGCCAGCTGGGCGTGAAGGAAGCCATCTTCGGCATGGCGCACCGGGGCCGGCTGAATATGCTGACCAACGTTCTCGGCAAGCCGTTCACGGCGCTGTTCTCGGAATTCCAGGGCAATTCGTCGAACCCGGACGACGTGCAGGGGTCGGGCGACGTGAAATACCACCTCGGCACGTCGAGCGACCGCAGTTTCGACGGCGGGGAGCATACGATCCACCTGTCGCTGGTCGCCAACCCGTCGCATCTGGAGGCCGTGAACCCGGTCGTTCTGGGCAAGGTGCGGGCCAAGCAGCTGCGCCGCGACGATCATGAGCGCATCAGCGTCATGCCGATCCTGCTGCACGGCGACGCGGCCTTCGCGGGCCAGGGGCTGGTGGCGGAAACGCTGATGCTGTCCGAACTGCAGGGTTATCGCGTTGGCGGGACGATCCATATCGTCATCAACAACCAGATCGGCTTCACCACGATGCCGAAATACAGCCGGTCCGGCCCGTACACGACCGACGTGGCGAAGATGCTTTCGGCCCCGATCTTCCATGTGAACGGGGACGATCCGGAGGCGGTGGTGCACGTGGCGCGCATCGCGACCGAGTTCCGGCAGCAGTTCAAGAAGGACGTCGTGATCGACATGTTCTGCTACCGCCGCTTCGGCCATAACGAAAGCGACGAGCCGTCCTTCACCCAGCCGCTGATGTACCAGAAGATCCGCAATCAGGAGACGACGCGCGCGCAATACGCGAAGCAGCTGGTCGCGGAAGGCGTGCTGCGCCAGGACGAGGCCGACGGCATGGTGAAGGACTTTACCGATTACCTGGAGCAGGCCTTCGAGGCGACGCAATCATACAAGCCCAACAAGGCGGATTTCCTGGAGGGCGCGTGGACCGGCCTGAAAGTCGCGCATGGCGAGGACCGGCGCGGCGTGACGGCGCTGAAAGAAGACATGTTCAGGAAGGTTGGTCAGGCGCTGACCACGATCCCTTCGGATTTCAACCTCAATTCCAAGATCGCGCGGCAGATCGACGCCAAGAAGGCGATGATCGAGGGCAGGGACGGCTTCGACTGGGCCACGGGCGAGGCGATGGCGTTCGGGTCGCTGGTGGCGGACGGATACAATATCCGCCTGTCGGGCCAGGATGTCGGGCGCGGCACGTTCTCCCAGCGCCACGCGGTCCTGTACGATCAGGAAAACGAGGAGAAATACCTGCCGCTCCAGCATGTCGCGGACGGGCAGGGCAAAATCGAGATCATCGACAGTCCGCTCTCGGAAGAAGCCGTGCTGGGCTTCGAATACGGCTATTCCCTCGCCGACCCGAAAACGCTCGTGCTGTGGGAGGCGCAGTTCGGCGATTTCGCCAACGGCGCGCAGATGCTGTTCGACCAGTTCATCAGTTCCGGCGAGGCGAAATGGCTGCGCATGTGCGGCCTCGTCATGCTGCTGCCCCACGGGTACGAGGGGCAGGGGCCGGAGCATTCCTCGGCGCGGTTCGAGCGCTTCCTCCAGATGTGCGGCGAGGACAACTGGCAGGTCTGCAATCTGACCACGCCCGCCAACTATTTCCACGCGCTGCGGCGGCAGATGGTGCGCGACTTCCGCAAGCCGCTCGTCATCATGACGCCGAAATCGCTGCTGCGGCACAAGCTGGCCGTGTCGCCGAAGGCTGACTTCACGGGCGACAGTACGTTCCATCGCATTCTGTGGGACGACGACCGCAAGGATCTCGTCAAGCCGGAGAAAATGAAGCGCGTGGTGCTGTGCACCGGCAAGGTCTATTACGACCTGCTGGAAGAACGCCGCAAGCGCGGGATCAAGGACGTCGCGCTGTTGCGTGTCGAACAGCTGTATCCCTTCCCGCAGAAAGCTCTGGCCGAGGAACTGGCCCCGTACAGGAACGCCGAGATCGTCTGGTGCCAGGAGGAGCCCCGCAATATGGGCGCCTGGTTCTTCGTCAACGAGCGGATCGAAGCGGTGCTGATGGGCCTGAAGATCAAGGCCCAGCGCCCGCATTACGTGGGCCGCGCCGAGGCGGCGTCCCCCGCGACGGGCTTGCTGAAACGACATCAGGAGGAACAGGCAAGGCTGGTGGATGAGGCGTTAAGGGTTTAAGAAAACAAATCGTCATCCCGGCGAAGGCCGGGATCCATACGACGGACAAAGGACATAAAAAAGCTGCCATAGGCCATGGAGTGCGCTTTATGGCTTCTTCTCCTTTCGTGTCCGAGGATAAACTGTATGGGTCCCGGCCTTCGCCGGGATGACGTTTTTTAGGAAAGGATCGTTTTATGTCCCCATACTGGCTGGAATGGCTGACGCTCGTAAGCGTGTTCGGGGTAGCGGTCATGGCGCCGGGGCCGGATTTCGTCATGGCGGTGCGGAATGCGCTGACGTATGGGCGGGCGGCGGGCGTGTGGACGGCGCTGGGGTTCGGATGCAGCGTGTGCGTGCATGTCACTTATACCCTGCTCGGCATCGCGGTTCTGGTGTCGCAGTCGATCCTGCTGTTCAGCGTGCTGAAATACGCGGGG
>JBDHTS010000154.1:0-3215 GCA_039808845.1 Alphaproteobacteria bacterium | reverse complement strand
TTTGCCTGAGGCCAAGCCCATCCAGGAATTGCGTCTGCGTCACAGGCCCTTCGATCCAGCAACCTTCCTTTTGTGCAACAGAAACAAGAGCCGAAAAATCCACATGAGATGTTATATCTGCTGCCCCAGGCTCATCCAAAACATGAACATAATTGTGCCCCCTGACAGCCTGCAATGTATCGCCCAGCCCTGGCGCGGCATGGCCGTAATCGATCAGCACGGCGACACCGCTCCGCTTCCTTAAAGCCTCACATAATTTGCCCATAAAAACGCTACGCGCAGGCGCGATTTCATAAATATCATTCTCTTTCGCCATTGCACGCAAATGATCCGGGATCTGGCGAGTCATTTCCGGATCTGCGGGTTTCAGGCCAAAGGTCAATTGCCCACCCTCCAACCCGACAAAACGTTCCCGCCATGCGCCCTGATGCACTTGCATCTGCCGCACAGGCAGCGCATCCAGGAATTCATTGGCGATCACGAACAATGGCCCTTCGCCCGATTCAAGAAACGGAACCGGATCGTCATACCAATACGGCGAGAAACCTTTCAGCGCTTCAGCCTGCTTCTCCCGCAGCACGGGGCTGGTTTCAAGCATCCGGAGCGTCATCGACGCATGAAATTCCGGCACACCTCGTGTTGCGCGGAGGGCATCTGCCATCAAAGTCCCCCGCCCTGGGCCGGCTTCAGCCAGCGTGAAAGGTTTTGGCGCTTTCATGCGCTGCCAGCGGTCCGCGATCCATGCACCGATCAGTTCACCGAACATCTGGCTTATTTCCGGCGCGGTGGTGAAGTCGCCATCGGCCCCGAACGGGTCACGGCGCATATAATAACCGAACCGCGGATGCCCCAGCGCCATGGCCATAAAGGCGCCGACATCGATCGGGCCATGATGCGCGATGTGACTCTTTATAATGTCAGACAGCATCGCGCGCGTCCGCGGGCCGGCGCATGGCCCGCGCGATCAGGATCAGGCCGAAGACGATCATCGGCACGCTCAGCACCTGCCCCATCGTCACGAAGCCCATCAGATAACCAAGCTGGACATCCGGCTCACGGAAAAACTCTATTACGATACGACTCAACCCATAACCGATGAGAAACACGCCGGAGAGGATGCCCGGCCTGTTCCGGACAGGATCTTTATGCGCCAGAACGGCCATTGCGGAAAACAGAACCAGCCCTTCGAGCGCCGCTTCATAAAGCTGACTCGGGTGGCGCGGCAGATCCCCGCCATGCGGGAAGATCACGCCCCAGGGCACATCCGTCACCCGCCCGAACAGCTCCCCGTTCACGAAATTGGCCAGACGTCCGAAAAACAGGCCGATGGGAACCGCGCAACAGACAAGGTCGGTCAGCCGTAAAACCGCGATTTTCCGCCGCGCGGCGAAAACGATCATGGCGATGATGACCCCCAGCGCCCCGCCGTGGAACGACATCCCGCCATGCCAGACCTTGAAAATTTCCAGCGGGTCCCGCAGATAAACATCCGCCTGATAAAACAGCACGTATCCCAGCCGCCCGCCAACGATCACGCCGACAATGGCCCACGTCAAAAAATCGTCGATATGTTGAGGTGTTATGCCTTTATCCTGATCTTTTTTGACAAGATAAAGCACGTATTTCCAGCCGATAAGGAACCCCGCCAGATAGGCCAGCGCATACCAACGGATCTGCAACGGCCCGATCGACAGGGCAACGGGATCGATATCGGGAAACGGCATGGTGTTCCTAACCCTCACCCAAACCGCTTCAAGGAGCGGTTTGGCCTCTCCCAAGGGAGAGGCTAAGAAATACCTAATTGTTTACCTCTCCCTCGGGAGAGGTCGAAACGCCCCTTGAGGCGTTTCGGGTGAGGGGCAACTACCTAGCGATAAGGATCCGTCTTCGACAGATAATCCCGCACGTAAATCCCTACCCCCTCCTCCAGCGATGTCATGGGCTTTTTATATCCCGCCGCACGCAGCTTGGAGATATCCGCCTCGGTATAATACTGATACCGCTGGCGCAGTTCGTTTGGCATGTCGACATAGGCGATCTTCGGCGATTTGCCCGCCGCCTTGAACACTGCCTCGGCCAGATCCTTGAAGCTCCGCCCTTTCTCCGACCCCACGTTGAACAGGCCGGAGATTTCAGGATGGTCGTACAGCCACAGCATCACATCGACGCAATCTCCCACCCAGACGAAGTCGCGGATCTGTCCGCCGTCCGGATATTTGGGATTTTCGGATTTGAACAACCGCGCCGCCGCGCCTGCCGCCACCTGAGGATACAGCTTGCAGGCCACGCTGCGCTGCTCGCCCTTGTGATATTCGTTCGGACCGTAGACGTTAAAGAATTTCAGCCCGGCCCATTGCGGCGGCAGAGGTTCCCGCGCGTTCTCCTTGTCATGCACCAGGCGGGAGATCCGGCGGTCGAACAGATGCTTCGACCAGCCATAGGGGTTGAGCGGCCGCAAATTCGCAAGGAACCCCGGCGCGTCGTTGTCGACGAACCCGTTCTCTCCGCCGCCATAGGTCGCCGCGGAAGACGCATAGATCAGCCGCACGCCGTTCTTCGCGCACCACTTCCACAGATTGCGGGACAGCATGAAATTGTTGTCGACGATCAGGTCGGCGTCCCATTCCGTGGTGGAGGAAATCGCCCCCATGTGGAAGATCACCTCGATCTCGCCCTTGTGCAATTCCAGGAAATCCATCAGGTTTTCCGGCTTGACGATATCGCGCAGCTCCCGCTTCACGATGTTGCGCCACTTGTCCTGGTTGCCCAGCACGTCGCAGACGACGATGTCGGTCAGCCCCCGCTCCTCCAGCCCCGCCACCAGATTGGATCCGATAAACCCCGCGCCGCCCGTTACAATGAACATGTTATCCACCTCTAATATAAAATGCAGGTCCAGCCTCGCCCCTGCGATTCCAGCCTACAAGAGAAGACAGACCGATATCCACAGAACTTTGATCTTGCCAGCGTAGCCGGACTCCTGCTACTGGACTCCGCTTATTGCAAGGCGCTGTCAGCATGATGAAAATGGGTCCTGATCCAAAGCTGTTCGACGACCTGGCCCGCATGGCCGGCGGGGCCGTGAACATCCTGAGCGGGATGCAGCAGCAGGTCCAAAGCGAGATCAAGACGCGCATCGACGAACTGGCCACCCGGCTCGACCTGGTCCCGCGCGAGGATCTGGAGCGCGCCGAGGCGCGGATCGCGAAGCTGGA
>JBDHTS010000153.1:0-3233 GCA_039808845.1 Alphaproteobacteria bacterium | reverse complement strand
TGTCCAAGCCCGGCAGCAGCGGCGAAGGCACCAATCCCGAGCAGCTGTTCGCCTGCGGCTACAGCGCCTGTTTCGGCAGCGCAATCGAGGCCATGGCGAAGAAACAGGGCGTGGCCGCCGGAGAAATCACCGTCCAGGCCACGGTCAATCTGAACCAGGATGATGAAGGCGGCTTTTTCCTGTCCGTGGCGCTGAACGGAACCATTGCGGGCGTGGACGACGCCACCGCGAAAAAGATCGTCGAGGCGGCGCATCAGATCTGCCCCTATTCCAAGGCGACGCGCGGCAACATCCAGGTAACGCTCCAGGCCAACGGGCGCGACCTGGCGAAAGCGGCGTAGCGCCGGGCGGTGGAGAACAGGCCGGTGGAAGGAAACTAGGGCCTGTAGCCCGGCTGCGTTATAGCGGGACGTATGTCCGGCGCAAATCCCGCCGCAGCGGCCCGAATGCCGTTGATGAGGCCTGCCAGAGTCCAGGCAGTTGTCAGACCCGACGGCGCAGGAGAAAGAGGCAAGCCGTGCTGCGCTCTCGCCTTGGACAAATGGTCTTGCACGACGTCAACCTTATAGCCGAACAGCATATGCCCCGGAGGCAGCAGCTCCAATCCCCGGTAATGATCCAGCCGAGGGGTCAAAGGCACGACGAGTTCCCGGCTCAGCCCGGCAAATTTCCGGTTGGCATATTGCGCAAGAGAAAGCCCCTGCTTTTCGAAAGCGGCCTCAAGCTGGCGGGAGGCTTGTTCTAAGATCCGACTCCCGGAGGGGTCTCTCCAGGCTTTGGCGTGGTCGGCCTTTGCCTGCTCCCATGCGGCCAGCGCATCGGCGAGCCGTGTATTGTCGTGTGACATGCGATTCATTTCCCTGTTTGTGAATTTTTTTAATAGTGGTGAAATTATGCAAAAACAGGCCGCTACTGCAAGTTATTCCTTTCTTTTCACCTTTCCCGGAAACGTCAGAACGGAAGGTTTATGCCGGCCTCTTAAAACCTGAACATAAGGGGCCATGCGGGGTTTGCGGTCGACGAAGCGGGCGGCCGCGCCGCCGGGGGTTTTGAAGGCCCAGCCGTTTTCCGCCTCCCGCCAGATGGCGTCCTCGGCGAGGGCCAGGCCGCGATGGTCGAGATACACCGCCTCCACATCGCCCTCCGCATGCACATCGGCGACGATGGCGGGCACATTGCCGATCCTGATGGGATCGCCGGGTTCAACGGAAGGGACGGGCATCGCGGAGACGATAGGACGGGCATCGGCCAGCGTCAACAGGAGCATACGGCGCATTCCCCTTCGGCACCCCTTATCCCGGCGCATGGCGGGCCGTCATCGTGGAAGGCCCCCTGGCGATATCGAGCAGGAATTTTTTCAGCATGGCCTCCCCGAAATCGCCGTTTTCATGCGCGATCTCGACGAAGGACCAGGAACCGCCGATCACGTCCTGATTCAGGAAATCGATGTTCAGCTTTTTGAATGGATCGGGATTTGAGGAAACATAAAGGGCGTTGATCGCCGCGTTGTCCATCGACCGCAGCACGGCATCGCGCGACAGCCACGCGGGCGGACCAGCGTTTTGTTTCGCATCGGTGATGATATTGATGCGGATGAAGCCGGCCTGAAGGCCTTTGCAGGCTTCCGCCATCCCCCAGGCCGCGCGCAAGCCGAGTCCCGTATCGGTCATGCGGGAGAAATCCACGGGCGGCAGGGAGGAATGTCTGGAAAGAGAGTCCGCCGCCCGCTTCGCGTCCTCCGCATTGGCGATGATATAGGTCGGCGTCAGCGGCTTTGCATCGTTCGATGAGGAGAACGATACGTTGGACACGGCAATGCCGCCGATAGCCTCCACCTGCGCGATCAGTTCCGGCTGGACCAGGGCGTAGGCCATCCCCTCGATCATCCGCCGGTATTCCATCGGATCGACGGATGGGCTGATGTCAAACGCGTTCACGAGATAGAACATCGTGTGCTGCGGTTTCGCATCGACCGCGCAGTCGAAGGCCACGGGACGGGGCGATCCTGTTTCCGGCGGCTGCCGGTGCACATCCTGCGCCTGCGCGGGCAGGGCGATGAAGGCGGCGAGGGCCAGCCCCGCCACGGAACCCATAGCCGACGCGGCGCGCGCGAAGGCGCGGGATGGAGAAATCATGATACGCTCCCTGTCTTTTATCGTTTTTTGCCGTTTTAGCGGGGCGGGAGCGGAAAGGGAAGAAAATTGCAAGGGCCGCGCCCTGGACAAAAGCGGCCTGTTCACCCGATGGCGGGCAATGGAAGCGTTCCGGACGGGAAGAGGCAAGAGCGGCGGCGACCGCCGCGCGGCGGAAGCGTTTCCATTCGGCGAGGGTTTTGAGGAAATCGCGCGCGGCGCGGGAGCGCCCGCCATGTTTCAGGGCGTTGAGGCTGGCGGTTCTCTTTCCTTCCGCCGTGCGCGGGCCGGTGGCGTGTTGCCACGGCCTTTGCGACCGGGCGCGGTCCGCCGCCTGGCGCCGCTGTTCCTCCGTCCAGCGCCGGGCGGCCATCAGTTTTTTCCGCTGAAATCGTAAATCAGCCGCCCGGCGGCGTCGTAAAGCCTGTCCGGGCTATCAGTCCGTTTGCCGGTTTTTTTGTCGATCGCGTGCCGGTCGGTCAGTTCGTTCGTCCGCCGCACGCGGGCCAGCGCCTGAACGGTCTGGCGGCACTCCCGCTGCAGGCGCAGCGCGAAGTCGATGCCGCCCAGGGCGGGCGAGGCGTTGGCGACCAGCGATTTGTGAAACAGGCCGTTGAGGATATAGCTCTGGCGGGTCAGCATCGATTCCAGCGTATCGCTGTTTTGGGGCGTATGGATCAAGGCCGCCATTTCTTCCTTGGCGGCCTTGATGGAATCGTCGAAGGCCTTTTGCCGCGCCGCGCTTTGCTCGGCATAGGTAAGTTCGCGTTTGGGAGGGTTGTGGGGTTCTGTGTCGTGTTCGTTTGTCATGCCGGCATTGTAGGATAATATTCCTGCGATGTCAAGTTGAATGCGATGGGATGATCGTTATAAAGCTGTCATCGCGATGCGAAGGAGCGTTTCTTGTCATGTAACCGGAGGAAAAATTTTTAACACCAAGCGCACCAAGATCACCAAGCATTCGCGCCTTTGTGGCCTTGGTGCGCTTGGTGTTTTAATAACGCGAAGAGGGAATAAAAATGAACGCCGGAGACAGACAAAGGGAAACTGGGAGATTTTATTGCTCTTCTTCTCTTTTGTTATTCCGCAGCGAAGCGGAGA
>JBDHTS010000152.1:0-3280 GCA_039808845.1 Alphaproteobacteria bacterium | reverse complement strand
CTGGGCCTGTCCTAAGCGGCGGCCTTCAATCCGCTGTTCTCTGTCCCCGCGATCCAGCCGCCGCCGACCATGCGGTCGCCGATATAGCACACCGCCGCCTGGCCCGGCGCGATTCCGTATTGCGGCGCGCGCAGTTCGAGAACCGCGTCCGCGCCATCGCGGCGCAGCACGGCGGGTTCCGGCGCGGCCATCGAGCGCAGCTTGACGTGGACGTCCAGCGCCCCGCCGCCGGCCAGCCAGTTGCCACCCTTCACGCGCACGATGTCGCGCGCCAGCGCTTCCTTCGGCCCGACCATCACGCGGTTGGCATCCGGGTCCAGGCGCACGACATAGAGCGGCTCATTGTTTTCCGTCGCGCCGCCGCCGATGCCGAGGCCCTTCCGCTGGCCGATCGTGTAGTGGATGATGCCATCATGCGCGCCCAGCACGCGCCCGTCGATATGGACGATGTCGCCGGGCGCGGCGGATTGCGGGCGCAACGCCTTTACCACCTTCGCGTAATCGCCGCCGGGCACGAAGCAGATATCCTGCGAATCCGGCTTCGCCGCCGTGATCAGGCCGAGCCGTTCCGCCTGCGCGCGCGTCACGTCCTTGGTCCAGCCGCCCAAGGGGAAGCGCAGGAAATCCAGCTGTGCTTGAGTCGTCGCGAACAGGAAATAGCTCTGGTCCTTCGTCGTGTCCACGGCGCGGCGCAGTTCAGCACGGCCATTTTCGACTATGCGCTGCACGTAATGCCCGGTCGCCATGCAGTCCGCGCCGAGATCGTGCGCCACCTGCAGCAGGTCGCGGAACTTGACCGTCTGGTTGCAGCGGACGCAGGGGATCGGCGTTTCGCCGCGCAGATAGCTGTCCGCGAAATCCTCGATCACGCTGTCCCGGAAATTGCTTTCGTAATTCAGGACGTAATGCGGAAAGCCGCGCGCCTCCGCCACCCGGCGGGCATCGTAGATATCCTGCCCCGCGCAGCACGCGCCCTTTTTCTTCAAGGCCTCGCCATGATCGTATAATTGCAGCGTCACCCCGACCACGTCATAGCCCTGCTCGTGCAACAGCGCCGCGACGACGGACGAATCCACCCCGCCCGACATGGCCACCACCACGCGGGTCTGAGATTCCGGCTTGTCGAAACCCAGGCTGTTCATGGCGGTGACTATACTTGAGCCCGCTTTAAAACGCAAAAATTAGACATATTATATAATAGCTTACCACCCCGGCTTCGTCCCCGGCACGGCGACGACGAGGCCATCGAGATCCTCCGTCATCCTGATCTGGCAGCCGAGGCGGGAGTTCTTGCGGACGTCGAAAGCGAGGTCCAGCATGTCCTCCTCGCCCTCCGACCGTTCGCCGTCGGGCAGGCATTTTTCCTGCCAGTCCGGGTGGACATAAACGTGGCAGGTGGCGCAGGCCAGGCTGCCGCCGCACGCGCCCTCGATCGGGTCGATGTCGTTCTTCACCGCGATCTCCATGACCGAGAGGCCGAGCGGCGCATCCACCGTTTTCGGCGTCCCGTTTTTCAGGATAAAAGTCATGGTGGGCATGGCAGAACTCATTCCATTTATTTGGTTCGGGGATTTAAACCATAATCAATAGAGCTGCCGCAATGATGACAAGAAAAAAAATCTTAACCGCGAATGGACGCGAATAAACGCGAATGCGAAGAGCGCCGCAGGCATTTTTAAAATTGAACCGCAGAGACGCAGAGGGCGCAGAGAAGTGCAGTGCCTCTGCGTTCTCTGCGTCTCTGCGGTTAAAATCTTTACTGCGCTGCGCGCGGCTTTTTGCATTCGCGTTTATTCGCGTCCATTCGCGGTTCGGATCCTGTCCTTTACCCGCCCGTGCATCACAGTCCAGGCGGCGATAAAACGGTCGATATCCTCATCCGCCGCCGCCCAGCCGGTGGATATGCGGATAGCGCTTTTCGCGATGTCGTCATCGATACCCATCGCCTTCAGCACATGGCTGACCTTGACCGTGCCGCTGGAACAGGCGGAACCGCTGGAGACAGCGACTCCTTCCATATCCAGGATCATCAGCTGGGTCTCCGCCGGGATGCCCGGCAGAGCGATGCAGGATGTGTTGGCAACCCGCGGCGCTGTATTACCCGGCACGACGGCGCGAGGTTCGATCTTCCCGATCGCCTGTTCGACTTTATCGCGCCATGCGGTCATTTTTTCCAGACCTTCCAGCGACGCAGCCCCTTCCGCCGCAGCACCGAACCCGGCAATGGCGGCCACGTTTTCCGTTCCGGCGCGCTGGCGCTTCTCCTGCCCCCCGCCATGCAGCAGAACGGCAGGCCGCGCGCCCGGCGCGACGACCAGCGCGCCTACGCCCTGGGGCCCGCCGCATTTGTGCGCGGAGAGACTTAAATAATCGGCATGCAAGGCGGGAAAATCGATCGCCATCCGCCCCGCCGCCTGCACGGCATCCGTATGGATAAACACATTCGGATGGAGGGCGCGCGCGCGTTTCGTCAGATCGCGGACAGGCTGGATGACCCCCGTCTCGTTATTCACCAGCATGATGGAAACCAGCGCGGGCGCCGGATCCTGCCGCAGCAATAACTCAAAAGCTTCCCGGTCGATCACCCCGTCCGACCCCACCGGAATGCGTTCCGCGTGCGGCACAGTCTCCAGCACGGAGGGATGCTCGATGGCGGAAACGAGGATGCGTTCCCCGGCGAAGGCTTTCAGGACCGCATTGTTCGCCTCCGTCGCGCCGGACGTGAAGATGACCTGCGCAGGCATGGTGCCGCACAGGGCCGCGACCTTTTCCCGCGCCGTCTCCACCAGACGCCGGGCTTCGCGGCCGAAACCGTGCACGGACGATGCATTGCCGCCCTTATCAAGAGCCTGCGACAGGGCGTCCCTTGCCTCCGGCCTCATCGGCGCGCTGGCGTTATAGTCGAGATAGACGGGCGTATTTTTCATACATCAGACATAATCCTTTTCCGCTTTTTCCGCCATCGTTTCATTATCCACAAACAAAACAGAATGTTATGAGAAATTCGTAGACAAGCGTGTTATGGGTTTGCTATCAGGACACTGCGCCTGTTCATAAAGCCGTGCATAAAAGACGGCGGGGGTAGACTGGACCAAGGCGGATGATTTAGAAAACCGCCTTCGATTGTGTGAAAACATTACGGGGACTGAATGCCGGAAATCATCATCAACGGACCTGAGGGACGCCTTGAAGGGCGCTACAGCCATTCCAAGACGCCCAACGCTCCGCTCGCCATCGTCCTGCATCCGCATCCGGAGCATGGCGGGACGATGAACAACAA
>JBDHTS010000151.1:0-3290 GCA_039808845.1 Alphaproteobacteria bacterium | reverse complement strand
TCGGCACCGAACACAAAAGGCGGATGGGGCGCCAGAACATGGGCGTAGACGAATTTGGGCGCGGCGGAAGCGGGGCGCGCCGCCTCTTGCAGATTCCGGTATTCCCGCTTCACATCCTCGTAATGTTCGCGGTACGGATTTAAAAACGCCCGTCGCGGGCCGAAAGCGGCGTTGAGCACGGCATAAAACGGCGTGCGGGTGATCAGGTGTTCCGCCACGGTCGTTTTGAACGTGGGCGCCCTGATGTTCATGACCGCCGGATTGAAGGCGGGATCGAGCGCGTATCCCGTTGTCATGATATGCAGGTCGTACCCCTGATCCTTCAGGAACCGCAGAAGCCGGGGACGCAGGAAATAATCGGCGGCGGGCCTGCGGTCCGAAAACCGCGCATGGGGCAGCCGCACATCGTCCTGCAGATAATTCAGGTTCATGGTCGAAGAGATCGACAGCATGGTCTGGGAATAGGATGACCGGCTTTTATCCGCGATGTAGAACCTTTTGGATTTGAGGCCGTCCAGGAACGGCGAATTATCATATCCGAAAAGGCGCAGGAGCGTTTCATTGAAAGCATAGGCGTCCTGAACGATAAAATAAATGTCCGGCATGCGGTCCGGGCTTACAGCTGTCTTGCCGAGAAGTTCTTCCTTCGGCGGAAGGGCGCTGCGGTCGTAACGCATATGCTGATAGGACATCAGGATCATCGCGCCGTGATAGGCCGCGATCAGCGCGGCATAGGTGACCAGCACGGACCCCATGATCTTCTCGAATTTCGGAAAGCGGAAAATGAGAATACCGCCCAGGGCCATAATCAAGGCCATCAGAAGCAGCGCGTCCCGCTGGCTGAAATCCGTCAGGATTTTCGAATACTGAAAAATCAGGATCGTCAGAAACATTGTAAGCGTCAGCGCGGCGGCGCGCCCGATTTTCAGCGCGGACAACAAGCCGAACAGAACGCCCTGCCCCGCCCATACCGCCAGAAGCGGAACGATGCCTTCCCAAGCCTCCCAGTATGTGCCGACCCGCGCCAGAACGCTCTCCAGCACGATGCCCGCGCTCATGCACAGCAACGGCATCGCCACGCTGGACCTTTTGGCGCCCGTCTCAGTCTTTGGCTTTGAAAGCATAAAGAACTCTTCCGGTACGCGAAACCGTTTGTCTTTCCATCAGGCTGAAATGCGCCAGCATCGCGGCTTCGAAGGCTTCGACGGTATAGTTTTCGTAAATATCCCTGCGGCTTTTCAGCAGACGCTGGGACTGCGGATCGTCTTTCGGCACGAATTCGATGACGATATGCCGCGCGATGGTTTTGAAGAACGCAGCGACATGGGGCAGCGGAACATTGGCGCCAAGACAAAGATGGTGAACGAGCGCCAGGGCGAGAACCATATCCGCAGGCCCGCGCTGGGCGAGGCTCTGCCATTCCTCCCCGGCCCAGCCCCGTCCGGACGAAGGATTGGTCATGTCCATCCAGAGATGAAGGGGGCGATGGCTGCCGACGGAAAGGCTTTTCCTGTATCCGGCTTCGGCCGTCATGAAATCGTATTCGAACGCGACCGGCGCAATGCCGGCATGTTGCGCGACGAGACGGCTGAAATGCCCGGTGTTGGCGCCCAGATCCCATACGCTCCCGCATCGGATTTGCCGCAGGGTTTTCAGTACGAATTCTTCCTTGGTCTTGAATTCCTGCGTATCGTAGGTGTGCGTTTGCTCATACGATGTCCAGGCGGTTTCATGCCGCTTCAAATCAAGCGAATGAATAAGAGATTTTAATTGATCGATCAGCCCGTAGGCGGAGGCAGCCGATATCCTGCCCGATCCCTGGGCGGACGGCGCGTGCTCGAAATCCTTCAAGGCGAAACGGGCATGCATGACGATATGCAGCCAGACCGCCATCCGCGTCTTTGCGCGCAACGGCAGAAGTTTCGCGGCAAGGTCCAGCGGTATGCCGTCGAGATTGCGTTCGAACAAGGACAGCAACCGTCCGTCGCGATAAGCCATGAGCAGAAGCGGCGCCAGAAAATGCTGGCAGAACTGGCGGTAAGCGCCCCAGGGCGCGGGTTCCGCCTGAATACGGAACGATCCGGTATCGATGCAGACCCATCGCCCGTTCAGATACTGCATATTGAAAGCCGTCGCGTCCTGAAGGGTCATATGATGGTCGAGACATGATTTCTGAATGGCAAGCGTGTTCAGCGCAGCCTCTTTCAGCGCCGAAAAGCACCATTCGTAAGAATACGAGATAAACGGAATGCGCTGCGGTCTGATGACCGTTTTGCCGAAAGACGAGGATACATCGTCATGCGCAACGATAAGACCGTCCGCGGCCAGACGATCATAAAGCCCGCCCGCCATGAAAGCCTGATAATGCGGCGCGGCATCGGCATGGATGGCGCGATGGATTTCTCCGTCGGCCACGAAAACTTGCGTGCCCGGATCGCGGAACGAGGCCTTAACGTTTTGCATCGCCGTCCGGCTTCGCTTCGGAATCCGGCGGGACGGGCCGCCCGGTCAGTCTCGACCAAAAGACGTGAATTTTTCTTTTGAACGCGAACCAGTACATTTTGATCGTGAAGAAAACACCGATCGCGCCGGCCATAAGCATCTGGAAAACCATGCTTCCCGTGCCGAAATCTATATAGGCCCATGCCGGACGCGTTGATGCCAGCAAGGCAAGCGCGGCCATGAAAAAAGCGGACAAACCATAACGCAGCATTGGAAACCCTTTCATAAGCGAAGCCTGATTATATACCATCCCTGAAGACGCGCTATCATAAACGTACGCGCTGATTTTTAGTCTATCGTGGAAAAACACAAGCGCCTCATAAGATTACGCTAATATTATCCGTAAAAAAAAACTGGATTTCATTTGTTTTTAGCGGCAAGATTTGCGTATTGGCGGGCTGTCAATATTTTTATTTCTCTGCGTTACTTGCCAGATTTTTTTGCTGGCCAACGGTTTTTTGGAGAAGGATATTCTCACGTGCGCGCAAACCCGCAGCAACCGGCGCATTATGTGGCTGAGCATGCCGGTTCTTTGCCCGAAGGCCCGCCGATCAAGGCGCGCCTTAAGTGGTTCAATGCGCCGAAGGGGTTCGGTTTCGTCGTTCCGGATGGCGAGTCGGCCGGCGCCTTTCTGCATGTCACGATCCTGCAGCGCGCGAATGTGCAAAGTCTCGGTGAGGGCGCGGAGCTTCTGTGCCATATCGTGCGCGGGCCGAAGGGCGCGCATGTCACGCATGTTATCAGCCTTCTGAACGAAGGCGATCTGCCCGAAACGCTGATGACGGCGA
>JBDHTS010000150.1:0-3296 GCA_039808845.1 Alphaproteobacteria bacterium | reverse complement strand
GCGTATGGGCGGGCCGTTTGGTGCGGTGGTCGCCGATGCCCGGGGCCGTCTGATCGGGGAAGGCGTGAACAGCGTGACGGCCCGCTGCGACCCGACAGCGCATGCCGAGGTCATGGCGATCCGGCGCGCGACGGAACGCCTGAACGCCACGCAACTGGACGGCTGCACGATCTATTGCAGCGCCGAGCCGACCATGCTGGGCCAGGCGCTGATTGTCGGTACGGGTATTGTCAAAGTATATTACGCCCTGTCCCAGGCCGAGGCCGCGGTCCGCGCCAATGATGAAGGCATCTTGGGGGAAATTGGCAAACCCCTGGCGCATCGCGCCCTGCCGCCCTATGAACAGCTTCAGCATGATGAGGCCATGAACGTCTTCCGGTCCTGGCAGGGTCAGGATCGCAAGATCGCGGACTGATCCGGGGGCATCGATTGCAACGCACTTGATTTTGCAGCGTAATTGCGTCATGCATATCAGGTTGCTGGATCGGATATTTTCATGGGATTGTTCAGTTTTCTTGGCGTTCTGTCGCCTGCCCATATCGGGCTGGCCCGGATATTGTCCGGCGCGAAGCTTGTCGGAAGGGATGCTGCGGGCAATCGTTACTATAGCGCGAAGCCGCGCCCGGGTTACAGGCGTGACCGCCGCTGGGTGATGTACAAGGGCGCTCCCGAAGCCTCGAAGGTTCCCCCGGAATGGCATGGCTGGCTTCATCATCAGACAGATGCCGTTCCCGATGAATCCGGCGTGTCATATCGCAAGCTCTGGCAGAAGCCGCACAGGCCGAACCCGACAGGGACGATGGAAGCCTATCGTCCGCCGGGCCACGTCCTGTCCGGTGGCCGCCGTGCCGCCGCGACCGGGGATTATGAAGCCTGGACCCCGCCCGAATAAGGTGGGATCCGCATGAACAGGAAGGAACCGGCAAAGCCATGAAACGCAGCGTCATCGAAACCGTTCTGGGGGCCATCGTGCTTTTCCTGGCAGGGTTCTTTCTTGTCTTCAGCTACCGCACCGCCGACGTAAAAAAGATCAGCGGGTATGAGGTGAAAGCGTCCTTCTCCGGCATTGGCGGTCTCGGCATCGGCGACGATGTGCGGATCAGTGGCGTCAAAGTCGGCTCCATCGCCGATCTGGCACTGGATCCTAAAACCTATCTGGCCGTCGTGACGATGAGCATCGAGCCATCGGTCCAGCTTCCCGATGATACGGCGGCGATAATCGCCAGCGAAAGCCTGCTGGGTGGGCGTTACATGGAGTTGCAGCCGGGCGCGTCGGAGGAAATGCTGAAGCCCGGCGGCCTGATCCAGTACACCCAGTCTCCGCAAAACCTCGAACAGCTGCTGGGCAAATTCATTTTCAGCCTGCAGTCGGAGAAGAAAGACGATACGGCTGCGCCGGCCGAACCGGCTCCCGCAGCGGCGGCACCAGAAGCGGTTCCGACGCCCGAACCTTCGCCCGTACCTGAGCAGACTCCGGCTGAAGCTCCCGCAGATGCGGCTCCGGCGGAACCAGGAGCCGAGGCGCATCCCTGATGACGATCCGCGCGCTCGGTCTGCTCGCGCTGGGGCTTGTTTTCACCCCTTTATCCGCCCATGCAGCCATGGACATCTATCCGGGGGCACGTCTGCGTATGCTGGACAAGGTAACGGCGCGGACGTCCACCTTTGACGTACAGGTCGACAAGACAGTGCGTTTCGGCCAGCTGTATATCCGGCCGCGGGCATGCCGCAAATCGCCGCCGATCGAGGCGCCTGAATCTGCATCTTTCCTTGAAATCTGGGAGGTAACGCCGCAAGACAAGCCGGAATGGATTTTCAGCGGCTGGATGTTTGCGTCCTCGCCCGCCCTGTCGTCGATGGATCATCCCATTTACGATGTCTGGGTGCTGGATTGCGTGGGCGAGGGCACGCCGGACCCGTCCAGTGCCCCGCCCCCGGCTCCTCCGCCCCCGGCAATACCTGCAGATAATGTACAATCGGCTCCGGCACAGGTACAGCCTGCCATATCGGGCGATCCTGCCGCTGCGATGGCCCCGGCCGCGACACCGTCATCCCCGGTGACGGATGATATGCCCGTCGCGGAAACTCCGCCTCCGTCAACCGAAGAAGATCCGGGAAGCACTGTTGCGCCCGCGCCTGCGCCCGCCGAGCCTCCGGTTGAAGATTACGAAGCGGAGCCGTCCTCTGTGGACGGACCTGTGTACTGATCGCATTTCGCTACGAATGCGCATACGGATCAGTCGGAATTCATCAAGAATTTCCTGATCCGTTCCGTCTCGTTTCTATGCCGGGATCCTTGTAATCCAAAGTCTGCGCCGTGATCTGCCAGCAACAGAAGATTTTCAACATAATCATGTCCATCCATCTCGTACGCTCCGAATTGCAGCAAATGCGGATTCTGATACTGTGAGTCCAATAGCCTGAATCCCCCTTCATCCAGCCGCGCGCAAAGATGGATGAGGGCGATCTTGCTGGCATTGTCCACAACGGAAAACATGCTTTCACCGCAGAAGACCTGCCCGACGGCAATGCCGTAAAGTCCCCCGGCCAATAGACCGTCGCGCCAGCATTCCACGCTGTGCGCATAGCCGGCCTCGTGAAGCGCCAGCAACAACCGGCGCAGGCCCTGGTTGATCCAGGTTTCCGGCTGTTTGTCGCGTGGCGCGGCGCACCCGTCGATCACGCCCGCAAAATCCGTATCGATCCTGACATCAAAGGGTGCTCGCAATGCCAGCCGTTTAAGCCGCCGGGGCACATGCAGGTTCCTGATCGGCAAAAGCGAACGGACGGGCGCCCAGTACCAGTCGTAAGATACGGCATCCCGGCCCGCGGCCATGGGAAAAAGTCCCTGGCGATAGGCATGCAGGGCCTGCCGTACATCCGGCATATCATTCATGAATCGTTGTTACCGCGCGGCCAGCTTTTTTTCCAGCCAGTGAATGTCGTAATCGCCGGACAGGAATTCTTCCTGCTCTAGGATCCAGTAGTGCAGGGGCAATGTCGTCTTGATGCCCGACACCACCGTTTCCGTAATGGCGCGGCGCAGGCGGCGGATCGCTTCTTCGCGATTGCGTCCATGGACGATCAGCTTGCCCACCATGGAGTCGTAATAGGGCGGGATGGAATATCCGGCATAGATCGCGCTGTCGAACCGCACGCCGAGGCCGCCCGGCGCATGGAACTGCGTGATCGTGCCGGGGGAGGGGGTGAACGTGTCGGGATCCTCCGCGTTGATCCGCACCTCGATGGCGTGGCCGCGCAGGCGTATGTTTTCCTTATTCACGCTCAACGGCTCG
>JBDHTS010000149.1:0-3346 GCA_039808845.1 Alphaproteobacteria bacterium | reverse complement strand
AAATAGTCGTGAGTTATCAGTCGTGAGTCGCGAGTAAACCGCTCACAACTCACGACTCTCTACTCACGACTAGTTTCTGCTCTTATCCACCAGCTTGTTCTTGCCGATCCAGGGCATCATGCCGCGCAGGCGTTCGCCGACCTGTTCGATCGGGTGCTCGGCGTGGTTGCGGCGCAGGGCTTTGAAGGACGGGCCGCCGGCGCGCATTTCCATCACGAAGTCGCGGGCGAAGCGGCCGGACTGAATGTCCGTCAGCACGCGCTTCATCTCGGCCTTGGTTTCCTCCGTCACGATGCGCGGGCCGGTGACGTAGTCGCCGTATTCGGCCGTGTTGGAGATGGAGTAGCGCATGTTGGCAAGGCCGCCTTCATACAGCAGGTCGACGATCAGTTTCGTCTCGTGCAGGCATTCGAAATACGCCATTTCCGGCGCGTATCCCGCCTCGACCAGCGTCTCGAACCCGGCCTGGATCAGGGCGGAAAGCCCGCCGCACAGCACGACCTGCTCGCCGAACAGATCGGTTTCGCATTCTTCCCTGAACGTCGTCTCGATCACGCCCGATCGCCCGCCGCCGATGGCGGAGGCATAGGACAAAGCAATATCGAACGCCGTGCCCGACGGGTTCTGATGCACGGCGATCAGGCAGGGAACGCCGCCGCCCTTCTGGTATTCGGAACGGACCGTGTGGCCGGGGCCTTTCGGCGCGATCATGAACACGTCGAGATCGGCGCGGGGCTCGATCAGGCTGAAATGAATGTTCAGGCCGTGGGCGAAGGCCAGCGCCGCGCCTTTCTTCATGTTCGGCGCCAGCTGGTCGCGGTACAGGTCCGCCTGCATTTCATCAGGGGTGAGAACCATTACGACATCCGCCCACTGGGCGGCTTCGGCGGGTTCCATCACCTCGAAACCGGCGGTTTTCGCCTTGGCCGCCGTGTTCGATCCGGCGCGCAGCGCGATGCGCACATCCTTCACGCCGCTGTCTTTCAGGTTCTGGGCATGGGCGTGGCCCTGGCTGCCATAGCCGACGATCACGACTTTTTTCTTCTTGATCAGGCTGATATCGGCGTCGTTGTCGTAATAGACGCGCATGGAAATGCTGTTGTTGTCCTGTTTCGCGGGCATGGCGGCGACGTTGCTCTTGCTCATAAGGGGCCTCTTGTCAAAAAATACAGCGTATTAAGCAAAAAACAGGTGGGAAGGTAAAGAGTTATCTGATGTTTTCGCCTCAATCGATATGATTTTAACCACGAATAGACACGAATAAGTACGAATATCTGAAAAGCGCCGCAGGCGTAAAAAGAATTTTTAAACTACAGAGCGCGCAGAGAACGCAGAGAAGTGCCGTGCCTCTGCGTTCTCTGCGCGCTCTGTAGTTAATATTTCTTACTGCGCTGCGCGCGGCTATTCGCGTTTATTCGTGTCCATTCGCGGTTCAATCTTATCGAGTTTCCGCAGGATGTGCTGTGCCGCCTCATTGAAAACCGGATAACCGGCCAGAGGCTGTCCTGCATCCCCCGCCTTGCGGATATCCAGACGCAGCGGAATCTCGCCCAGAAAGTCGCAGCCCAGCCTTTCCGCTTCCTTCCACGCGCCCTGTTCGCCGAAGATGTGTTCTTCGTGTTCGCAGCGCGGACAGATATAGGTGCTCATGTTCTCGATGATGCCGAGGATCGGCACATTGACCTGCCGGAACATGGCGATGGCGCGGCGGGCGTCGAGCAGGGCGATGTCCTGCGGGGTCGAAACGATCACCGCGCCCGCCAGCGGCACTTTCTGCGCCATGGTCAGCTGCGCGTCGCCCGTGCCGGGCGGCATGTCGACGACCAGGACGTCCAGATCACCCCAGGCGACGTCCTGCAGGAACTGGCGCAATGCCGTCTGGATCATCGGACCGCGCCAGATCAGCGCCGCTTCCTCATCCACCATCAGCCCCATCGATACGATCTTCAGCCCATGCGCTTCCGCCGGGATCAGCTTGCCGTCCTTAACGTCGGGCCGTCCAGACAGGCCGGTCATGCGCGGCACGGAGGGGCCGTAGATATCCGCGTCCAGCAACCCGGTCCGGACGCCTGAGGCGGCCAGCGCCGCCGCCAGATTGACCGCCACCGTCGATTTGCCGACGCCGCCCTTGCCTGAGGCCACGGCGATGATGTTTTTCACACTCGGCGCCAGATTTTCGATCCGTGCCGTTTTCTTGCCGTACGCATTGGTTTCCGGTCTTTTGGCCGTTAAAACAGCCGTCACCTGTCTGACGCCGTCAACACGCGCGGCGGCTTGTTCCGCCTCGACCCTGAGCGGCTCTAGCGCCGGTCCGCGCGACGCGTCCACTTCCAGCGCGAAAACGGCATGGCCATCCGTGACCTGCAGGCCGCTGACCATGCCCGCGCTGACGATGTCGCGCCCCGTCGCGGGGTCGATCACGCGGCGCAGGGCCGTATCGATTTCCTGTTCCAGTCCCATCGCTTCCAGTTGCCTTGGCGGAGAAAACAGGTATTGTTATGCCTCAAAGCAATTGAATTTCAAGACTTACTCTTGGGGATCATATCGAATGGGCTGGCAGAACCAATCCGGCGGCGACAGGAAAAACCCATGGGGACGTCCTCCGGGCGGCAATGGCGGTGGGCCGCGTAATCCGTGGGGTGGCGGTGGAAATGACGGGCAACCGCCCGATCTCGACGAGCTGCTGCGCAAGGCTCAGGCCAATCTGCGCCAGGTCATTCCCGGCGGTTCCGGCGGCGGGCGGACCGTATTTCTTGTTATCATCGGCATTGCCGTGCTGTGGCTGGCCAGCGGGCTTTACATCATCGAACCGGGCATGAGCGGCGTCATCCAGCGTTTCGGCAAGCTGCAGGGCGTCAAGACCAATGAAGGGCTTGGATACCATCTTCCCTGGCCCATGGAGACGCTGACCAAGGTGAACGTATCCGAAGTGCGCCGCATGCCGATCGGTTTCAGCGAGGCTGGCATGGGGCAAGGCGGCACAAGGGATGTGCCGGAAGAGAGCCTGATGCTCACGTCCGACGCCAATATCGTGGATCTCGATCTTGTCGTGCTGTGGAACATCAAGTCTGCGGAGCAGTTCCTGTTCAATATCGAAAATCCCGAGCACATGATCAAGAAAGTGGCGGAAAGCGCTATCCGCGAGGTCGTGGGCCAGACGCCGATGCTGCCCATCATTACCAAGGAACGCGCGCAGATCGCCGACAATGCGCGTAAAATCATGCAGCAGAATCTCGATATCTATCAGTCGGGCATCAGCATCGCCCAGGTCCTGATCCAGCAGGCGGAAGTCCAACCCGACGTCCAGGAAGCGTTTCAAGATGTCCAGTCGGCCAAACAGGACGCC
>JBDHTS010000148.1:0-3401 GCA_039808845.1 Alphaproteobacteria bacterium | reverse complement strand
TCTGGTTTTTTGATTTCAAGACCGTACACTTCCATCACCTTTGCCAGATGCTCGGGCGTGCAGCCGATGACGGATCGCGGGCGCCCGCCGTCCGGATCGCCGGATACGTTCATGTCTCCGCCGAAGCGCCGGACGGCCTGGAGGGATGGCGGCAAAACGACCCTGAACATGCCCAGGCCCATCAGATAGACCGTCCCGCCGTTCGCCGTTTCGTAAACGCCGGCGGGGAGCGCCGCAGCGCGCGGGAAAAGGGGATTCGCGCGCAACGCGGCGAGCCTCCGCTCGTCTCTCACGAATTTATTCGTGCAGTATTTATACACGAGATCATAGCCGGGATCGGCTTCGCGCGCGGCAAAAACGGCTGGACGCGTTTTCATGACGGCGACCGTACCGATAACGGCCAGGAGGCCAATACAGGCAAAAAGGACCAGAAGCATTCCCGGTTTCATGCATGAAACCTTTCCATTCGTGATTCAGGCCGCAAGCCGCGCGGCGATCGTATCATAATCCTCAAGCCTGGAGAGCGGGCCCAGCGCGGCCAGCGTCGGGCGGCTCGTGAAGATCCGGCAGGCAAGATCGCGGACATCCGCAGGCGTTACGCTTTCGATTTTTTCCAGCCGGTCCTTCACATCGAAAACATGATGGAAATGGATCAACTGCTTGGCCTGCTGATTGGCGCGGGTCATCATCGACTCGCGGCCCATCAGAAGATTGGCCTTCATTTGCGCCTTGGCGCGCGCCAGCTCCTGCGCCGTCACCGCCTTGTGGCAGATGCGCATGATTTCCTCGCAGACGACGGGGATCAGCAGGGGAAGCTTTTCCGGCCCCGTCCCGGCATAGATCGCGAACTGGCCGCTGTCCTGATACGAGGAATGGAAGCTGGAAATCGAATAGACGAGACCGCGTTTTTCCCGGATCTCCTGGAACAGGCGCGACGACATGCCGCCGCCCAGGATGGTGGAAAGCGCGGCGGCCGTGTAATAGGCGTCGTCGTGGCGGCTGATGCCCTCGAATCCCAGGACGATGTGGCTTTGCTCCAATGCTTTCTCGGTGCGATGATCGCCGCCGTTGCCATAGCGCGCCGGTTCCGCCGTCTGCTCTGTATCTTCGGGCAAATGGTCGAACATGCGCTCGACCTGACGCAGGAGATCGCCATGGTTTACATTGCCGGCCGCGGAAATGACGAGCCGCCCCGGCGTATAGAAACGCTTCACGTAGTTCATCAGCGTGTCGCGCCGCATATTGCCGACGATTTCGGCCTTCCCCAGGATGGGCGCGCCGAGCGCCTGTCCCGGATAGGCGACTTCCTGGTAGTTGTCGAAGATGATGTCGTCCGGCGTGTCCGTCGCCATCCCGATTTCCTGCAGGATGACATCGCGTTCCCGCTCCACCTCGTCCTCCGGCATCGTTGAATGCTGCAGGATGTCGGACAGGATGCCGAGGGCCAGCGGCAAGTCATCTTTCAGAAGATGCACATGATAGGCCGTCAGTTCACGGCTGGTATAGGCGTTGACCTGCCCCCCTGCGTCCTCAATCTGCTCCGCGATCTGGGCGGCGTTGCGGGACGGCGTTCCCTTGAACATCATATGTTCGACCATATGGGCGACGCCGTTATCCTTCATGTCCTCGTGCCGCGTGCCGACATCGGCCCAGACGCCGACGGCGACACTGTCGACGGCCTTGACCGTATCGGTGATGACGCGCAGGCCATTGGGAAGCGTAGTGAATTCGATACTCATGATTCTACGTAAATAAGTCAGAAAAAAGCGCAGGGCAAGTTCTTCAAGCGGCGTAACGTCTTTTTTTCTATGGGCTTTTTAAGCCTTCGCGTTCGCCCTGATGAAATTCCTGACCCGGTCGAGATCGTTCGGCAGCGCGATCATATGCTCGGCCTTGTTCATAATTCCCGCAAGACGGGGCGGAACCGGCGGCGTGATCCCCGTCGCCTTCTGCACGGCCTCCGGAAACTTTGCCGGATGGGCGCAGCCGAGGACGACCGTGGGGGATCCGGTTTTAACCGAACGCGCAGCGTGGAGCGCGACGGCGGTGTGCGGATCGATCAGCATGCCGGTTTCGGCGTGGCAAAGACGCATCGTCTCCAGCGTGCCGGCGTCACTGCAGCGCACGGCGTGAAAATCATTCAGCGCGGCCCGGTGCAGATCGGACGGCAGGATGAAGGCGCCCTTGCTTGCGAAACCTTCCATCAGGCGGCGCACGGCTGCGAAGTCCCGCCCCAGCAATTCGCACAGATAGCGTTCGAAATTACTCGATACCTGAATGTCCATGCTGGGCGAAAGGCTGGGGTCGACCCGTTCCACCTTCATCGTGCCGGTTTCGAAAAAACGGGTCAGGATGTCGTTGCGGTTGGACGCGACGGTCAGGCTGCCGATGGGAAGGCCCATCCGGCGCACGGCCCAGGCCGCGTAGATATTGCCGAAATTTCCGGTCGGGACGACGAAGGAAACGGCGCGCCCCGGCGCGCCCAGCGCGACGGACGCCGCGATGTAATAGGCCATCTGGCCGACGATGCGGGCCCAGTTGATCGAATTGACGGCGGACAGATGGTATTTTTCCCGCAGCGCCTGATCCGCGAACAACGATTTTACCAGGGCCTGGCAATCGTCGAACGTTCCGTCCAGCGCGATGTTGAACACGTTCGGCGCGCCGACGCCGGTCATCTGCCGCCGTTGCACCTCGGACGTGCGCCCCCGGGGATGAAGGATGAAGATGTCGAGGTTGCGGCATCCCTTGCAGGCCTCGATCGCGGCGGAACCGGTGTCGCCGGATGTCGCGCCGACGATGGTCATGCGCTGCCCCGAATGCTCCAGCACCCGGTCGAACAGGCGGCCCACGATCTGCAGCGCGTAGTCCTTGAAGGACAGCGTCGGCCCATGAAAAAGCTCCAGCAGCCAGAGGTCCGGACCGATCTGCACCAGCGGCGCGACGGCGGCATGATCGAAATTGCCCAGGGCGTAGGCTTCGCGCATGACGGCCTGCAATTCGCCGGGCGGCAGGATGTCGCCCGCGAAGGCGCTCATCATCTGCCAGGCGATTTCGGCATAGGGGCGGCCCGCCAGTCCGGCGAGCATAGAGGGATCGGCCTGCGGCCAGGATTCAGGGATATAAAGGCCGCCATCCGGCGCCAGCCCTGACATCAATACATGCTGGAAAGGCTGAGGATTGCCGGGACCGCGCGTCGAGACATATTGAACCATAGCGGCATTTAAGCATATGGAAGAGAGATTGTCATGCCGCTTTGAGGTAGCGGCGTTCCAGGTGCCGCATCAACGCGCCCGGATCGGGGGTGTTGCCGGTTGCCTGGCGTGTCAGGGACTGGAAGTCGAGCAGGCGGCCCTTGGCGTGGATGTTTTTGCGCAGCCAGTCCGTGATGGGGGAGAAGC
>JBDHTS010000147.1:0-3483 GCA_039808845.1 Alphaproteobacteria bacterium | reverse complement strand
CTTCGATTTTGCAATACGATTTAAAGCTTCTCCACCTGGCCGTATTCCAGTTCGACGGGCGTCGCGCGTCCGAAGATGGAGACGGAGACCTTCAGGCGGCCTTTTTCCTCGTCGATTTCCTCGACCACGCCGTTGAAGGACGCGAACGGGCCGTCGGCCACCTTGACTTCCTCGCCGATGTCGAAAATGACGCTCGGGCGCGGGCGGTCGACGCCTTCCTTGATCTGGCGGATCAGCTGCTCCGCCTCTTTCTCGCTGATGGGCGAGGGGCGGTTGCCCGCGCCGAGGAATCCGGTGACCTTCGGCGTATTCTTCACCATGTGCCAGACTTCGTCGTCGAGATCCAGCTTCGCCAGCACATAGCCGGGGAAGAATTTACGCTCGGAATTGACCTTCTGGCCGCGGCGGACCTCGACCACTTCCTCCATCGGAACCATGATCTCCTCGACCCGGTCCTCGATTCCCTGTTTCTGCGCCTTGTCCTTGATCGCCTCGGCGACCTTGTTTTCGAAGCCGGAGTAAACGTGCAGAACATACCAGCGTTTGGCCATTGTCTCGTTTCCTTATCTTAAAAAATAATCACGCGCCCAGGATCAGCCGGACGACCGCCGCCATCACCTGGTCGGCTAGGAACAGAAAGATCGACGCCATCAGCACCATCACGAACACGGCGATCGTGCCCGCCACCGTTTCCTTGCGGGAAGGCCAGGTCACTTTCTGCATTTCGGTCCGCACCTGGCGGATGAATTCCAAGGGGTTAGCCATCGTCGTCCTTTGTTTTCCGCCAAAGGTTCGTGTCGCCAGGGGCGGAAAAGACGAACCTTCGATTAAGGGAATGATGCGTTTCTATCTCAAAAGGAGCGGTTTTTCCAGCGAAAAATTAGATACAATTTTATTCAATTCTTCGCCTTACTTTACTGTATTTTATGACAATTATCGTAAAGTGGAACAAGGATCACGGCAAAGGCGCAGGAAACGTGTTTACCGAACTTGACCCGACGAAGGACGTCCGCAATTTCAACCGGGTATTGAACCGCCAGGTGTTCTATCCGGGCGATACCATCGTGGAACAGGACAGCACCGCCAACCGGGCCTTCTACATCGAAAGCGGCCGAGTGGAGGTCAGCGTGCGCGACGACGTCCATTCCATCGTCCTCTCCCATCTGGGCGCGGGCGAAATCTTCGGCGAAATGGCGCTGATCGAACAGGACAAGCGCTCCGCCACGGTCAAGGCCATTGAGGAAACGGTCGTCTCAGAGATCACGCATGACGAGCTGGAAAGCCGGATCGAGAAAACGGAAGACAAGGCGATCCGCGCCATGATCTACCTGTTCGCCCACCGCCTGCGCGAGGCCAACCGTGCCCAGATGCAGCATTACAAGAACCTCGCCGAGTTCCAGGACCGCATGGCGGGGCTGATGAAAAAAGCCTCCAGCATGAAAATGGACCGCAGGAAGCGGGACGAATTCAAGAACGAGATCGAGCCTCTGATCGCCGGCCTGGAAAAAGCGCTGGAACGGTATCGGAAATAACGGTTGAATGAAGAAGGTTGCTGCAGCCCATGACGCGCACATAAGATGCGAGTCCTTCGGCTGTATAGGCCGGAATGGCATCCGTCAGTTTTTGCGCCTCGACAGCAAGCCTGTTGGCAAGGTCGGCGATCCGCACAGGCATGCTGTCCATCAGGCAAGGTTCAAGATGTGCAGGCGTTTCTAACATCATATTCTATTGCCGATAGTTCTTTGTATCTATCGCATTGTTTTGTCATGTTAATTATAAATAATATATGAAGTTTTTTCCGATAAATTGGCAGAAATTTTTATGGTATAATCTATTGATATATATGGATATATATCAAATTCATTGCCGTTCGAAATATTATTGCGCTTTCCATCGCAGTTTCGGCTCCCTTGCCGCCGTTACCTCGTCGAGCCTGGCGCGGGGGGCGGAGACGGGGTTGGCGTGAAGGGCGTCGCCGCGGCCGTTTTCAGCTTCCTCGGCTATATGTTTCATGACGGTGATGAAACGATCCAGGGAGTCCTTGCTTTCGGTTTCGGTCGGCTCGATCAGCATTGCGCCGGGGACGACCAGCGGGAAATAGACGGTCATGGGATGGAAGCCGTATTCGACGAGAGTCTTCGCGATATCAAGCGTCGTGACGTGGGCGTCCTTCTGGTTCTTGTCGGTCAGCAGGCATTCATGCATGCAGGGGCCGTCGAACGGTACATGATAATCGTCCTTCAGCTGGCTTAGGATATAATTCGCGTTCAGCACGGCGTCTTCAGACACCTGCTTCAGGCCGTCTGCGCCATGAGACAGCATATAAGACAGGGCGCGTACGTGCATCCCGAACTGGCCCTGGAATCCTTTCAGGCGGCCGAGAGATTCGGGACGCTCGTCTTCCCATTCCATATGATAGGTTTCGCCGTTCTTCACGATATGCGGCACCGGCAGATAGGGGCGCAGCTCTTCCGTCACGCAGATCGGGCCGGAGCCGGGACCGCCGCCGCCATGCGGGGTGGAGAATGTCTTGTGCAGGTTGATATGCATGACGTCGACGCCGAAATCGCCGGGCCGCACCTTGCCGACCAGCGCGTTGAAATTCGCGCCGTCGCAATAGAAATAACCGCCCGCCTTGTGCAGCAGGTCCGCGATCTCGATGATCTCGCTTTCGAACAGGCCGCAGGTGTTGGGGTTCGTCACCATCATCCCCGCGACGTCCTGACCGTCGCCAAGGGCTTCACGGAAGGCCGCGACGGTCAGGCGTCCGGTCTCGGCGGTCTTGATCGTCTTGATCGTATAGCCGCACATGGCGGCAGTCGCGGGATTGGTGCCGTGCGCCGAGTCGGGCACCAGCATCACCGTCTTGTTCTTATGTCCCTTCGCCTCATGCGCGCGGCGGATCGTCATGATACCGGCCAGCTCGCCATGCGCGCCCGCGGCGGGGGACAGGCAGACTCCCGGAAGATTCATCAGCTCGGCGAGATAGGTGTGCAGTTCGTACATCACGGCCAGCGCGCCCTGCACCGTGCTTTCCGGCTGCTTCGGATGCAGATGCGCGAAACCGGGCAGGCGCGCCAGCTTTTCGTTCAGGCGCGGGTTGTGCTTCATGGTGCAGGATCCGAGCGGGAAGAAGCCATGGTCGATGGAATAATTCCAGGTCGAGAGACGCACGAAATGGCGCAGCACCTGCGGCTCGGAACATTGCGGCAGGCCGATTTCACCGCGTTCCTTCTGACCCGTGCGCAGTTTCATTCCCGTTGGCTCCGGCAGGTCGACGCCGGGATGGTCGCTGCGGTCTTTTTCCCACAGCAGGTTCTCTTCGTAATGCAGCCCGCGTGTGCCGCCGTTCAGATCGGAAAATTGTGCCGCCGCATGCATGATCTTGCGCTCTGTCGCCATGGCCTGTCCTTGTGGAATACAGCCCGACTTTATATGCATACAGGGTTGCCGTTCAATGGATAAAATTTTTGCGCAAAGGCC
>JBDHTS010000146.1:0-3752 GCA_039808845.1 Alphaproteobacteria bacterium | reverse complement strand
GGGCTGTGCAGGCGCGACCCTTCCGCGTTCCGGTAGACATGGCAGATCTGATAGATTTTCGGCAAACCGGCGACCAGCAGCTTCTTCATGGCGAATTCGGGGCTGGTATGAAGATACAGGGCCGTCTCGCGGTCCCGCTCCGGGTTCAGCAAGGCGGTTTTGAACGCATGGATATGCGGCTCCATGCCCGGCGACGCCTGAAGAGCGGGCGTTTCGACTTCCAGAAACCCGTCACCATCAAAATAAGCGCGCACGGCGCGAACGAGATCCCGCCGCGCCATCAGGAAAGGCTTCTTTGCCGCGTATGTTTCTGGATGCCACCACATGAGCTCCGCCCCTTTCCGGAAAACAACGCATCCTACGCCGGAATGCCACGCAGGAAAACGGTGTGTTACATGATCGCGGGTCTCGCTTTATAGATCGCGCTCATTTATATCTATCCTATGCCGTCCAGATATCTCCGGCGGAAGGATTCCGTCATCCGACCGTCCACGCATTGAAATTCGAGGAGCCGATTTCATGGCGAAGACGCCCCAGCCGTCTTACCGAGTCATCAAGCGCGAAGGCCCGTTCCAGATCCGCGCCTATGAAGCCATGGTCCTGGCGGAAGTCACGGTCGACGGGCCGCGCGAGGAAGCCACGGATGACGGATTTCGCATTCTTGCCAGTTATCTGCTCGGCAACAACGACAAGAACGAAAAGATGCAAATGATGATTCCCGTGACCTTCGAGCCGTACGACACCAGAACGGGAAAATCATGGACGGTCCGCTTCATCATGCCGCCCGGCAGGTCCATCGACGGGCTTCCCAGGCCGGATGACGCGAATATCGCATTGTTCGATGTGCCGGTCGGACGGGCCGCCGTCATCCGTTTTTCCGGCCGCGCCACCAACGCGATTCTGAAAAAACAGGCGCAGGCCCTGAAGGACTGGCTGAAGAAGGAACAACTGAAACCCTCCGGCCCGCCAACCTATGCATTTTACAATTCGCCCATGACCCTGCCGTTCCTGCGGCGGAACGAGGTTATGGTGGGAATCGAGTATTAAAAGCGGCTCATTTCATGCCCCCTCCTCTCCCAACGGGAGAGGATTCACGATACATTGGGGCACCATGCAAAGCTGGCAACAGCCCTGACTTGCCTGTATGATGCAAGCGCATCACAGGAGGCGATCATGCGCAAATTACTCACAGTATGTTCCACGCTCGGACTTCTGCTCTGCGCTGCGGGCGCGCAGGCTCAGGACCGTCCCTTCGTGCCTTTGCCGGAAGGGCAGACCCTGCTGAACGTCTCCGCCACGGAGCGCACGCAGGTCCAGCAGGACACGCTGATCGCTTCCATGAACGTGACCAAGAATGGCGCCGACCCGCGCACGATCCAGAACGAGATCAATACCCTGATGCAGCAGGCCCTGGTCAAAGCCAAGGCAGTAAACGGCATCGAAGTCTCCAACGGCCAGTATTACGTTTATCAGGACGCCCCGGAACCTCCGCCCGCCCCTATGAAAGAAAGAAGCGAAAAGCGCACGCCGCTCTGGCACGGGACGCAGTCCATAGAACTGAAAGGCAAACAGGCGGACGATATCCTGAAAGTCGCCGGAGAGCTGCAGGATATGGGTCTGGTCATGAACGGGCTGAATTACACATTGTCTCCCGCCAAGGCGGACGAAGCGCAGGAATCCCTGATGGAAAGCGCCCTGGCGAAGGTCAGGCAGAAAGCCGAACGCGCGGCGAAAGCCCTGGGCAAGACCAAGGTCGAATTGTCGGAAGTCAGCGTGGACGCGGTCAACAACGTCATGCCGATGATGCGCATGAGCATGAAGGCGGAGATGGCGCCGGCCGCCGAGATGCAGCCTCCTTCCGCCGAGCCGGGCATGGCCGACATCGAACTGACGGTCAGCGCGCGGGCGCTCCTGAAACCCTGACATGATGGCACTGGGCATTGCGGCCGCGTCGGGCCTGTTGATGCTGGCAGGCGGGCCGGCTGAAACGAAATGCGCTGTCAACGTTGCGCCGGTCGTCAGCGTGCGCCCGGAATCCTCGGTCGTCCGGTACGATTTTTCCAAAACCATGGCGCAACTGACCGCGATGCGTTCGGATACGGTCAGCCCCTACGCCCCCGGCACCGAGACGGTGACTCAAGGGCTGCGTTCCGACCGCCCGGTCATCGAGGCGTCGGTGGGCGCTTCGGCCCTGATCAACCGGCAGCGCGGCATTTTCTGCATGACCTATGGCAAGATCGACATCAGCATCAAACTGGCCCCGGTCATTTACGTCGCCAGCGAACGGCCTTCGGGCGGATGCCGGAACGCCATTCTCGACCATGAGAAAAAGCACGTGCGCGTCGACCGCGAGATGATGAACAAATACGCCCGCAAGATCGGCGAAGCGGTGCAGAATGCCGTCAACGAGGTCGGTGTCGTCGGTCCCCTGAACCTGGAGAAGCAGGAAGAAGCGCGGCAGTTCATGACCCGCCATGTGCAAAGCGCCATCCAGTCCATGGAGCTGCCGCTCTACAACGAGATGCGCGCGCGCCAGAGCGCGATCGACTCGCTGGAGGAATATGAGCGCGTCAACTGGTTCTGCCGCGGACGGTAAGACTGGAGCTTTTCTTGTTTCGCCTGTTCCTGTTATTTTTTTTCCTGAGCGCTCCGGCCTATGCCGCGCCCCTGGCCTGCCCGCAGATGGCGCCGCCGGAAGTGACTGTTACAGTGGATATCGCCGAACCGAAATTCGATTTCTCTCTGAACCGCGTCGCGCTGAACCAGAAGTTTGCCGGCATTCCCCTGCCCAACCCGGAAATCTATCACCTGGAAATCAATTCCGTGATGGCGGGCGAACTCGGCGCCGACCACAAAACTCTGCTGAAGGAACGGGCCGATCCGGTAACCGCGCAATCCTGCGTAGGGTTCGACCGGGTCGACGTCGTCCTGACCGTGAACCCGGTTATTTACATGGCCTCGGAATTCCGCCGGCAGGAATGCCAGTACAAGGCGTTTCTGGAACACGAACTGAAGCATGTGGAAGCCGACCGGGTCATCCTGAACGATTATGCAGCGCGGATCAGGGAGGGCCTGCTGTTCGCCTTTTCCGGCAACGCGGACGTGATGATCGGCCCGATCCCCTCCAGCCTCGTTCCTGACGCCCGGACCGCCCTGCGCGACCGGATCCAGGGCTCCATCGAAAACCTCCTCCGCATGGCCGGCCAGGGCCGCATCGACCGGCAAAAGGACATCGATACTTATTATGAATACGCGCGGCTGAGTCATGCGTGTTAAAAGGCTTGCACCGCCTCATCTCCCGCCCCCTGAGGGGGAAGGCCGGGGGGCGGGGTTCGCGAACCGATGGCTTTGCGCTCTAAAGCCATCAGCCTGCAAACCCTCCCCAACCCCTCCCTCAGGGAGGGGCTTATATATATGGTGAATTTTATAATAAGAAAACCGCTGTCCGTGGGAGACAGCGGTTTCTTTTAGACTTGCCGGACCCTTGCTGGAAAACCCTCTCTGGAGAAAAAGAGGCTTTCGAATCCTTTTAACAGAGTGCCCGGAGAATGTGGCGAAATTTGGCCTAATTTGGGTTGAGACCGGGGTATTTTGCCATTCCAAAAATTATAAAATCATATCAATAACTTAATAAAATTCATGGTTATGTGGGAATGAGCACGGACAGGAGATGTCTGTTACCGGTAGACTCTTTTACCCTCGGTAACATCGTGTTAAGTTATCCACAGTACACTTTTCCCTGCCAGGACCGC
>JBDHTS010000145.1:0-3774 GCA_039808845.1 Alphaproteobacteria bacterium | reverse complement strand
GCGCGCCCGCGACCGGCTTCCACTCCGTGATCGACAGCCCGGATTCGGTCAGCCGCGTGATCGCCCCGATCACCGCCATCATGAAAACCATGAAGCAGCAGAGGTAAAGCCAGCGGGCGATGGGTGAAATGGATTTCATATTATGCCGTTTTTCATCCAACGGCATGGGTAGCACCGATTTTACTGCTTCTCAAGAAGGAGAAGGGGGCCTTCGGCTGTGACTGTGAAATACGGATTGCCGCGCGTAAAATGCTTCACAGGCGTAAAGCTGGCGCGGTAACGGCCTCCTGCCGAAATTCCGAAAAGATTGCGAATGTCCATGTATTCGTAAACTTCCCCGGGCATCAAAACGCGGCGGCTGATACGTGTATGAGGAGATGTGAGAACGACAAGGCCGTCACCTGTATATTTTTGCCACAGGAATGGCGCGCCGCCGAGAAACGAACGAAAAGGCCCGGTTATATCCAATGATAAAGAGAGCCGGCTGTGGTACTCGAAAGCTTCCCATGAACCAGGAAGCGCATAAAGCGTGTTGCGGCGCGTATCCCTTCTCTCCGGATCGGGCGTCATATCGGAGCGAGGCTCCCATAGCTTGTGCAGATTTCCTAGGTCAACAACATGAACACCACCGATTTTAACGGGTTTCACATTATAGTAGACAACGTCCTTATCATTTTCGTTATTTGGATGTCGGATGCTTTGCGTAACAAAAGGCTCTCCCACGATCGTCCTAACAAGATGGTTCAGTGGGTGGAAAATATAGCCTGGATTAGGCCTGCCTTGCGATATGTTGCCGAACCAGGGATGACAGTATCCAAAGTCGCCTGACGCCTGTTGAACCAAGCCGTCGCCGCCTCGCAGTGAGCCTTTTTCAACAACAAGCATGCCCTCACGGTGAATTCTAACCTCGTACTGGCTTTCCGATGTGGCTGTTCCGCTTGATCGCAGTGCAACGGAATTGCCGACAATAAAACCAGCTGCCGCAGCGTTTTCTCTGAATTCTCTTAGGCTTTGCGAATTGAATTCATTGCGCATGTTGTTTCTTCCCTCTCATTTTAACTACAGGAAATGCGCAAAACAGGCAATAAAATTATGAAAATATAAAACTTCTTAAGGCATTACGTATGTTGTGCATTCATATTGAGGCCCGGCAAACCGTTCATCGTCATCCCGGCGGCCTGCGCTATTTTTTTTTTGAAACACGGCGGCCACGGCGATATTGAGCGCAAACATCGCCGTGGCCGCCGTGTTTCAAAACTTGAATCCGGGACGCGGGAGCAAAACTAACTTTATTCCGGACAACTTGGGCTTTCGCCGGGATGACGGCGGGAATCAACGTAACATTGACAATGCTGCCGCCCTTCCCTTAACTCCCTCCCCATGACCCAAACCCATAAAACCGACGTGATTATCATCGGCGCGGGGCCTGTCGGCCTGTTCGCGGTGTTCGAGCTGGGGCTGCTGGACATGAAGGCGCATCTGGTCGATATCCTCGACCGCCCCGGCGGGCAATGCGCGGAGCTGTATCCGGAAAAGCCGATCTACGACATCCCGGCCCTGCCCGTCGTCACGGGGCAGGAATTGACCGGCCGGTTGATGGAGCAGATCAAACCCTTCACCCCCGTCTTCCATTTCGGCCAGATGGCCGAGAGTCTCGAAAAACTCGCAACTGGCAACTGGCAACTGACAACTGATTCCGGCACGGTGCTCGAAGCGCCCGTCCTCGTCATCGCCGCGGGTGGCGGGTCCTTCGTGCCGAAGAAGCCGCCGCTGCCCGGCATCGAGGCCTATGAAGGCGACTCCGTTTTCTACGCCGTGCGGCATATGGAAAAATTCCGGGGCCGCAATGTCGTCATCGCGGGCGGCGGCGACTCCGCGCTCGACTGGGCGCTGAACCTGCATCCGGTCGCGGAGAAGGTTACGCTCGTCCACCGCCGCGACGATTTCCGGGCCGCGCCGGACAGCGTCAATAAAATGAAGGCGCTGGTGGAGGCGGGCAGAATGCACCTCCATATCGGCGCGCTGACCGGGCTGGAGGGGCAGGGGGGCCGCCTGGAATCCCTGATGCTGAAGCCGAACCAGGGCGATTCCTACGCGCTGCCCGCCGACACGCTGCTGGCGTTCTACGGCCTGACGATGAAGCTGGGTCCTGTCGCCGGCTGGGGCCTGAACCTGCACGAAAACCTGATTTCGGTGGACACGGAGAAATTCGAGACGTCCACGCCCGGCATCTTCGCCGTCGGTGACATCAACCATTATCCCGGCAAGCTGAAACTCATCCTTTCCGGCTTCCATGAGGCGGCGCTGATGGCCCAGGCTGCCTTCCGCATCGTTTATCCGGATAAAAAACTCCGCTTCCAGTACACTACGTCGTCCAGCGCGCTGCAGGAGAAATTAGGCGTGAGTCGCGAGTCGTAAGCCGCGAGTTGATGATTTATCTCAAATCTTTATACTCACAACTCGCAACTCACGACTCGCAACTGACATGGCTTCTTTCGATATCATCAGCGCCGCCGGCCATGCTTACCGGTTTCTCTGGACAGAACGTAAGTATCTGCTGCGCTTGGCCATCATGCCGATGGTCGTGAAACTGGTCTGTCAGGGCGCGGTGGCGGCGTTCGGCTACGAGACTCGTTTCGTGCAGCAGGCGCTGCTGATGCTGCCGTCCTATTTCTTCGACGGCTGGGTCATGGCGCATGTGGTGCGGCTGGTCCTGTACGGCCAGCGCTGGCCGTACAGGACCGGCGCTCCGCCCGACATGGCGTCGCTGCAGGACAGGGCCCAGGGCGTCATGACCGGAGCGGTCGCCTATGCCCTGACCCGGTTCCTGCTGATGGGGTTGTTCGCCGCGTTTTACGCTTCGGCGGCCACAGCCGGGATGGAAGGACCGCCGCCCGGCGCGGCCGGCGATGCGAAGCCGGGCGCGCTGATCGCCATGATCGCCGTTCTGGCGGGCATGCTGTGGTCGTTCCGGCTGGTGTGGCTGTTTATTCCTGCGGCCGCCAATGTGTCCATAGGTGCGTTTATGAAACGCATCCACGGGTTCGGCACATCGTTCTATATGCTGGGCGTCTGGCTGACGGCCTTTCTTCCTCTTCTGATGCTGTTTATCGGGCTGACGGCCATGCTGACGCAGCCCTTTGCCGGTTCCGGCGGTGCGGCGGCCCTGCCCGCGGCGCTGCAGATCGTCATTAACCTGCTCTGGGTCATGACCGACACGGCGATCTGGATCGTCAGCGTTTTCGCCATCACCTTCGGCCTGCGCCCCTGCCTTCTGCCGCCGGGGCCGAAAGTATGAGCGAGTCCCTGAAGATGACCGCCGTGACGCCCGACGGGGAACGCCATCTGCTCGACGCCGTGCCGGGCTGGCAGGTGATGGAGCTGCTGCGCGACCAGGGCATGCCCATAAAAGCCGAATGCGGCGGATGCTGCTGCTGCGCCACCTGCCACGTCTATGTCGATGAGGCCTGGCTCTCGAAACTGCCGCCGATGCGCGACGACGAGGAATCCGCGCTGGACCAGTCCGTGGCCGAAGTTAAACCGAACTCCCGCCTCTCCTGCCAGATCATCATGACGGAAGAGCTTGACGGACTGGTGATTGAGATCGCGCCGGGTCAGTCGTGAGTCATGAGTCATGACTAATGAATCGTCAGTTCGCACACCGCAAACCGCGCATCCCCCGGCGTGATCAGCTTCTGGCTGGCGATGTAGACGGAGTGCAGCTTGCCGTCGATTTCCTTGGTCCAGAAGTCGAGGAATTTATGCAGGATGGGA
>JBDHTS010000144.1:0-3788 GCA_039808845.1 Alphaproteobacteria bacterium | reverse complement strand
CTCTGCCCTCCTTCGCGGCTGGTTGTCGGGCAATGTTGCCGATCTTTATCATGTCGCCGAACCGCAGGGATTGCCGGAAGAATTCAAAAACGATGGCCGCGTCCGCTGGCAGGAAAAGCCGGAAAACCTGCCCGCGCCGGATATCGCCGTCCTTGCCGTAAAGCCCCAGACGATGGAGGATGCCTGCTCGGCGTTGCGGCCCTCCCTTTCTCCAGGAACGCTGGTTCTTTCGATCGCGGCGGGACAAACGCTTGAATCGTTCGAGCGCCGCTTCGGCGCGAGGCAGCCTGTGATCCGCGCCATGCCCAACACACCCGCCGCCATCGGCAAGGGCATCACTGTCGCCATCGCCAATACGATGGTAACGGCGGAACAGAAAAAACGGGCGGCGCAACTGCTCGAAGCCGCGGGCGCAGTCGAATGGATCGGCGATGAAGATCTGATGGACGCCGTGACGGCTGTTTCAGGAAGCGGCCCGGCCTATGTTTTTCTTATGATCGAGGCGTTGGCGCAGGCCGGGAAAAGCGCGGGTTTGCCGCCCGCTCTGGCAGAGCGCCTTGCCCGCGCAACGGTGATCGGCGCGGCGGCGCTGGCCGAAACGGAACCCGGCACCGATGCCGCCCTTCTCCGCAAGAATGTCACCAGCCCTGGCGGCACCACCGAGGCCGCGCTTAAAATCCTCATGGCGGAGAAAGGGTTGGCTTCGCTGATGACCGAAGCCGTTCAGGCCGCCACGGCCCGCGGGCGGGAACTCCGCTGACAAAAACAAAACCGGGCCGTGTTGCGGCCCGGTTTCATGAATGGAAGCGATTAAGCGGCTTTTCTTTTGCGCCCCGCATTCTTGCGCATCGTGCCAAGACCGATTTCCTTGGCCAGGCGGCTGCGCTGACGCGCATAGTTGGGCGCGACCATCGGATAATCCGCGGGCAGATTCCAGCGTTCGCGGTATTCATCGGGCGTCATGTCGTATGCGGTTTTCAGGTGACGCTTCAGCATTTTCAGCTTCTTGCCGTCTTCCAGGCAGACGATGTAATCGGCGTTGATGGATTTTTTGACCGACACGGCGGGCTGCGGACGTTCGTTGGAATTCGCCGATGCAGCGCTTCCCGTGCCGCCAATGCCAACCAGGGAATTATGGACGCTGCGGATCACGGATTGTATATCGTCCGCACGGACTTGGTTATTGGAAAAATAAGAGGAAACTATTTCTGTTGTAAGTTCAAGCAATGTCTGGCGCTCTTCTCGTTCAGTCATGTCTATTTTCCTTTTGATAGTGAATAACGCCAATAAACATTTTTAATTGTTTATTTCAAGCTTTTTTCCAAAAAATATGGCAAAAAATAAAGTCATAAAAATGACATTGAATTTTCTTCTTTATATCTTTTCTTTTTTCAAATTTTTATCCGAAGGATTGTAATCATGAATTTTCTCCTTCAATTCGTCTGATCTTGATTTTCGTCTGGCTGACATCCGCTTCGCGAAGATAAAGCGGCTCGGCGGAAAGACGAGCGTTTGAAGCCAATTGCCCGCGCGCGATATCCAGCATCGCGCGCGGATCCGGCAATGAAAATCCGTCAATCACGGCAACTTCGTTCAGGAAGCCAAGCCGCGCGGACGCATCCCCGATCACGGTCATCCCGCGCCGCAGCCTTGCGGCCAGTTCCATGGATGTCAGGGCTTCGGGTTCCGTCAACGCTTCCCCGCCCTGCCCGAAAAGCTGCACGTAAAAATCGTCGCGCTTCGTTTCCAGGACGGCGGCAAACGGCCCCTCCGCCCTTGCTGCATATTGCCGCGCCAACGCCTCCGTCGTAACAATTCCCGTCACCGGAATATTCAACGCCACGCCAAGTGCCCGCGCCGCCGACAGGCCGATGCGGATTCCTGTAAACGCGCCCGGCCCGATGGTGACCGCGACAGCCGACAAATCCTTGTATCCCAGCCCTGAATCCGCCATCACGCGCTCCATCAGCGGAACGAGCTGCTCCGACTGCCCGCGCGCCATGGGAAGGATCTCGAGGAATTTTTCCCCGTCAGGCCGCAATACGCCCGCCGAGCAGCCGGACATGGCCGCATCGAGAGACAGGATGGCAGGATGTTCCATTCGATTCATCGCGGTTGGTTATGTTGCAGGACATGACACGAAGCTATACGTAAAGTAAACTTTGCCGGACGCAAAGAAAATACATTCCCGATCTCTTTCTGGCGTTTTGCAAGGAAACGTTTATAATCCGTCCATGTCCTTCCTTCGCCTGTTTCCCGTGCTGCTGGCCCTTGCGCTGGCCGCCTCGCCTGCGGCCAGCCGCGCCGATCCGGACGGCCCCTCGGCTGCAATTTTTACCTATCACCGCATCGGGGATGACAACGACCCGTCGAACAGCATCCGCGTCGATCAGTTTCTGGATCATGTCAGGGAATTGCGGAAGGGCGGCTATCATGTCCTGTCGCTGCCGCAGATTGTCGATGCCCTTCGGACAGACACGCCCCTGCCCGATCGGACGGTGGCCATCAGTTTCGATGGCGGCGACCGGTCCATTCTGGAAATCGCCGCGCCGGTTTTGCTGGAAAACGGCTTTCCGTTCACGATCTTTATCGCAGCCTCCCAGGCTGACGGCGACCAGCCGGATCACCTGAACTGGCAGGAAATCCGCCGCCTGGCCCGGAACAAGCTGGTGACGCTCGGCCTGCACAGCGCATCCTATACGCATCTTGCGGACGACCCCGAGCCGGAGATCCGGCGTCAGGTTAACACGGCCAAAGCGCGCTTCCGCAAGGAGACCGGGGAAGAGCCTTCCCTATTCGCCTACCCGTTCGGCGAATACAGCCTGGCCATGCGCGAGGTCATCCGGCGCAGCGGCTTCCGCGCCGCTTTCGGACAGCAATCGGGCGTCGCCTACGCAGGCTCGGACCTCTTTGCCCTGCCGCGGTTCAGCATGACTGAGCCCTATGGCGATCTCGACCGTTTCCGCATGACGGCGGAGGCCCTGCCTTTCCCCGTTTCGGGGGTTCAGCCAGCCGATCCGCGCCTGTCCTCGGGCGACGCGCTGATTGGCTTTACCGTGGATCCTTCGTTGAAAAAACGGCTTTCCTCTCTCTCCTGCTTCGTTTCGGATCAGGAGGCGCCGCTTGTGGAAATCGTGGGGGAAAACCGTGTGGAAATACGGCCGCGCCATACATTCGATGCTGGCCGCGTCCGGGTCAACTGCACCCTGCCGGTGGCTTCCGCCGCGCCTGACGAACCGGTCCGCTGGCGCTGGTTCGGGCTTCTGATGACCGCGCCCGGCACGATACCGGACATTGCCACCGCGCCGGATCCGTTGCCGGCCGGCGGATAAGATGAAGAAATATTCAGGCTTCCTCGACGCGCAGGACTTCGGGCACGTAATGTTTCATCATGTTTTCGATGCCGGATTTCAAAGTCACGGTTGAGCTGGGGCAGCCCGCGCAGGCTCCCTGCATTTTCAGGTAGACGATCCCGTCCTCGAAACGGACGAATGTTATGTCCCCGCCATCCCGCGCGACGGCAGGCCTGACCCGCGTTTCGATCAGTTCACGGATCTGTTTCACGATGGGATCGTGCAGATCGTCCAGCGTGTTTTCCGCCTGAGCACCCTCAACGGCCGGCAGCCCGGTCATGAAATGCTCCATCAGCGCGCCCAGAACATGCGGTTTCAGCAAAAGCCATTCCCGCGCATCGTTTTTCGTGACGGACACGAAATCGCGCCCGAAGAACACGCCGTCCACACCGCTGATCGAAAACAGCCTTCTGGCCAGGGGCGATTTTTCCGCCT
>JBDHTS010000143.1:0-3817 GCA_039808845.1 Alphaproteobacteria bacterium | reverse complement strand
GGGCGATGATCCGCGCCGTCGTCGTCTTGCCCACGCCGCGCACGCCGGTCAGCATATAGGCATGATGGATGCGGCCCGACGTGATCGCGTTGGTCAGAGTGCGGACCAGCGCCTCCTGCCCGATCAGCTCGCCGAAATGGCGCGGGCGGTATTTGCGCGCAAGGACGCGGTACGGGGCGGCGGAAGCGGGTTCGGACATCCATCTGTCTTAGCGGGATTCGGGCGGCAGGGCAAATTGGAATAGGCCGGATTTGACAAAAGGCGGCCGGGTTTCATATGGATAAGCCAGCGAAAGGAAGGCAGGCATGTCCCGCAGATGCGAAGAATTTCTGGCCCTGGCCGGAAGGCACCCGGAATTTTACCGGGCTGTGGGCGAACGAGGCATTTTGACGGCCTCGTTCAGCGCTTTTGCGCGCCTTGTAAGCCGCCCCTTCAGAGCGGCGGCCCACCAATCCGGCATCCATCAGCCCTAACCGCAACTGTCTGGAAAGTGGAAGACTGGACGCGACCCGTGACGAAATCGTTGCGGCTGCTGCCTCTCGGCCCTGACCGGGTTGGCGAAGGTCCCGCCCGCGCCAGCCTTCCACCCATGGATATAGCCTCAAGCCCCTCCTAAGGCAAGTTTTTGATTGAAACCGGCCCGCAATCGCGCTACCAATGACCCGTTTTTTCAAGCCCGCCGCCGTAGCTCAGGGGTAGAGCAGGTCATTCGTAATGACAAGGTCGGGAGTTCAAATCTCTTCGGCGGCACCAGTTTCATCCAGCAAAGAAGACAAAAATCACCTTTACGGTATTCACATCCCCGTTATGCAGCGGGTTTAAACCGTAGCGCCACACCGTTATTGCAATGCCGCAGGCCCGTCGGCTGGGGCCCGTCGTTGAAGATATGGCCTTGGTGGCCGCCACAGCGGGCGCAGTGATATTCGGTCCGGGGCATCACCAGAAGGTGATCGGTCTTGGTCCCGATATGGCCGGGAATGACGTCGAAAAAGCTGGGCCAGCCTGTGCCGCTGTCGTATTTCATCTCCGACGTGAACAGGTCCAGATCGCATCCGGCGCAGGCATAGGTGCCCTTCCGCTTTTCATGCAACAGGGGGCTTGTGCCCGCGCGCTCGGTCGCTTCCTTGCGCAGCACTGCGAATTGTTCAGGGGTCAGCTTCTGTTTCCATTCGTCTTCGGACATTTCAATCTTTCCTATCGTTTCGGCCAGCAGGCGGCCCGGTATCAGCAATGCGGCGGTCAGGGCCAGGCCTCCGGCGATAGCCGCGCGGCGGGTGATATGAAGAACATCGTTCATGACATCTGCCTTTCAATCGTCCTTAATCAAACTATATCGTAACGGAGCGGTGTCAAAGGATCCGCCGGAAAGGACAAATCGTGAGAAATATATATAGTTTTGCCCTTATAGCCCTGGCCGTATGTTCTCTGGCCTCTTTTCCGGCCAGCGCACAGATCAGGATTGAAAACCGCACTGCCGTGTTCGCGGGCGGCTGTTTCTGGTCGATGGAAAGCGATTTCGACAAGTTGAATGGTGTGGTGGAAACGGTGGACGGCTATACTGGCGGATCCATCGAAAATCCCACTTATGAGAATTACCATGACGGTCCATCCCCGCATATCGAGGCCGTAAAGGTCACCTATGACCCGGCCCGCGTGTCCTATGAAGGGCTCGTGGATTATTATTTCCATCACATCGACCCGACCGACGGCGGCGGGCAGTTCTGCGACCGGGGCCCGGCCTATGCGCCCGCCATTTTCACGGGCGACGAGACTGAAAAAACAGCCGCGGAGGCGGCGAAAGCCAAGGCCGCCGCCGCGTTGAAACAGGATATCGCCGTTTCCATCCGGCCTGCCGCGACCTTCTGGCCGGCCGAGGAATACCATCAGGGCTACGCGGCCAAAAACCCGGATCGTTACAACCGCTATCGCCAGGGCTGCGGCCGGGACAAACGCGTGAAGAAAATCTGGGGCATGGCGGCGCATTGAAGTGATGTCCGGGATTGCCGCAAAGATCCGCCTCTATCGCCCACTGATCATTGTTCTGATTCTGGCGGTTATGGGAGCTTTAGCCCTGTCCCTGCGCGGAATTCCCTTTATGCAGGGCCTGATGGGCTTATTCCTGTGCCTGCTCGCTTTTTTGCAGATGCTGGATCTGACCGGTTTTGCCATGCTGTTCCGGCGCTACGATCCTCTGGCAAAGGCTCTTCCTGTCTATGGGAAAATTTATCCTTTGCTCGAAGCCGCGTTGGGTCTGCTTTATCTTTCCGGCACGGGGCTGATACTGGCCGCTCTCGGCACGCTTGTTCTGTTGTCCATCAATACAATGGGCGTTGCGCGGGTGTTGCGCTCGGGTGAAACGGTGCAATGCGGCTGCGCGGGCGCCGCCTTCGCCCTTCCGGTCGGGCGTGTGACGCTGGTGGAAAATACGGTGATGATCGCGATGGCGATCCTGATGCTCACCGGTTTTTAGTCCGCCAGAGATTGCAGCAGCCGCTGCATCGCATCGTTGTTCCAGTCCGTGCCGCCAGGAAGCTTGCCCACCATTCTGTGATCGCTGCCGATGAAGATGGTTTCGGGAACGGCGACCGTCCCGAACGGCAGGGAGATTTCCTTCCGGGGATCCCACACCGGATAAAACGATATGTTGTTTTTCGCCTGATCCTGCTTCGCCAGAAAACGTTCCATCGCGCCCTTGTCTTCATCGATGGAAACGGCAACCAGCGCGACGTCCCCTTCCCTTTTTTTCATCTCGCGCAGAAGGGACGGAAACTCCAGCGCGCAAGGGGCGCACCATGACGCCCAGAAATGCAGGACGATGCCTTTCTCCGGCAAAGCGTAAAGAGAGCGCTTTCTTCCTGACAGATCGGCGAAGGAAAAATCCGGCGCGGGCAAAGACGGCGCGGACGATCCGGAAGAAGAGGGCGGCGGTGGCGGCACACGTATTCCATCATGGAGAACGGCCAGAATTCCGATGAATGCAATCAAGGTCAGGACAAGGACTTTCAGCTTCATGCCTGTTTCTTCCCACGCTGCGTCAGCGCAACCCATCCCGTGCCTGCAAAAAGAAGTTCCGCCGTGACGAACAGGCCGAGATTGACGGCGATGTTGTCGGTAAAGCCATAGGAATGCAGCCCGACATTGAGAAGATTCACGCCGAACCAGGACAGGGCGACGATCACCGTGGTCAGGGCGGCGCACAGCGTGAAGGACAACGGTTTCAGAACGCCGGAAAACCGCCCGTGCAATAGCCAGAGAAGCCAGAGCACGACCAGAAGCGCGCCGTTTTCCTTGGGATCCCATCCCCAGAAACGGCCCCAGGACTGATCGGCCCAGATACCGCCGAGGATTGTTCCCGTCGCCGCGAAAAACAGCGCGGCAAGGCTGCATACTGTCAGCGCCTTCAGAATCGCTTCCGGCCGCCGCGATCCGGGCACGAACAGGCGCTGCACGATATCGATATGCGCCATCAGTCCAAGGATCAGGCAAAAGCCGTAGCCCGACGTCACCATCACCACATGCGTCGCCAGCCAGAAATTCGTGTTCAGAACGGCGGTCAGCGTGCCCATCGACCGCCCGTCCGCCGCATAGGCCAGGCCGATTGTCTGCAGCACAATCCCGGCGCAGGAGCCGGCCAGAAGAAACATCGCGCCGCCTTTTCCGCGTCCGGCAAGCAACGACAGGGCAACGGCTATAAATCCGGCGAAAATGATCGATTCATAAAGTGTCGCAATCGGCGGACGCTGCAGAATGAACATGCGAACGGCAATCCCCCCGGCATGGAGAAAGAACCCTCCAGCCAGAAGCGCATAGGCGGGGA
>JBDHTS010000142.1:0-3857 GCA_039808845.1 Alphaproteobacteria bacterium | reverse complement strand
CCGGTGCGGGAGGAGATCGCGTCGCTCTGCACCAAGCCCTATCCGATCCTGCAGCCCGACGGGCCGCTGCGCCTGTTCATCATGGGCGGGTCGCTCGGGGCACATGTCCTGGCCGAGATCGTGCCGAAAGCGCTGGCGCGTCTTCCCGTCGCCTACCGCAACCGGCTCGACGTCTCCCAGCAATGCCGGGCGGAGGACCTGGAAGACGTGCGAACCGCTTATGCGAAGGCGGGCATCAAGGCGCGGCTGGACACGTTCTTCAACGACGTGCCGGAAATCCTGTCGCAATGCCACCTGGTGATCTGCCGCTCCGGCGCGTCGACCGTGGCGGAAATCGCGGCGGCGGGGCGGCCCGCCATCTTCGTGCCCGCGCCCTACCATGGCGACCAGCAGCAGAAGATGAACGCCGACGCCATCGCCGACGCGGGCGGCGGCTGGGTGATGACCCAGAACGGCTTCACCGAGGAGGCGCTTCTGGCCCGGATCGAGACCTTCCTGCAAAGCCCGCAGACTTTGTTCCGCGCGGCGGAGGCGGCCAGAAGCTGTGGCAGGCCGGATGCCGCGCGGCGGCTGGGCAATCTCGTCACCGCCCTCGCCAGCGGGTGGGAGAAGGAAGACAAGAGCGTGGATCTGTCCTATATGCGGGATGGCTGAAACGTTAAGACTCTGAAGGATGATCAGGCAATCTGTCCGGTCCTGTGTTCTTGACTTGTTCCTGTTCGCGTGACAAAAAGATCCATGTCAAAAAAGCCACAACTTGCGCCGCATATCATAGAACGGCATGTCCATATGATCCGCGATATCAAGGTCATGCTGGATCATGATCTGGCACGGTTATACGGCGTCGAGACCAAAACCCTTAACCAGGCCGTAAGCCGCAATAAGGAACGTTTTCCGCCTGACTTCATGTTTCAACTGACGAAAGACGAGCTGGAGGACTGGAGGTCACAAATTGTGACTTCCAATCCCGCGGCAAAAATGGGGTTGAGGCGCGCACCATACGCCTTCACCGAACAGGGCCTCGCCATGCTGTCCAGCGTTCTCCGCAGCAAGCAGGCCGTGGAAGTGAATATCGCCATCATGCGCGCCTTCGTGCGGATGCGGGAGGCGATGATCTCTCATAAAGACCTGAGCAGGCGCATCGATGCCGTGGAAAGTAAATACGACGGCCAGTTCGCGGCCGTCTTCGACGCCCTGCGCCACCTGATGCAGCCGTCGGCAACGGGAAAGAAGAAAATCGGGTATATCCATGCTGTGGAAGAACAGGGCTGACCCGATGCGCTCCATGCCCCTCGATATCGGCACGCTGCATTTCGTCGGGATCGGCGGGATCGGGATGAGCGGGATCGCGGAGATCCTGCACACCATGGGTTACCGCGTGCAGGGGTCGGACATCGCGGAAAGCGCGAACGTCCAGCGGCTGAAGGCCAAGGGGATTTTCATCCATATCGGCCATAAGGGCGGAAACCTGAACGATACGGACGGCAACCCTGTGAACGTCGTGGTCGTGTCCTCCGCCATCAAGCCCGACAACCCCGAACTGCTGGAGGCGCGGGCCCTGAAACTGCCCGTCGTGCGGCGGGCGGAGATGCTGGCGGAACTGATGCGCCTGAAATGGGCGGCCGCCATCGGCGGCACGCACGGCAAGACGACCACCACCACCATGATCGGCGCGATGCTGGAGGAGGGCGGGTTCGACCCGACCGTCATCAACGGCGGCATCGTCAACAAATACGGCACCAACACCCGCTTCGGTCAGAGCGACTGGATGGTCGTCGAAGCCGACGAGTCGGACGGGACGTTTACGCGCCTGCCTGCCACCGTGACGGTCGTGACCAATATCGACCCGGAGCATATGGACCATTACGCCAGCTTCGATGAGGTGCGCGACGCTTACCGCCAGTATGTCGAGAATATCCCGTTCTACGGCTTCGCCGTGCTGTGCACCGACCATCCGGAGGTGCAGGCGCTGGTCAGCCAGGTCCGCGACCGGCGTATCATTACGTATGGCATGAACCCGCAGGCGGACGTGCGGGCGGTGAATATCCGGCCCGACGCGGAAGGATCGACCTACGATGTCGTCATCGCCTATGACGGTCATGATGTGACGCTGAAAGACGTGCGCCTGCCCATGCCAGGGCGGCACAACGTGCAGAACTCCCTCGCGGCGCTGGCCATCGCGCAGGAAATGAAAATGCCCGTGCCGCTGATGAAAAAGGCGCTGGCCGGTTTCGGCGGCGTCAAGCGGCGCTTCACCAAGACCGGCGAGGCGAACGGCGTGAGCGTGATCGACGATTACGGCCATCACCCGGTGGAGATCGCCGCCGTCCTGCGCGCCGCGCGCGACGTGGTGGCGGGAACGGACGGGCGCATCGTCGTCGTGATGCAGCCGCACCGCTACACGCGCCTCTCCATCCTGTTCGACCAGTTCTGCACCTGCTTCAACGACGCCGACACGGTGATCGTCGCCGACGTCTATGCGGCGGGGGAGGATATGATTGAGGGTGCGGACAAGGCGAGCCTGGCCGAAGGCATCCGCCGCCACGGGCACCGCGATGTGCGGGAGCTGCCCGGTCCGGACGCTCTGGCGGGGATGGTCGCGGACGTTGCGCGGTCCGGCGATTTCGTCATCTGCCTGGGCGCGGGGGACGTGACGAAATGGGCGTATGCGCTGCCGGGGCAGCTAGAGGTGCTGGCGCAACTACAGCAGCAGAAAAAAGCATGACAAATCTAAACAATTTATAGTATATGGAAATATACTCAAGTAGGTACTGAGAAAATCCATGGATAATTTGCCTGATTTAACTGGCCATTTTCATTGTGAAAGCCCGTCATCTCCTGTGCGTCATATGCCTTTTGCCTATATATGCTGGCTTGGGTACTCGCCTGAGGTCATGGATGCTGTCATAAACGGCCAGTTTCGTGTCAGTGATCCGGAATATCTTTTTTTCGTAAGCATTGCGCCTGTGCAAAGAATTCTTTTTGAAGGCACAGGAGATCTAAGCGCGGATGCGGAAGACCATCCTCGGGCTCTGCAATTCATGGAGTTAATGCATACTGTATGTGAAGAGATAGGGCAGGATTTAGCGCACTTTGAAAATGCTGTTGAAGCGTTAAAAACAGGCAGTCACATAATTTACAATCCTGTTCTCCGGCAGGATATTGAGGATCTTCGAAATGACAGCGGTTTTCTGGTTCCCGAGCTTGAGATGGCGCGAACCCTTCGCGCTTATTGCGAGGGAAAAGCAACGCTTCGCGATACGCAGGAAACGGCTTTGCGCCTTCTGCCCTGTTATGAAGGTCTTGAATGGCGCGACAGTCTTACAGCCGGCTTTTTAAGACATTCACTGAAGAATAATAATTTCGGCCAAGGTATTGGCTTTGATCCCGGTATGCATGTCAGGCTTGGGTATCCGGTATAGCAAAACAACCGGATCAGAACGTTTTTAACCAGACCGAAAACAGCGGGCCGCTTCGTCCAAAAAACGGATCGGTTTCTGGCAAAGGCAATGCGGCGATCCGTTCCTTTGCATCCGGCACATCCTGAACGCTACGGCAGATATCGCCGGACTGGCCGGGCGGGTAGGCGCTGATGACGGTCAGGTCGCCGCTGGCGCCGACATTCCTGTGCCCGGTCCCGGCGGGGAGGATCGCGAGATCGCCCGCGTTCAGCTTGACCGTCTTTCCCGTTTCGCCGCCGAGCAGCACGCGGACATGGCCCTTGGCGATGCCGAGGGCTTCGTGGCCCTTGGTGTGGAAATGGTGGAAATCGTAGATGCCGTTTTCCCAGACGCCCTGCCAGCCGGACTCGCGGAAGCGGGTTTTGAACGCCTCCGCGCGGTTTTCCGGTTCTTCCA
>JBDHTS010000141.1:0-3873 GCA_039808845.1 Alphaproteobacteria bacterium | reverse complement strand
CTGACTTTTAATCAGGTGGTCGTGGGTTCGAATCCCACCGCGGTCACCATGTTTTTAATCAATGATAGTGAACGCCAAGTTCCAAAAAAGCGGCGTTAGCAGGCTTTGGCTGTGCTGTGGAACTGATTTGGCTTATGGGCATGCATTTAGCATAAAATACAATTTCTTCCGGATCGCATGCTCCTGCAAAGACAATTCCTAAACCATTAGGGGCAGAATAACGGTCAGAGGAACTTGTGTATCTTATCTCGTATGTTGATGAGTCTGTAGGATTTTGTACAACTATGACATTACAGCCATTGCGGTCGGCTTCAGCTTGAGAGAAATAATAAAACCTTTGTATGCATGTAGCCATTATCTTTACATCTCATGTTTTTCATATTAATTAACGGCATCTTGTGCTTAGTCAATAAAAATTTATGATAGCTGCATGATAACACCACTCAAACCCCCTTCGCCGCAGCAGATCAAAAGCCAGGTGGTTTCCCTGCACCGCAGTTTTTTTTCGCGGCTGCGGACGTATTTTTTCGCGGGTGTTCTGGTCACGGCGCCGGTGGCGATCACCGTCTATCTGACCTATGTCTTCCTGCGGTTCATGGACCGTCATGTGACGGATCTTCTGCCGCCCGCGTATCATCCGCACACGACGATCCCCGGCATCGGCCTGATCGTCGCGATCGCGTTCTTTATCCTCGTGGGGTGGCTGGCCGGGAACGTAATCGGCAGGATCGTGGTCTGGCTGTCGGATTACCTGTTCGCGCGGATGCCGGTGATCCGCATCATCTACGGCGCGCTCAAACAGATATTCCAGACGCTGATGACCAGCCAGTCGACGGCGTTCCGCGAGGTCGTTCTGTTCGAATATCCGCGCCCCGGCATCTGGGCCATCGGCTTCGTGACCGGCACGCTGAAAGGCAAGGTGCAGACCATGTCGGACAGCGAGGTGGTGAACGTCTTCCGCCCCTTCACCCCGAACCCGACCTCCGGCTTCATGCTCCTGGTCCCCCGCAAGGATCTGACCGTTCTGAACATGACGGTGGAGGAGGCGATCAAGCTGATCGTTTCCGGCGGGATTATCACGCCGCCTGAGAGGGCTTCATAAGCTGTGCTGTCATCCTGAGCGAAGCGAAGGATGACAGCGTTGCTAGCCAGACCTCAAATAACGAATACTCTGATCCTTTTCGAAGAGATAGAGCAGCGTTCTCAAGGCCCGTCCCCGTTCCGTCTGCAGTTCCGGGTCTTTTTCGAGGATCAGGCGGGCGTCGTCGCGGGCGGCGGCCAGGAGTTCGGTATGGGCGGGGAGTTCGGCGAGGCGGAATCCCTGGTCACCGCTCTGCCGCGTACCGAGGATATCGCCCGATCCGCGCAGTTCCAGGTCTTTTTCGGCGATCAGGAAGCCGTCCTCCGTATCCCGCATAAGGGTCAGGCGGGCCTTGGCGGTTTCCGAAACCGGTGTTCCGTAGACCAGAAAGCAATAGGACGCGTCGGCGCCCCGGCCCACACGGCCGCGCAGCTGATGCAGCTGGGCCAGGCCGAAACGGTCGGCATGCTCGATCACCATGACCGTCGCTTCCGGCACGTTGACGCCAACCTCGATAACCGTGGTGGCGACCAGCAGGGTCTTTTCACCCTTGGCAAAGGCCTGCATCACCGTGTCCCTCTCATCCGGCTTCATGCGTCCATGGATCAGCCCTGCGCGGGCGCCAAAACGGGCCTGCAGGATCTCATATCTGGCTTCCGCCGCTGCCAGGTCGATCAGCTCGGATTCCTCAACCAGCGGACAGACCCAATAGGCTCGCGCCCCGGCCTGCATGCGGCGCGCCAGTCCCTCGATCATGGCGTCCAGCCTGTCCTGCGGGATCAGCCGCGTATCGACCGGCTTCCGCCCCGGCGGCTTTTCGTTCAGGCGGCTGACATCCATATCGCCATAGGCGGTCATTTCCAGCGTGCGGGGAATGGGGGTCGCCGTCATCACCAGAACGTCCACGCCCTTGCCTTTCGCCGACAGGCGCAGCCGCTGCTGAACGCCGAACCGGTGCTGCTCGTCGATCACCGCCAGGCCCAGATCGGCGAAGGCGATATCGTCCTGGAACAGGGCATGGGTGCCGATGACGATGCGGCATTCTCCGTCCGCGATCTTGCGGAGCAGGGTTTCCCGCGCCTTGCCTTTGTCCCGTCCTGTCAGAACGGTAAAGGGAACGCCCGCCGCGTCCAGCCAGGGTTTGAGGCTTTCCGCGTGCTGGCGCGCCAGGATTTCCGTCGGCGCCATCAGCGCGGCCTGCGCGCCGCATTCCACGGCGTTCAGCATGGCCAGCGCAGCCACGATTGTCTTGCCGCTGCCCACGTCGCCCTGCAGAAGCCGGAGCATGCGATGCGGCGTGGCCATGTCGGCATAAATCTCGTCCAGCGCCCGCTTCTGCGCGCCGGTCAGGGCAAAGGGCAGGGCGGACAGCAGTTTTTGACGAAGGCCGCCATTGCCCTTGAAGTTGCGTCCATTCTGCTTTTTATTCTTGTGCCGCATTAGTGTGAGCGCCAGCTGGTTCGCCAGCATTTCGTCATAAGCAAGGCGCTCAATATATTCCCTCTCCCCCCCGGGGAGAGGGAAAAGAGAGGTGGAGGGCGTGGAGCGCATCTTTGAAATCCGGCCATTTGTTTCGCTTTTTGAACGCGGCGTCCTGCCATTCCGGCAAATCGGGAACGGCATTCAGCGCCCCCGCGACAGCCTTCCGCACCGCCTTGTTCGTCAGGCCGGCGGTCAGCGGATAAACCGGCTCCACCGTGGCGATGGTGTTGAAATCCTCCGGCATGCCGATGGCGTCCGGATGCGTCATCTGCGCCTTGCCGACGTAATGCTCCATCCGGCCGCTGACCACGACGGTCGCGTTTTCGGGCAGGTGCCGTTGCAGGTAATCCGGATGCGGGTGAAAAAAGACCAGCGTGATCGTCCCGGTTTCATCCGTGCACCAGACTTTGTAAGGCTGGTTGCGGCGCTCGTTGGGGAAATGCTTCTGCACACGAACAGTCAGGGTGACGATCTGCCCATCCTGCGCCTCCGCGATTTTCGGTGAAAAGCGCCGGTCGATCACATCCACGGGCTTGTGGAACAGGATATCCAGCAGTTTCGGCCCGCCGATCAGTTTCTCCAGCAGTTTGCCATTGCGCGGGCCGATGCCGGGCAGGGTGGTCAGGGGCCGGAACAGGGGATCGAGCACGAAGGGCCGCCCCTGATGTTTCTCATGAACGTTTTCCTGTTTTTCGGCGTTGGCCATGCAACCCGGATAGCATAGTTTAGAGGTGAAAGCGATTCCGGCAACCGGTTAAAGGAGCCCGATATGTCCAGAATATCCCTGCTGTTCGCCTGCGCGGTTCTTGCTCTTTCTTCCATGCCTGCCCTGGCGCAGGACTCCGCGCTGAAGGGCGATTTTACCGGGAAAGATGGCAAGCCCGCCGGCTACGCGGAAGTGACGCCGATGGGCGAGGGTCTGCTCGTGCGTATCGAGGCGGAAGGGCTGGAGCCCGGCTGGCACGGCCTGCATATTCACGGCGCGGGCGCCTGCGCCGATGCCGCCGAAGGATTCAAGGCGGCGGGCAGCCATGCCATGCACGATGATGAAAAACACGGATACAAGAACGGCGACGACATCCATTTCGGGGATCTTCCCAATCTGTGGGTTGGCGCTGACAGAACCGGTAAGGCCGAATATTTTCTTGACGATGCCAGGCTCGCGGACCTGAAGGATAAAGACGGAAGCTCCCTGATGATCCATGCCAAGGCCGACGATTATGCCACCCAGCCGGCGGGCGACTCTGGCGACCGCGTGGCCTGCGCTGTTCTTTCCACGCCTCAATGAGCCTGACGGACCGTCAGAAACG
>JBDHTS010000140.1:0-3906 GCA_039808845.1 Alphaproteobacteria bacterium | reverse complement strand
GAAGGTCGAAATCGATCCCTGCCTCATGCGCAATCGCGGGCAGATGCAGCGCGCCATTGGTCGAGCCGCCGGTCGCAGCCACGATTGCCGCGGCATTTTCCAGAGCTTTGCGCGTGACGATATCGCGTGGACGCGGCCCGCCATTGCGGATCAATTCGACTACCGCGGCGCCGGCAGCTGCGGCATATTCATCGCGCGACTCATACGGCGCCGGGGCGCCGGCCGATCCCGGCAAGGCCAGGCCGATCGCCTCGGAGACACAAGCCATGGTATTGGCCGTGAACTGACCGCCGCAGGCCCCTGCCGACGGGCACGCAACGCATTCCATTTCATGGAGATCGCCGTCGGAAAACTCGCCCGTCGCATGCCGCCCCACGCCTTCGAACACATCGATAATGGTGACATCCTTGCCCCTGAAATTCCCCGGCAGGATCGAGCCGCCATACATGAACACGCTGGGAACGTTCAGCCGCACCATGGCCATCATCATCCCCGGCAGGGATTTATCGCATCCGGCCAGCCCGACCAGGGCGTCGTAGCAATGGCCCCGCATGGTCAGTTCCACGGAATCGGCGATGACCTCCCGGCTGACCAGCGACGACCGCATGCCTTCATGCCCCATGGCGATGCCGTCGGTCACCGTAATCGTCGTGAATTCGCGCGGCGTCGCCCCGGCGACCTGAACGCCTTTCTTGACGGATTGCGCCTGGCGCGACAGGGCAATGTTGCAGGGAGCGGCCTCGTTCCAGCATGTCGCCACCCCCACCAGCGGCTGATGGATTTCCTCCTCGGTCAGCCCCATGGCGTAATAATAGGCGCGGTGCGGCGCGCTTTTCGGCCCTTCCGTCACGTAACGGCTGACCAGCCTGGATTTGTCCCAGCCGCCCTTATGGGCTTTTTTATCGCTCTGCATGATGCTCTGAACTCCTGTTTCCTTTGCCGCAATGCGCATTGCGGCTGTATAAAACGCAAATATGGCCAGCTTGTGAAGAGATTCCGTCTATTATTCCAGCGGCGCGGGCGGCTGCGACGGCGGCGGCGCCACGGGAGCAGCGGCCTGTTCCGTGCCGACGACGACCACGCGCTCGGCCTTGTTCTCGTCGGCATAAAGCCGCTCGTCCAGATCCTTGCGGAACTGCGGCCCGTCGGCGATGAACGGGATGACGGCGATCCGGCTCCCCGTTCCCGTCAGCACGACCACGGAATAATTGAGGAGGCGTCCGGGGATGCTCCATTCCAGTTCGACGCTTTCAATCCGGTTGAAGCGCAACTGGACGGTATCGAGGTTGAGAATACCCTGCCGCACCAGGACGCGCTTATCGGTCAATGCCAGGATGAGATAATGCTTGGTGAGATAGGCGTGGGCCGCCATGATCGCCGCCACCAGCAGCAAAAACAGGCCCAGATTGAACAGGATCACGCTGGTCATGACGATTAGCGCCAGAATCAGAACGGCGACGCTCTTCCAGTAAATGCCGCCGGAAATCCTCGCCAGCCTGACGAGCGTTTCTCCTGGCTGCAGCATGGATGAGATATTGTCCCTTGCAGCCGTCCTCGCATCGGCTTTTGCCGCTCTGGCCGGTTTTGGCGTTCGTTCGATCATTTCATCTTTGCCCTTTCAATAGCCCTGCGAAAGGCGATGGGATCCGCGATGGTCGGCAGCGTCACCTCCCCGACCCCCATGCCCCGCACCATGAGCCGTCCGTAATTGAGAATCCGGCCCCATACGCTTTGCAAAACATTGATTCCCTCGATGCGGTCGACGCTCATCTCTCCCACGTAACGGGCGACGAGTCCGCGCTTGTAGACGATGCGCGACGTCGTCACCGCCATTTCCGTGGTCGCCTTGATGATCATCATCGTCGCAAACTTGAGCAAGCCGAAAACCATGATAAAAAAAGCGCCGATACGAATGGCGGGATGAAGCGCGCGGACGGCCTCGATCATGCCCTGGTAAGCAGCGTCGTATCCCAGCATGCCCCTGATATAAATCGCGCCGCCCAGCAAGAGAACGGCGCCCAGAACGCCCCAGAGAATCCAGAGAATGGCGGAAAGCGTATACATCCAGTGAAAATGGCCGATATGCAGCAGCTCTTCTCCCGGAGTCAGCGACTGCTGCACATAAAGCATTTATTCATCCCCCAGGGATATTCCCAACGCCCTTGCAGTATGCACCAAAGTACCGTTCAAATCCACCTGCTGGTAGGCCTTGATGGCGTCCTCGATGGCGACATCCGTCACCTGCCGGTTCTGCCAGGCGACCATGCGCCCGAATTTTCCTTCCTTGATCAGGTCCACGGCGCGCACGCCCAAAGCCGACGCCAGCAGACGGTCGTTATAGGTCGGCTGGCTGCCGCGCTGAACGTGCCCCAGAACGGTGACCCGCGTTTCGGACCCGGTCATGTCCGCGATCTTGTCGCATAGATAATGGCCGATACCGCCGTAGCGGGTTTCCCCGCCTTCGTATATGATCTCGCGCTTGTCGCCGCCTTCCGTCTTGACGGCTTCGGAAACGACCACCAGGGCGAAGTTGCGCCCGCCCTCCTTCAATTCCTGAATTTTACGCGCGATATTTTCAATTTTATACTGCACTTCGGGAATCAGGATGACATCGGCACCGCCCGCGATGCCGGCCGACAGCGCAATATGACCCGCGTCGCGCCCCATGACTTCCAGAACCATGACCCGGTCATGGCTGGCCGCCGTCGGCTGCAGCCGATCCAGGGCCTCGGTGGCCACCGCGACCGCCGTGTCGAAGCCCACGGACGTCTCCGTGGCGCCCAGGTCGTTATCGATGGTCTTCGGGATGCCGACCATGTTCAGGCCGCCCTGATCGGCCAGCTTCTTGAGGATGGCGAAGCTGCCGTCGCCACCGATGCCGATGATCGATTCGACGCCCAGCTCCTTGAATCCCTCGATGATCTTCCCGGACAGGTCGCGGGTCGATCCGTCCTTCATCGGAAAAGCGAACGGGTTTCCGCGGTTGGTCGTTCCCAGGATCGTTCCGCCCATGCGCATGACCGTGCCGGTCAGATCATTGGGATGAAGAATGCGGAAAGCCGGCGGATCGCGCAGCAATCCAGCCGTGCCGTTCAGGATGCCGACGGTTTCCCAGCCCAGCAGATGCGCGCGATGCACGGCGGCGCGGATCACGGCGTTGAGGCCGGCGCAATCTCCGCCACTTGTCAGAATTGCGATTCTTTTATTAGCCATGGCTGTATTGACCTTTTATTTCAGCACTTTGATTTTTCCATAAAATCGTACAATCAGGGTATACGATTCACCTGAAATTAAAACATCTGGCGCAAAATACAATTCTTATTATCAAACAAGGCGCTATCTGCTATTATCAAAAACCTTGGACTGGAACACGGCTTGCCCACTATGGAAGACGAAGAAGATCTTCGCGAAAAACTGAGCGAACTCAAACAGGAACACCGTGACCTGGATGAGATTATCGACCGTATGCTGTCCCGCCAGCCCGTGGATTTCATCCAGATGCAGCGCCTGAAAAAACGCAAATTGACGCTTAAGGATATGATTCAAAAGATAGAATCCAATCTTTTGCCGGACATCATCGCTTAATTGGATGATGAGATGACTAGAAAGAAAAGCTCCAATCGTCCAGTCATCCAGTCATCCAGTCATCCAGTCATAGGCATTATCATGGGCTCCCAGTCCGACTGGGACACGATGAAAGAGGCGTCCCTCATCCTTGACGAATTGTCTGTTCCCCACGAAACCAGAATCGTCTCGGCGCATCGCACGCCGGACCGTATGGTCAGCTATGCAAAAGGCTCAGCGGAACGAGGCCTCAAAGTCATTATTGCCGGCGCGGGGGGCGCCGCCCATCTCCCCGGCATGGTCGCGAGTCTGACGACCCTGCCCGTTCTGGGCGTGCCGGTC
>JBDHTS010000139.1:0-3931 GCA_039808845.1 Alphaproteobacteria bacterium | reverse complement strand
GGCGATATCCGCCCAGTGATAATGCGGCAGCATGGCCTGTTGGGCATTCATCACTTCCGCTCCTGTAGCCGCCGCGATACCGCGCAGGCGGATTTTGTGCGCTTCGGAAAAATAAGGGCCTTCGATGGCGCGGATTGTCTGACCGCCGCGCCGGCCCAGGGCCTCCAGAACCGTTGCCGTCAGTTCCTGCGGGTCGGCCCCGCCGAAGGTGATCAGGATGTTGCGGGCCGCCTCCGCGATTTTTTTGGAAGGCTGGCCGCGATAGGCTTCGGCCATGATGGCGTAGGGCGCGCCGGTCAGCCAGCGGTCGCAGGCGGGCCGCGTGTCCCGCTCCGCGCCGACATAGGGCTGCACATAAGCGTAAAGACGCGGCGCATCCCTATGCCGGAACGCCTCGTCGAACAGGGCGTCCAGGAAAACGGTTTTATGGCCCGCGTTTTTCAGGGCCTGGAGCAAGGCCAGAAGCCGTGACGGATCGGCAATGCTGCGCGCATGCTGCAGGTCGGTGAAGACCATATCGATGCCTTGCGGATAATGCCGGATTTCATGAACGTATAAATCGGCGGCGGGAATGGATGCCATATCAAATCCGGCCTGCCGAACCCGCTCGGCTTGTGCTTTATCGTCGTCTGCGACCGCAAAAATGCAATGTCTGCCGTTGCCTTTCAATGTTGCCGCCAAGATCAGGCAGCGGTTCAAATGGGCAAAGCCGATGTCGGTCGCGGCCTCGGTGCGGAACAGGATCATGGGCTCAAAACTTGCCATCTTCGCTACAAGCCCCTCCCTGAGGGAGGGGTTGGGGGAGGGTTTACAGACTGAGGGCTTTAAGCACAAAACCAAGGATTCGTGAACCCCCCACCCCGGCCCTCCCCCTCAGGGGGAGGGAGAAGATTAAATCTTCCGCACCGTAAAGATCGGCTCGATCACCGGCACGTCCATGCGGTTTTCGACGTCGCCCTTGTCCAGCATCTCGCGGATATAGGCGAAGGTCTTGTCCGCCGCGTCCAGGACCTTTTGCTTCTCCGCGTCGCGGAAGGCGTAGCTCATGGTCATCGCGCCGATGGTCAGCACGCCCTGGTCGATCATTTTCTGCAGCAGCATGGTGCGGATGGCGAGGCCGCGCGTGCCGTTGTAGTCCTTCGCCGCCAGATAGCCGAGGCAGTCCTGCCCGATGATGCTGAACACCTCGTCAAGGTTATGCTTTTTAATGAGGACGGCCAGCCCGTCCTGCACCGACTGCCCCATGGTTTTCAGGTGCTCGATCACCGGCTCACGCTTCATTTTGTCGATCACGGCGATGCAGGCGGCAAGCGACAGCGCCTCGCCCCCGAACGTGCCGGAGAAGAAGATGTCTTCCATCATTTTCATGATGTCGCCGCGTCCCGTGACGGCGGAGAGCGGCATGCCGTTCCCCATGGCCTTGCCGAAGGCCGCGAGATCGGGCGTGACGCCGAACCGCGTCTGCGCGCCGCCGAGGTCGTAGCGGAACCCGGTCACCACCTCGTCGAACACCAGCAGCGCGCCGTATTTTTTGGTGATCTCGCGCACCTCTTCCAGATAGCCGGGGTTCGGCTTGACCGCATTCATCGGTTCCATCGTCACGGCGGCGATATCCGCGCCGAACAGCTCGAACGCCTTTTTGAGCGCCTCGATATCGTTATACGGCACGCTGAAGGTCAGGTCGCATACGGCCTTCGGCACGCCCAGCTTCCGCGTCGTCGATCCGATATACCAGTCATGCCAGCCGTGATAGCCGCAGACGATGACCTTGTCGCGCTTCGTATAGGCGCGCGCCAGCCGTACGCAGGCCGAGGTCGCGTCCGATCCGTTTTTCCCGAACCGCACCATGTCGGCGCAGGGGATCAGGTCCACCATCCGTTCCGCGCATTCCATCTCCAGCGTCGTCGGCATGGACAGGCAGATGCCCCTGTCCAGCTGCGCCCGGATCGCCTCGTCGACGTCGGGGTCGCAATAGCCGAGGATGATCGGCGCCAGCGCCATCATGCAGTCGACATATTCATTCCCGTCCACGTCCCAGACGCGCGCGCCCTTGCCGCGCTCCATGAACAGCGGCGCGTTGTCCTTCGGCATCTGCAGATGGCTTTTGCTGAACGTCTGCGACCCGATCGGGATCGTCCGCAGCGCCCGTTCCAGCAATTGCTGGCTCCGGCTCCATTTGTTGTTGGCGGGGTAAGGGCCGGAGACGGCCGTTTTGGCTGGCATGTCTATAAACCTTACGGACGAAGATCCTGTTGAACGAGAATGGTATTGGCAGGCATGTCACGCTGTGCGGTCTGGCCGCCCAGATCATGCTTGGCGCTTACTGTCGGCATGCCGTTAATGTCCCGCGGGCCACGGATCGTGCGAAGATTAAAGCCAAGAGTCAAAGGCTCGCCATCCCTGATATCGCTTTGAGCGGCAAGAATGCGTGGCGCGAAAGTATTCGCCACGGCTGCATTATCACCAGGATATTGAACGCCTGGTTCACCATAATGGATCGTCATTCCTGCCGCAGTCTGTTGAACAAGGGCTTCAATATCTGCAAAACTCAAAGCCATGCCATTAGGCATTGCATCTATGGTCGCCAGTTTCTCGACAACTTGCGCTTCTGCCCCTATGGCTCCCAAAGAGGCGTCAAAGCCCGGTGTGTGATCGGCAAAGCCGACAGCTCGGCCAAAGGCAGATCTCATATCTGCAATAGTATCAAGATAGGTATGGCTTTCAATGGAAGGAAGTCCGGGCGCGCCATACATCAGGATGACTGGTGTCGTATCCGGGATGACGGCCAGTGCATCCTGTATGTCCTGTTTAGTGGCCATTGCGGTAAGCAGAAAAAGCGGTTTTCCTAAAGCTGCCGCACTTTTTAAAAGATCCCAGTCGTTTAATGCATTGGCATGCATCTTAAGGGCATCTGCACCGATTGCGCTGGCCATGGCCAGTCCGCGTTTGCATTCCGCCATAACGATGACAGCCATGCCCTTGTCATGAGCGCGGTCGGCCAGGCTTTTCTGGGTTACAACATCCCAGTTCCATGGTGTTTCCACGCCTTGATATATCTGATGGAGGTCAAGTGAAGCCCCTGCAGGTGTTATCAGGGTGGCGCCGGGGACAGTCATGCTGCCTGCATCATAGATATGAAAGACAACGCCTTCGACTCCGCTCATTGCATGAGCATCGATCATATCACTATAATTTTGAGGGGTTGCAACCGCAAGATTACCGGAACCATCGCGTGCAGGTTTGCGTGTATATTCCGCCAATATGAGCGGCTTTCTTCCCGGGCTTATAGTGTGGCCTCTTAAGCTGATCGGCTCAGACATAGCTATCTCTTTCATTTTCAGTGTAAGGAATTAGCCGAATTATAAAAATTACCTGTTTTGCTGTCCACAATATAATAGTTTTTCCTTTTTAGTCAGCAAAACCGCAAGATTATCATAGACATAAGATACATCTTCCGCTGTCATGCCAACAAAGAGCGGCAGGCTAAGGACGCGGTCATAATAGGCTTCCACGCCTGGGAGAGGCTGCTGGTTGAGACTAATTTCCCGATAGTACGGATGATGATAAACCGGGATGTAATGCACCTGGGTGCCGATGCCCGCGTCTTTCAGGTCATTCATAAGGGCGGCGCGCGTGATCCCCGCCCGCGTGAAATCGATCAGGGCGGCGTTGAGGTGAAAAACCGGGTCGCAGAAACCGGACAGTTCCGCCATGCGCAGGAGCGGGGCCAGAGGCGCGAGTTTTTCGTGGTAAAGCGCCATCAGCTTCCGCCGCTCGGCGCAGAAGAAATCGAGCTTGCCCAGTTGGCTCAGGCCGAGGGCGCAGTTGATGTCGCTGGCGCGGTAATTGTACCCCAGCCTCTGCATTTCGTGATACCAGGGCGCGTCCGCCATCTCCTGCCGCGCGAAATCGCCGGGTATTTTGGTGATGC
>JBDHTS010000138.1:0-4136 GCA_039808845.1 Alphaproteobacteria bacterium | reverse complement strand
GTCGCAAGCTCTCTAATCGACTCGTCCACCAGGCGCGCGTTGGTCTGTTCATCCATATGGGCGGCGATGATTTCGGCGGTCGCCTTGACGGCCAGTTCCGCCGCATAGGCGCGGATCTCGTTCAGGGCGTTTTCTTCCATGCGCTTCAAGCGGTCTTCCATCTGGCGTTCCTGGCGCAGGGCGGTTGCGGCAAGCGCTTCCTCGCCCGCGCGGCGGATTTCGGCGGCAGCCTGACGCGCGTGCTCGACAATACGTTTCGCTTCGGCCGAGGCTTCCTGCTGTTGTTTTTTATACTGGGTCAGAACGGCCTGCGCCTCGCGGCGCAGCGTTTCGGCGGTTTCAATTTCCTTGCGGATCAGTTCGATCCGCCCATCCAGCTTTTGCTCGACGGGCTTGCGGCCCAGTACCCAGGCGAGGGCGCAGAACACCAGGAAGGACAGGGCAACCCAGTTATGGGCATCGTTCAGCCATTCCATCATCTTACGCGGCCTCCCGCCTGTTCAGGGATTCGACGACCGTCCGCGCCTTCTTGGGATCCAGGGAGATCCCCACGATCTTGCGCGCGGCCTCGCTGGCCACTTCAGCGACGATGCGGTTCATGTCGGCCATGGCATCCGTATGCGCCCGGCGCAGGTTTTCCTCCAGCGCGGCCACACGGGCATCCATCGTTTCGCGGAAGGCCTGGCTTTGCCGTTCGGTGTGCGCCTTGACGGCCTCGCTGGCTTCCGCCACGGCGCGCGAGGCTTCCTGGCGGGCGTTTTCCAGTCCCTGCTCATAGGCTTTCTGCGCGGCCTCGGCCTGGGTTTTCAGGCGTTCGGCTTCCACAATATTGCCTTCGATATGGCGGCGGCGGTTTTCCAGCACGCCGCCGATCTCCGGCAGGACTTTTTTTGCGAAAGCGGCATAGAGCACAATGAAGCAGACGGTCAGCCAGAAGATCTGGCTGGGCCACCAGGTCGGATCGAACTGGGGCAGGCCGCCGGAGGCGTGTTCCTCCCCATGCTCCGGCTCGGCCGCCAGCAACGGGGACGCCGCCAGCGACAGGCAAAGTGTGATCGCGAAAACCTGAAACCGCTTCATGCGTCTGCTTACGCGAAGACGAGGTAGAACGAAACCAGCAGGGCGAAAATCGCCAGAGCTTCGGTCAGGGCGAAGGTCAGGAAGAATTTCTTGTCCAGCAGCTCCGCCGCGCCGGGATTGCGGCCCACGGCTTCGTTGTAGGAAGAGAAGATCAGGCCGAGACCGATGCCGACGCCCAGCAAGGGGATGAGGGCGATCGCGCCGGCGAGGAGTTTTACAGCTTCGAGTTCCATGGTGGTCCTTCTTTTTGGTTAGGGGTGGTTATCAGTGTTCCAGTTCCACGGTGTCCTTGAGGTAGATGCAGCTCAGGATCGTGAAAACATAGGCCTGCAGGAAAGCGATCAGCAGCTCGAAGCCGATCAGCACGGTATTGAACAATGTCGGCAGAATGCCCAGCGTCGCGCCCATGACACCCATGCTGAGGAACGCCACGGCGAAACCGGCGATGACTTTCAGTAAAATATGACCCGCCATCATATTGGCGAAAAGACGGACAGACAGGGTGACAGGACGAATCAGGAAGGACAGAACCTCGATCGGCACGATCAGCGGCAGCATCAGCGCCGGAACGCCGGGCGGCACGAACAGGCTGAAGAAATGGGCGCCATGGCGAGCGATCCCCAGCACGCAGACACAAATGAAGATCAGCAAAGCCAATGCGGCAGTGACGATCAGATGGCTGGTGTAGGTAAAGGAGTAGGGAACGAGGCCCAGGCTGTTACCCATGAAAACCATAAAGAAGACGGTAAAGAGCAAGGGAAAATACTGCATGCCCCCGGTGCCGATATTCTCCCGGATCATGTTGGCGATAAATTCATAGGACATCTCGGACACGGACTGCATCCGGCCTGGAACGAGGGATTTTTTGCGGATGCCGGCCATCAGGATGCCGACGGACAGCATCGTGGCGATCACCATCCAGAGCGCGGAGTTCGTAAACGCCAGATTCATGCCCGCGACCTGCAGATCCGGTCCTATGGGCTGGATGACAAACTGGTGCAGAGCGTCGGCCACGGCGTTCCTTATTTCTTAATCGTCTTCGTCGTCGGAAGTTTCCGGCGGTTTTGTAGCGGTTTTTTGCGCTTTTTGCAAGGCCGCAAATCCGACGGAAGCGTCCAGTTTGTTGTTGATCCGGTAAACGCTCATAAAACCGGCCCCGACGCCCAGAAAAAGGAACAGAATCAACAGCCACGGCTTCGTCCCCAGCCAGCTGTCCAGCCCCCAGCCGATCAGCGCGCCCGCGATGATGGATGTGACCAGTTCAAGCCCGGCCTGCGCCCCGGCGTTCATTCCGCCATCGGCTCCGGGCTGAGGCGTGTGTTCCTGCCGGAAGCCCGCGATCCTGTCGGAAAGGTTTTTCAGAGGGTCGTCGGGCATAACATCTCCTATATTTCCTCTCCCAAAGGGAGAGGGCAACGAGGCTTAACGGAGCGCAGCGGAGTTTAGCCGCAGTGGGAGAGGGTTTACGGTGTATAAACAATGCGCGCATGTCCCTAACATCGCAACCCCTCACCCAGCTCCGTCTAGGCTCCGCTGCGCTCCGCCAAGACTGCGCAACCCTCTCCCTATGGGAGAGGGGATATGTTATTTTTTTGCAGCCAGCAGATCGCGGATTTCCTGCAGCAAAACCTCCTGGCGCGAGGGCGGAGCGGGAGCCTCTTCAATAGGAGCCGCTTCCTGTTTGCGCTTCAGGCGATTGATGACCTTGATCACGGCGAACATCGCCCAGGCGATGATCATGAAGTTCAGGAGAGTCTGGATGAACATGCCGTAATTGACGGTGACGGCAGGGTGCCCGCCCTCCGCGGGTTTCAGAGTCAGGACGAAGGCGCTGAAATCCAGATCGCCGATGATGTAGCCGAGCGGCGGCATGATGACGTCGTTCACCAGGGACGTCGTGATTTTGCCGAAGGCCGTGCCGATGACGACGCCGATGGCGAGATCGACGACATTGCCCTTGATGGCGAATTCACGAAATTCTTTAATCAGCGACATTGCATTTCTCCTTCGTCATGCGAACCATCCAGCCGGACAGCCACCAGATCGGCAATGTGATCAGAATGGCGGCATAGCCGTCGCTGGCATAGTGCCAGCCGAGATGAACCGAGCCCAATATAATCATGGCGAGGAAAAAGGCAAATGCAGGCCATGTTTTCAGTTTCAGCTTCAACGCCAGCAGCAGATAAAGCAGGGCTGTGGCCACATGGATGCTGGGCATGGCGGAAATGCCGCCGCCGATCATCGTGCCCTTGGTGACATAAGTCTCCCAGAGCTTGTCCTGCGTCGGCAGGGCCATGATGTTGTATTGCCCGTCGGCATGGCGCAGGTATTCCATCAGCGGCTGGTAATAATCGTTGCCGTCCAGCCGCTCCAGAAAACACGGGCCGACGGAAGAGAAAAGAATGGCCAGTAGTGTGCCCTCTATCGCCCATGTGAGGATGAAGGCCAGAAAGAACTGAGCCCGCGCGGACGGATTCCTGAGAGAGAAGAGTTGCCAGTACAAAACGATGAAAAGAACGGGCAGCCAGATATTATAAACGATGTTGACCATCCATGTGACGAAAGGATGTCCCAGAAAATGCATCGTCAGACGCCAGGGATCGGTTCCCAAATGCAGAAACCTGTCGGCATGGACGAATGTTTCGTCCCAGCTGTAAGGATGAAAGGCCGCGATCATGAATTTCATGCTGGTGAAGGTCGAAAAGACGACGATCACGGCAAAGAAAACCGGAGCGGCGCGCAGCCAGCGTTCCTTGTTGAACGGACCGGCCAGCAATTGGCCCTTAAGATATCTCAATGGCCTCGATGGCCTGTCTCTGGCCAGAAGCGCCATCAGCCATGTGCCGTAAATGATCACGAATAAAAAGAACAGCGCCTCGCTGAACAACGCCACATTGCCGATATACATCAGCGCGTGAAAACGATCCCGCTGGCCGATCGCGGTCGATGCCAGCCATCCCGACATGGCATAAGCCGCGGTTACAGCCAGCAGCAGAATTTCGGAAGACCAGGCCTTGGCTATCGAACGCACTGGGAAAAACTCCAGAAAGATTCCC
>JBDHTS010000137.1:0-4217 GCA_039808845.1 Alphaproteobacteria bacterium | reverse complement strand
TTTCCGCATTCCGAAGGACGTGCTGGTCATCTGCCTCGGCAAAAGCACCTATGCCCGCTGCGGCCTGATCGTGAACGTGACGCCGCTGGAGCCCGGCTGGGAGGGCCACGTGACGCTCGAACTCTCCAACACCACCCCCCTGCCCGCGAAGGTCTACGCCAACGAAGGCATCGCCCAGTTCCTGTTCTTCAAGGGCTCCAGCCCCTGCGAGGTCAGCTATGCGGACCGCAGCGGCAAGTATATGGGGCAAAAGGGCGTGACATTGCCGCGGCTTTAATGATTTCCTCTCACCCGCCCTTGCGGGGGAGAGGGTCAGGGAGAGGGGGTCATGAGAAACAGCACCAGACGCGCCAGAGATCTCCGCACCAACGCTACGGAAGCCGAAAAGAAATTGTGGCTGCATCTTCGCGCCGACCGGCTCGGCGTCCGCTTCCGCCGCCAGTTCCCGATCGGCCCTTATTTCGCCGATTTTGCATGCCCAACGCAAAAACTGGTGATAGAACTGGACGGCGGGCAGCATGCGGAACGGCAGGATTATGACGGCCGGCGCACGGCGTTTCTGACCGAACAAGGATATAGAGTATTGAGATTTTGGAATACTGATGTGATGAAGAATGCGGAAGGCGTCGTCGCCGCCATTGCGAATGAACTGACACCCCCTCTCCCTGACCCTCTCCCCCGCGAGCGGGTGAGAGGGAAATCTGAACAGGAGACATCGGGCATGGACCGCATCCTCATCCAGGGCGGCGCGAAACTGAACGGCGAAATCCGCATCAGCGGCGCGAAGAATTCCGCGCTGAAGCTGATGTGCGCGGCGCTGCTGACATCCGGGACGCTCAGGCTTGAAAACATGCCGAACGGCCTGCGCGATATCCGATCGCAAACGGATCTGTTGCGCCATCTCGGCTGCACGATCGAAGCGCAGGACGGCCTGATGGCGCTCAACGCCTCCGGTGTCGTCGATTACGAAGCACCGTACGACCTCGTCCGCAAGATGCGCACCAGCATCCTGGTGCTGGGCCCCCTGCTCGCGCGGTTCCATCAGGCGCGGGTGTCCCTGCCCGGCGGCTGCGCCATCGGCACGCGGCCCGTGGATCTGCATATCGACGGGCTGAAGGCGATGGGCGCGGATATAACGCTGGACCAAGGCTATATCAACGCCGCCGCCCCCGGCGGACTAAAGGGCGCTTCGATCCATTTCCCCAAAGTCTCCGTCGGCGCGACCGAAAACCTGATGATGGCGGCGACGCTGGCCGAAGGAGAAACGACGCTTTCCAATGCGGCCAGAGAGCCGGAGATCGTCGATCTCGGCGAATGCCTGATCAAGATGGGTGCGAGAATCGAAGGCTTGGGCACGCCCGTCATTCGCATCGCCGGCGTCAAGTCGTTGCACGGCGCGACCCATGCCGTGGTGCCGGACCGCATCGAGACCGGCACCTGGATGATCGCCGTCACCATGACGGGCGGAAGCTTACGCCTGCAGGGCGCGCGGGCGGAACACCTCGCCGCGCTGATCGGCCCGCTGCAGCGCGCGGGCGCGCGCGTGGAGGAGGACGGCGCGGATATCGTGGTCAGCCGTTCCGACGGCCAGCCCCTGAAAGGCACCGACATCATGACCGAGCCCTATCCCGGCTTCGCCACCGATTTGCAGGCGCAGTTCATGGCGATGCTCACTTTGTGTGAAGGCGCGGGGATGGTGACCGAAACCATCTTCGAAAACCGCTTCATGCATGTGCCGGAACTGGTGCGCATGGGCGCGGATATCACCGTGCACGGCCATTCCGCCATCGTGCGCGGCGTGAAGAAGCTGAAAGGCGCGGAAGTGATGGCAACCGATTTGCGCGCCAGCGTCGCGCTGGTTCTGGCGGGCCTGGTGGCCGAAGGCGAGACGACCGTCAACCGCATCTACCACCTCGACCGCGGCTACGAAAACCTGGTCGGCAAGCTCCAGGCCTGCGGCGCGAAAATTGAGCGTTTGCCAGGCGAATAGTTGTGAGTTGCCAGTTGCGAGTTGTGAGTAAACGTTGACAACTCACGACTCGCAACTCACAACTGGCAACTGATATGTACGACCTCATCGTTATCGGCGGCGGCATCAACGGGGCGGGCATCGCGCGCGACGCGGCCGGGCGGGGCCTGAAGACGCTGCTGGTGGAGGCGGAAGACCTCGCCGGCGCCACCTCTTCCGCCTCGACCAAGCTGATCCACGGCGGCCTGCGCTACCTCGAATATTACGAGTTCAGGCTGGTACGCGAAGCGCTGCGGGAACGCACGACGTTGCTCGGCATCGCGCCGCACCTGATCCGCCCGATGACTTTCGTCCTGCCGCATGAATCGCATCTGCGCCCGGCCTGGATGATCCGGCTCGGCCTGTTCATGTACGACCGGCTTGGCGGCAAGGGTCCGCTTCCCCTTTCACGCGGCATTGGTCTGAAAAACAATGCCTTCGGACAGCCGTTGAATGATACCTATAAAAAAGGCTTTACCTATTCCGACTGCTGGGTGGATGACGCGCGGCTGGTCGTGCTGAACGCGATCGATGCGAAGGAACGCGGCGCGCATATCATGACGCGCACGCTCTGCCATTCCCTGATGGCGGGGCCGGAAGGCTGGGCGGTCGGCCTGCGCGATTCCCACGGCAAGGATTTCTCCGTCACGGCGCGCATGGCCGTTAACGCCACCGGCCCCTGGGTGCGGCAGCTGCTCGACCGCTGCGGCCTCGCGCATGACAAGACGCCGCGCGTCCGTCTCGTGAAGGGCAGCCACATCGTCACGATGAAACTGTTCGACGGCGACCAGGCTTATATCCTGCAGCAGCCGGACCGCCGCATCGTCTTCGCGATTCCGTACGAGCGCAACTTCACCCTGATCGGCACGACGGACGAGGAATTCACGGGCGATCCGCGCCACGCCGCCATTTCCGAAAACGAGACCGCCTACCTGTGCGATGCCGTCAACCGCTCCTTCCGCGCGCGGATCCGCCCCGCCGACGTGGTCTGGAGCTACAGCGGCGTGCGCCCCCTGCTCGACGACGGCGAGGGCAGCGCGTCCGCCGTCACGCGCGATTACCGGCTGGATCTGGAACATATCAATCGCCTGCCCCTGCTCTCCGTCTTCGGCGGCAAGATCACGACCTACCGCCACCTGGCGGAGGAAACGGTGAACCGCCTGCACGAAGGCGGCGCGTGGACGGCAACCGCCCCGTTGCCCGGCGGCGACATGCCGGACGGAAACTTTACCGCTTTCCTGAAGGATCACGCGCGGCGCTATCCCTGGATGCCGGAACAGCTTCTGTACCGCTACGCCCGCGCCTACGGCACGCGCATGGACCGCATCGTCCGACGCCGCACGCATATTGGTGAGTTGGGGAAACATTTCGGCGGCCAGCTGTACGAGGCGGAAGTGAATTACCTCATCCGCAATGAATTCGCCCGCACGGCGGAGGACATCCTGTGGCGCCGCTCCAAACTCGGCCTCCACCTCAACCCCGAAACCGTGATGACCTTAGAACAGGCGATGCCCGATCTGCTGTAAAAAACAACCACCAATGGACATGAATAAGGCAGCGCCGCAGGCAATAAGAAAATGAACCGCCAAGACGCCAAGGCGCCAAGAGATCGCAATAGACTTGGCGTCTTGGCGGTTTAATTAACTGCGCTGCGCGCGGCTATTCGCGTCCATTCGCGGTCAAAAACCTTCTTCGTGTCTTCAGGCCGTGCCAGGGCTGATGTCATTCCCATAGCCGCGCGCAGCGCGGTAAAATTTTTGAACCACGGAGGGCACGGAGAACACGGGGAAAAGCAGATATCTTTTTCTCCGTGTCCTCCGTGGTAAAAATCCTTTTACGCCTGCGGCGCGATGATGGGCGTTCCGCCAATCCAAGGATCGATTTTCAACATCAGAGCAGACAGGGATAAACAGAGTTCAATTAAAAAAACCTCGTGTTCTTCGTTTTCTTTTCTGCTTCGTGTTAAAAAATCAACACGAAGAAAAAGAAGGAAGGGAAGAACACAAAGAAAGAGAACTCTGTCTGAATCTGGTGTTTAAAAGCTCTTTTTGCCTCCGGCGGTTTCATTCGTGTTAATTCGCGTCCATTCGCGGTCAAAAACCTTCTTCGTGTCTTCAGGCCGTGCAGGGACTGATGTCATTCCCACAGCCGCGCGCAGCGCAGAAAAAATTATGAACACCAGAGCCAGACAGAGATAAACAGAGCAAAT
>JBDHTS010000136.1:0-4252 GCA_039808845.1 Alphaproteobacteria bacterium | reverse complement strand
TGCGCCGGGGTGACTTTCAGCAGGTTCGCCGCTTCTTTCAGTTTCTGCTCCTGCGCGTTCAGCCAGGCGAGCGCGGCGTTGCCGGCCAGCCCCTCGACGCGGCGCACGCCTGCGGACACGGCGGATTCGCCCACGATCTTGAACAGGCCGATTTCACCGGTGCGGCCCACATGCGTGCCGCCACAGAGTTCAACGGAATAGGGCTTGTTTGCGCCCTCTGCGGTCGTGCCCATCGACACGACACGGACTTCGTCGCCGTATTTTTCGCCGAACAGCGCGCGGGCGCCGGTTTCCATCGCGTCCTCGATGCCCATGACGCGGGTCATGACTTCGGTGTTGGCAAGGATTTCGCGGTTCACGTCCGCCTCGATGGTTTTCAGTTCCTCCGCCGAGATGGCGTTCGGGTGGGAAATATCGAAGCGCGTGCGGTCTTCCGTCTGCAGAGATCCCTTCTGCGCCACATGGTCGCCCAGCGTGCGGCGCAGGGATTCATGTAAAAGGTGCGTCACGGAATGGTGCGCCTTGATGTCGGCGCGGCGGGCATGATCGACTTTCAGCTCGACGCCCTGGCCGTCTTCCAGCGTGCCTTCGGTGACTTTCACCAGATGGGCCCAGAGCTTGCCTGCTTTCTTGTGCGTGTCCTGCACCTCGCCCTTGCCGGACGGGCCGATGACGATGCCGGTATCGCCGGTCTGGCCGCCGGACTCGGCGTAGAAAGGAGTCTGGTTCACGACAAGATAGACCGTGTCGCCCCTGGACGCTTTCGCGGTTTTTGTGCCGTCTTTCACCAGGGCCGCGATCCTGCCCTCGGCGCGCTCGGTTTCGTAGCCGAGAAATTCCGTGGGTCCGGCCTCATCCAGAAGATCGAACCAGAGTTTTTCGTTCGCGGCGTCGCCGGTTCCGGCCCAGCTGGCGCGGGCGGTTTCCTTTTGCTTTTCCATGGCGGATTCAAACCCCGCCATGTCCACCGACATGCTTTTCGCTTTCAGCGCGTCAGCGGTCAGGTCGACCGGGAAACCGTAGGTGTCATAGAGCTTGAAGGCCACATCGCCGGACAATTGCCCGCCGGATTTCAGATTGGCCGTTTCCTCATCCAGCAGTTTCAGACCCCGGTCGAGCGTGCGCTTGAATCTCTGTTCCTCGTTCTTCAGGGTTTCAGTGATCAGCGCCTGCGCACGACCAAGTTCGGGATAAGCCTGGCCCATAAGGCCCAGAAGCGTCGGGAACAGCTTGTACAGCAGCGGCTCCTTCGCGCCCAGTATATGCGCATGCCGCATTCCCCGCCGCATGATCCGGCGCAGGACGTAGCCGCGTCCTTCGTTGGAAGGCATCACGCCGTCCGCCATCAGGAAGGCGGCGGAGCGCAGATGGTCGGCGATCACGCGGTGAGATGCGGTTTCTTTAACCCCCACCAGCTCCTCCACGTGCCGGATGATGGTGGCGAGCAGATCGATCTCGAATACGGACAGCTTGCCCTGCAGCAGCGTCGAGACGCGGTCCAGACCCATGCCGGTGTCGATGGAGGGTTTGGGCAGCGGCCGCCGGATATGCCCGCCCTTGCCGTCCGGCTCTTGCTCATACTGCATGAAGACGAGGTTGTAGAACTCCATGAAACGGTCGCCATCCTCGTCCGGGCTGCCGGGCGGGCCGCCGGGAATGTGCTCACCTTTGTCGTAGAACATTTCCGAGCATGGACCGCAGGGGCCGGTATCGCCCATCATCCAGAAATTGTCGTTGGTCCTGATGCGGATGATGCGGCGATCATCGAAGCCCGCGACCTTTTTCCAAAGAGCCGCCGCCTCGTCGTCGTCGTGATAGACGGTGACCAGCAGCTTCGATTTGTCGATGCCGAGATTTTTCGTCACCAGTTCCCACGCGAAGGGAATGGCGTCGGCCTTGAAGTAATCGCCGAACGAGAAATTGCCGAGCATTTCGAAGAATGTGAGATGACGCTCGGTGTAGCCTACATTGTCGAGGTCGTTGTGCTTGCCGCCCGCGCGCACGCATTTCTGCGCGGTTGTCGCGCGGCTGTAGGCGCGTTTTTCCTTGCCGGTGAAGATATCCTTGAACTGCACCATCCCGGAATTGGTGAACATCATGGTCGGGTCGTTCTGTGGCACGAGCGGGGAGGAGGGGACATGCGTATGCCCCTGCTTCACGAAATAGGAGATGAATTCGCTGCGGATATCGTTGACCGTTTTCATGGCATTTTGTTCTTTAATGTCGTGTGAAACCTTGGGAGTTTAAACACAGAACGAAGGCGCTGTCATCCGTGATGAAAAGGAGGTTCTTCCGGCGGGCAAAGCGGGCTGCGCTTTTCAAAATGGCAAATTGTGGCTTCGCTATAATATTGAGATTATATTATTAACTGCTAAAATAAGAATTTATGCCTAAAAATATGGTGCAAAAAAGTGGTATTGCCCCAAAAATACCTTTTTCCATTCAAACAACTGTTACCAGTTCAAAAACAGGCGAAGCGGCAGGAAATATCGAAATTCTCGATGTTGACAGGAACTTTCCCAATTCTTTACCCTGAAAATAACAACTTTCAAAACCAGAGGCCCGACCGGTCACGCGATGCGGCGATGGCGGCGTGGTAAGCATCCTCTTCCATCATGACTGAACTGAAACCCGCTACGGCTAACATAGCCGCGGCATTGCGCAACTGTGAGGAAATTATGGCTTATAACTCCAACCATTTCGATCTTGGTAACTGGAAACTGACTTTGCCAGTGGACAGCAAGGGAAGCTTCGGCGGCCTCGCCACCGAGATTTACAAACTGGCAGGATACGAGAACTCCAAGTATTTCTACGACGCGGCGGACGGCGCAATGGTTTTCAGCGCTCCCGTCGAGGGCGCGACCACCAGCGGTACAAAATACGCCCGCTCCGAGCTGCGGGAGATGGAGGATGGCGACGAGGCGGCCTGGAAGCTGAGCGAGGGGGGAACGATGTCGGCCACGCTGGCCGTGAACAAGGTTCCCAGCGCAAGCGCCGATACGCCGGCCCGCGTCGTCGTTGGCCAGATCCATGGCGAGGATGAAGAACTGGTCCGCCTGTACTGGCAGGGCAATTCCGTTCATTTCATGAACGACCAGGCAGGGTCCGGAGATCGGGAAACCATGTTCATCTTCAAGGACTCCGGTGGAAACGTGCCGAATATTTCCCTGGGCGAGAAATTTTCCTATGCAATCGACGCGCGCGGCGACACGCTGAAAGTCGATATTTACGCCGATGGAAAAGTTTATAACTCGACCTCCAGGATCAATTCGGCCTGGCAGTCCGACGAGTTCTACTTCAAGGCCGGACTCTATCTCGGCATTCATGAAGATACGGGCAGCGGTTCGGGACAAGCCTCATTTTACGGCCTCGACTACAGCCACACGAAAGGCCAGGGGCTGGACGGGCTGGATCCGTCCAGACCGGCGCCTGCGCCGGATCCGGTGCCTCCCCCGGCGCCATCGCCCATCACGATTGCCGGGACCAGCGGCAACGATGCGATCCAGGGCACGCACGATGTGAATACGATCGATGCGCTGGCCGGCAACGATACGGTCAATGGCCGCAACGGCAATGATACGATTTATGGCGGCACCGGCAACGACACGCTGTATGGAGACTGGCACAACGACACGCTGTACGGCGGATCGGGCGACGACCGGCTGAATGGCGGGCAGGGCGACGATATGCTGGATGCAGGAACAGGCAGCGACCGTGCCTTCGGCGATATCGGAAGCGATACGTTTATCGCCAATAAAGGCGATGGCGGTCTGGTCATTGAGGATTTCGCCATAGGATCGGCGGGAGACCGCCTTGTCGTCAAGGGCTATAGCGCAACCGAACTGTCCTCCGCGCAGCTGACGCAATCGGGCGGCGATGCCTTGCTAAGAATGCAGGACGGCGCGCAGATCGTGTTCGACGAGATCAAAACCAGCGCGCTGGGAAGCAACCTGTTCGCGGAGGTCAACGGTTCGGTGGTTGCTTTCAAACCGGGATCGGACCAGCCGTCCGCGTCCGGAGAGCCGGCCATCGGCACGCCAACCCGCGTGGGAGGCTCTGGAAACGACGATATTGAGGGAACCAGGGGAGACGATACCATCGCCGGACGCGGTGGCAATGACCTGCTCGGCGGACGCGATGGCAACGATAGATTGTTCGGCGAGGATGGAAACGACAGGCTTTATGGCCACTGGGGTAACGACATCCTCGTCGGCGGTAAAGGCGATGATCTGCTCGATGGCAGCCAGGGCAA
>JBDHTS010000135.1:0-4285 GCA_039808845.1 Alphaproteobacteria bacterium | reverse complement strand
CATGATGCCCTGGATCGGCAAGAACAAGCTGGTGGATAAGAGCAGAAACTAGTCGTGAGTAGAGAGTCGTGAGTTGTGAGCGGTTTACTCGCGACTCACGACTGATAACTCACGACTATTTTAACTGCAGGCCATGCTGGGAATACATGCCGATCGGCTTGTGAGAGTTCCAGTCGTACAGCGTGAAGATGCCATAAATATCGTTGCGCGTAATTCCGTAGACTTCGTCGATCATGGCGGCGACATGCTGCTTGTCCTTGCCGCCGAGATTGTAAAAGTTGGGTCCGACTTCGACCGCAGGCGTATCGCGGTAAACGTAAAAGCGCCGCACGATATCGGCGCGCCTGAACCCGTCGATCACACCCAGAGCACCATCGGGATTCTGCGCCGCCCAGTCTGACGGAGCCCAGGGCTCCTTATCCCACTGGCGGTTATGGGTCTGGGTCGGATGGTCGATAAACGGCTGAAAATTACCCAGATATTCCCAGTGACGCTCAGGCCACGCCAGACCGAACCATTTCTGTTCGGCCCTTGCCGGAACAGCTTGAACCAGATACATAAAGGCAAAAAAAGCAATCAATCCAGTCTTTTGCAGCATAGCTGGGATCCGTCCCGTTTTTCACGACCTCTTAATTCAGGTATGTTATCATAATATAATGATCGGTGCGATTCAAACGGCATTGTCCGGCCTGGCGGCGGCCACGAAGCAAATCGGGGCGTCAGCCAATAATATCGCCAATCTGTCGACGGCAGGATCTCTGGACGGCGATCCTGCTCCCTATAGCACCGTACAGGCGGTTCAGCAGACGGCGTTGAACGGGCAAGGCGTCAGCACGGTCATTGTGCCGAAATCGCCCGGATTCGTTCCCGCTTACGATCCGGATTCGCCTTTCGCCAACGCGGACGGCATGATCGGCGTACCCGCTACCGATCTGGCGGAGGAAGCGGTCAACATGACGATGGCGAAGACCGCTTACAAAGCCAATGCCGCCGTCATCCGCACCGCGGCAGAGATGGAAGACGACCTTTTGAAAATGGTCGACCGCACCGCCTGATTCCAGACCGTTCAATGAGCCATGCCCTGCGCAGCCTTGAGGCGCGGATTATTGTGCGGCAGCAGGAACGCCACAAAGGCCATGGCCAGCGTCACCAGCGCCATCATCCGGAACGCGTCGTCATAGCTGAGAATCGTTACCTGATGCTGCAGTTCCGAATAGATCTTGCCGAACGCGGCGGACGCGGCCGCCGAAGCAGCATAGCCTTGCGCCACGAACCCGGCCGTCGCATCGCTGAGCAGATCGCGGTAAACGGGGCTTGTCGGCGTCATATGCGCGCCGAGGATCGTCTGATGCAGCTGTTCCCGCCGTGCAACGAAACTGGCGACGATGGCGATGCCTATACTGCCCCCCATGTTGCGGAACAATGCATATAAAGCCGATGCCTTGCTGCTTTTCTCCTTGGGGATTCTCAGGAAGGCGATGGTGCTGACAGGGATAAACAGGAAGGGAAGGCCCAGGACCTGCAGGATTCTGGCGAACACGAACAGGCGGAAATCCGTCTCAGGCGTGACGAAAGAGGTCGCGATCATGCCGGTGGAGCACAGCAGGAATCCGACGGCGATCATGTATTTCGCCTCTACCTTTCCCACCAGCTTCCCGGCAACGGGCATCAGGAATACGACAGCCAGACCGCCCGGTGACAACACAAGGCCGGATGTTGTAGCGTCATAACCGAACTGGGATTGCGTCAGGATCGGCAGAAGCGCGCTGCTGGCATAGAGCGCGAAACCGACGCAAAAGATCATGACACAGGACAGGCCGAAGCCGGGATCGCGCAGCAGACGCAGATCGACGATTGGATCTTTCTGCCTTAACAGCCACAGAATGGCGCAGACAAGCGCGGCGGCACTCAGGGACGCGAAGGTCACGATAAACGCACTGCCGAACCAGTCTTCCTGCTGCCCCTTGTCCAGCACGATCTGCAAGGCGCCAAGGCCCAGCACGATCAGGCTGAGACCGATATAGTCGATCCGTTTCGCGCCCTGCGCCTTCGCGTGTTCGGGATCTTCGAGAAACAGTCTGGCCATCCAGATCGCGAAAATGCCGACCGGGACATTGAGATAAAAAATCCAGCGCCAGCTGTAGGTATCCGTGATAAATCCGCCCAGCGTCGGGCCGAGAATCGGCGCGACGATCATGGTAATTCCCGTGACGCCGAATGCCGCGCCGCGTTTTTCAGGAGGAAAGGCGTCAAGAATAATCGCCTGCTGCATGGGCTGCAATCCCCCGCCAGCCAGTCCCTGCAGCAGACGGAAGATAATCAGCATCGGCAATGACGTGGCCGCGCCGCAGGCAAAAGAAGCGGCCGTGAACGCGCCGATGCACAGCATGAAATATCGTTTCCGCCCCATCACCCCGGACAGCCAGCCGGACAGCGGCAGGACGATCCCGTTGGCCACGAGATAGGACGTGATGACCCATGTGCTTTCGTCGCGGCTGGCACCCAGCGATCCCGCGATATGGGAGAGCGAGACGTTGGTGATCGTCGTATCCAGAACTTCCATGAACGTGGCCAGGCTGACTACGAACGCGACCAGCCACGGGCTGATACTCGCGCGATCACCATTCCGTGCCGCGGCAAAAGCATTCATGGCACGACATGCACCGTCGGCACGACCGACATGCCGGGCCCCAGCGTGACGTCCGGCGGTAGGTTCGACCGGTCAAGCACGATCTTGACCGGCACGCGCTGCACAATCTTCACGAAGTTGCCTGTCGCATTTTGGGGCGGAAACGCCGAGAAGCGCGATCCCGTACCGCTCTGGATGCTGTCTACCTTGCCGTGCAGCTTCAGGTCGGGATAGGCGTCCACTCCAATGTCTGCCGCCTGCCCCGAACGCATTTTTTTCAACTGCGTCTCCTTGAAATTGGCCACCACCCAGACATCGCCGGCGATAAGGGACATAGTCTGCTGCCCCGGCTGCACATAATCCCCCTGCTCCACGCCACGATTGCCGATGCGTCCGGCAATCGGCGCCACGATCTTCGTATCCGCCAGATCCTTCTTCGCCTGGGCCACGTCGGCCCCGGCCTGGCGCACCACGGCGGCCAGCTGGTCGGCGGTCGACGCGGCGGCGGCGACCGTCTGGGGCGCCGTCTGGGCGGAACGCAGGCGCGCCTTGGCGTCGTTCAAGGCCGATAACGCCTTTTTCTGCGCGGCCACAGCATCATCCAGCTGCTGGCGGCTGCGGGCCTGATCGCTTAATGATTGCAGACGTTTCAGGGTCTGCCGCGCGTTTTCCCATTCGGCCTGGGCCACATTGACCTGGGCTTGAGCTGCATCGGCTGACGAAGGCGCCTGAATTTTTGCCGATTCGAGGTTCTGGCCGGCAGCCGACAGGTTTGCCCTGGCCGCATCGAGGCTGGCTTGCGCACGCTCCAGCTTGATCAGATAATCGGCGGGATCGATTTCCAGCAGGACATCGCCTGCCTTTACAATCTGATTGTCATTTATATACAATGATTTAACATACCCACCCACACGCGGACTGACGGTAACCACCGTCGCCTCGATGGCGGCATCGTCCGTCGATATCTCATTTCGGTGCAGAAAAGCGTATAATCCCCCGGCAACCGCCAGGAGAGCGATAATGGCCAGAATTCTTACTTTATTGACCGCCTTAGCCATGGAAAATTTCCCGTGATAAACTAAACTGTTTAGTGTAATATACGATGATAGAGGAAGAATGTCAAAGAAGCGTGAAAATTTAACCGACCCCTCCCCCCAGGAAGGAAAACGCGCCAGTATTCTGGCCGCCGCAGGACGGATGTTCACGGAACAGGGTTATAGCGGAGTCAGCATGGACGCCATCGCCGAAGCCGCTCCGGTATCCAAACCCACGCTATATAACCATTTCAAGGACAAGGAAGATTTGTTCCGGGCGGTGATGGAGGCGCGTTGCGACCTGCTGTCCGAGGCGTTCGACCGTGGTATTGCCAGGGGCCATAATACCGAGGAGACCCTGACGATCATGGCCTCGAATTTTCTGGATCTGGTGCTGGCGCCGCAGGCCATCGCCCTGCACCGCGTCATCGTCGCCGAGTCGGGGAAGTTTCCCGAACTGGGGGAATTGTTTTATGAAACAGGTCCGAAAAGAGTCATCGCCCGCCTTTCCGCCTATATGAAAAGCCTGAACGATTCAGGAGCGCTTGCGATCCCCGATGCCGACCGCGCCGCGTCTCTCTTCCTCAATATGATCAAGAGCGAGCATCACATGTGCTGCCTG
>JBDHTS010000134.1:0-4285 GCA_039808845.1 Alphaproteobacteria bacterium | reverse complement strand
CAATCCCGGCATGGTAATCTTCCCCGGCGGTCACAGGCGGGGACGCCGATGGATCGCGGTCGGGCATCGCCCAAACGGTTCCGGCGCTTCTCCAGAAGCCCGGACCGTTCCCCGCCCATCCCGTTTAAACGGCCCGCATTGCCCCAAGGACCGCCGTACAGCGCGGTCACGCCCGCCCCCGCAAAATCGACCACGCACGCGCCCAACGCCCCTCCACGGGCTTCTGTGGCGAAATGGGGACTGGTTCCGGTTGGCGGCGGTCGGTCAGAAGGGCCGTCAGCTTCCGCCGCTCTTCCATTTCGTCGGCCAACACGCGGCGGAGATGGTCGCGCTCGTCCTTGACCTGTTCGAGCTCGTTCCGCAGCCCTTCAAGCTGGGCTGTAAAAGCCGCTGTTTCAGGTGTTGTTGCAGGAGTTGAGGATCGTTCCAGATGGCTGTTGTCATGACCTGTTGCGACAACACGCGGCTTGAGGCGGTCGCCGTAGGTGCGGATCAGTTCCGACAACGCGACACGATAGGAACCATCCGGCTGCTTTTCGGCGGATAGCTTGCCTCCCTTACGGTCGCGCGATAGCGTGGCCTTGGCTATCTGGAACTGCTTTTCGACCTGCCCGAAGGTGAAAAACTGGGGGATGTTCATGGGGTTGAGAATCGTTGTTGCAGTACCGTTCCTCAACAGTTGACGCACTTCGCCTCCCGGCGATAGCCCCTTTCAGGGAAAATCCCCAGCTTTTCGTATTAAGGCATCCACTTTAAAAGGGTGCCTGCAACTGCCACCACCCGATGCCGAACGGATGCCAAATGAGCAACCCGTTTGAGACGGCCAACAACGCCGCCACATTCTTAATCTATTCGACACTCGTTGGTGGTGCCGTTTTCGCCATTTCAAAACATGACGATATCTCTGTTCTCGAACTGATCCGAACAAACATGGATGCGTTTTTTCTATTTATTTTCATTGCCCTTTTTAATTTGAAGACATATTTCGACGATCACAAATATTTTACAGAACCATATCAGGCCGATGCTTTATGGGAGCGCGGAGTAGGGATTGTTCTTGCTTTTCTCTCTTGGATATTTCTAGCAGTTGCTGGAGCGATAATTTATCGACCTGAAAGCAGCGCTCAGCTGCTTGGACTGGCCATTATTACGTCCACAGCTTGGATTGCGGTCCATATCATCGAGATGATTAGACACAAAGAACGGCCAGCAAAAGAACGGCTTACAAAGTTGATGCGCGAAAAGTGGTTTGCGATAAACCTTGTCTATTTATTCTTAATTGGATTATATATTAATTATCCATTTGGGATTACTCCGGGTCCACATTGGCCATACACTTTTGCCATGTTACTAGTGCTTTCTTACGACATGGCTACCAGCAATATGCTCAGAGGAATAATGAACAAACGGCGAGTATCGCAAAACCAAGGAAAAACAAGATGACCGACGGTCCAAAATCATTTTTGCAGAGGCATTGGCGTATAGCCTCAGGGACGTTTGGTGCGACCATCCTTACAGGTGGATACGCTTTGCAAGGTGATCCCTTGCTTACGGTGATGTCGGCGTCCATCGTATTTGGCGGTGCGACATGTCTATGGCTGGAAGCACGCGATGAACGCGCCGGTTCGAGCCAAGAGGTTTCAACGCCCAAAATGAGGCCACATTGAAACAACCACAAAGTGATATAGCGTCAAATTCATCCTCTCTATGTGAAACTGTATTAACTTTTACTCCAGAATAATCTTCGGTACCTAGAAAGAAGAACACCCAGCCTAGAAACATAGCTTTACTTTGCTTTAGCCGAAGATGGCATTGATGATTACAAACTTCCTATTTTATACTGGGATTTGCTTTCCATAATGTTCATTATCACAGCCACTGCCGGTTGCGCACCGCTTATTCGGTGCGCTGCACCTGACTGAGTTTCCGCCGGAGATGGGCCTGCAAGATCCGGTCGCGGACATGGGTGAAGAAGCGGGGCGGCAGCATGCCATAGGCCGGAGCGGGCCTGATGTCCGGACCCGGCCACAGGAAATCGTTGGTTTCGGTGACGACGATCCACGCGGGCGCGTCGTCCAGACCGAGATGGGCTTTCAGCGGCGCGGGGATCAGCACCGCGTCGGCGGGATCGTCCGGCGGGCTGTGCGTGATCGGCACGACCGTCACGACCTCCCGCCCCTCGATGACCTGACGGGCGGCGACGATGGCGCAGGGCCGGTCTTTCCGGCCTTCCTCGATGCCGCGCCGATGCTCACGCGCCCAGAGATAGGCATAGGCGATCACCTGCCCCGGTCGTGGCGGCGGCAGGCTCACGGCTTCCAGTCTTTGACGAGCTCGTCCAGAGGGGCGAACTCCTCCGGCACGGCGCTGGAAGCGATGGCGCGCAGCGTGTCGTCGTCGAGATCTTCGACGGGCCGGGCCACCCGGCCCTTCATGACCATCTCGAAGAAGGCGGCGGACACGAGGACGGTGTGTGTCCGGCCATTCTTGGTGATGGCGACGGGCGCTTGCTGGGCGGCATCCTGATAGCGCCCGACATTCTGCTGGAAATCTGTCGAGGTGACCTTCATGGCGGAACCTCCTTTCTTTATCCATTATAGATAGAATAGATAAAATATCAAGTTTTTCGCGCCGCCGCCAGCCTCACGCTCCCACCCGCCAAGCCCCTTTGCGCTCTGTCCGCCGCGCTGACGGTGAAAAACTGGCGCTGTTCTGCCCGTATCCCTTGGTGAGATCGAGCTGCATGGATCATCCCTCGGAGCCGATCATGCCCATGGCATCACCGCCACGCGCAGCGTCAGGCAAGGGCGTGAGTGGCCGGAGGCCATGCCGCGCACAGCGCGGCACCCTTGCCAGAGCGAGCATGGCGGTATGCTGCCCGGTGATCGGATCGAGGGCGAAGCCCTCCTGAAAAACAGAGCCGCGCATAGCGCGTCCGCTTGTCCTGTCTGTCGGACTTGCGCCCTGACTTACACACAGCCGTTGTGGATTGCGGAGCGTTTAAAGAAGGATATGAAATATCCAGTTTCAGAGTTTACAGCGCAAAAAACTGCGATTTTCTTGTTTTATTTCAAAGACTTAGAAAAACAGGCTGCACGTGATACCACGAGTATCTGCACGCGATACCACGTGCCGGACTGCACGCGATACCACGTGCTAATCCACAGGAAAGGCTGTGTTCTATAGCCGCTCAGCTATCGGTCTATCACGTGCAGTGATAGGGTCGATTCATGGGAGAAATTATCCAACTGGACATGCTGACGGTCAGCGCCTTCGAGCCGCCGCTGCGCGACAATCGCGATGTCATGGAGTTCCCGTTCCTCTCCCTGCAAAAGGGCCGCACAAAAGCTATCAAGTTTCAGAGCAAGGAAATTTCCCTATCGGTCTATTCACCGGGCGAGTTTGGCATAGCCACAATCTGGGACTGGGATCTGATCATCTTCGCGGCCTCGCACCTGAATGATGCGATTGAAAATAGCGGCGTGGCTGCGCCACGGATCAGGTTCGCCCCACATGACGCCCTTCGCCAGATGCGGCGCGGCACGAGCGGGCGGCACTACCGCGAACTCGCTCAAGCCATTCGTCGGCTGCGCGTGACCACGGTCATCACGAACATCCGCTTTGACGACGGGGCCGGGGAGGAACGGCCCTTCTCGTGGCTGACCAGCTACGCCATTCCCAAACGATACACGCGTGGTGGCTTGATGACGCCAGAGCAGCCGGAGGGCGAACCGGACCCAGCCAAGCCATGGGAGATCGAACTGCCGCCGTGGCTGTACCGGGCCGTGCTGCGGCGACGCGAGATTCTGGCCGTGCATCCCGACTATTTCGACCTGACCGGCGGCATCGAGCGGTGGCTGTACCGCCTCGCCCGCAAGGCCGTCCCCGACAAGGCCGACTTCCCCGGCATCAGCTTCCGCATGGAAACCCTGCACGAGCGTTCCGGATCGTCGCGCCCGCTGCGCAACTTCGCCGGGGACATCCGCAAGATCGCCGACCGGCAGCCGCTGCCGGAGTACAACATCGTCGTGAACCGCGAGGGGCGGCACGAGCTGGTGACGCTGCTGCGCAACCGGCTCAAGCCGGGCCGCCTGCCGCGCGGCGTCCGCAAACTGGCCGAAGGCTGAATGCCGCCACTGGAACGCGCCGCGGTGCCGCTGTGGCCGCTTCTGGATGCCGCGGGCGGCATGGCTGCGCCGGTCGATCCGCGCCGTCTCCTGCGCCTCCTGCAGGGCGGCATTGGCCATCTCCTCCCACAAGGCCCGGACGCGCTCACAGGCCCCTT
>JBDHTS010000133.1:0-4346 GCA_039808845.1 Alphaproteobacteria bacterium | reverse complement strand
CCACTTGCTCGATCTTGGCGGGTTCGACGATGATGTCCGGCGTGATGCCCTTGGCCTGGATCGAGCGGCCCGATGGCGTATAATACCGCGCGGTGGTCAGGCGCATCGCGCCGTGGCCGGGAAGCGGAATGACGGTCTGGACCGATCCCTTGCCGAAGGACTGCGTGCCCAGCACCAGGGCACGGCGATGATCCTGCAATGCGCCGGATACGATTTCGGACGCGGAAGCCGAGCCGCCATTGATCAGAACGACCATAGGCAGACCGCCGGTAATATCGCCCGGGGTCGCATTATCGCGCTTGGTATCTTCGGGATGGCGTCCACGGGTCGAAACAATTTCTCCCTTTTCCAGAAAGTCGTCGGATACCCCGATCGCCTGGTCAAGCAGACCGCCCGGATTGTTGCGCAGGTCAACGATGAAGCCGATCAATTTGTTCCCCAACTGCGCCTTTATCTTTTCAACCGCGTTGCGGGTGCCGCTATCAGTGTTCTGGTTGAAGGTGGTGACGCGGATATAGCCGATATTTCCGGCCAGAACGTCATGCTTCACGGACTGGATCTTGATCACGTCCCGGACAATCGTGACCTCGATCGGCTCCGGCACGTCCTGACGGCGCAGGGTCAGCTTGATCGGCGTACCGATCTTGCCGCGCATCTTGTCCACCGCTTCGTTCAGCGCCATGCCGATAATAGGCTGGCCATCCAGATGGGTGATGTAATCGCCGGCCTTCACGCCCGCGCGATAGGCAGGCGTATCGTCAATGGGCGAAACGACCTTGACCACGCCATTTTCCATCGTAACCTCAATGCCGAGGCCGCCGAATTCGCCCCGCGTTTGCACCTGCATTTCCTTGAAATCATCCTCCGGCATGTAGGAGGAATGCGGATCGAGGCTGGTCAGCATGCCATTGATGGCATATTCCACCAGTTTCTTGTCGGTGACAGGCTCGACATACTGGGCACGGACCCGTTCAAAAACATCGCCGAACAGATTCAGTTCGCGATAGGTCTCGCTGGTCGATCCCTGCTGTTCCTCCTGCGCCGCGGGCTTGGCGTCATCTTCCTGTGCCTGAACGCTATGGAAACCGTAGAAGCCCAGCATGACGGAAGCAAGCAGGGCAGGGAATAACGTCTGGCGCAGGCGCATGAGATGAAGTCCTTAACTGCGTAAACTCTTGAGTTTCGAGGCCGGATCGACCGGGCGGCCGTTACGGCGCAGTTCATAATATAGCGTGCCGTTTTCTTCACTGGAAGCCCCGCCCGGCATATTTCCAATGGGTTCCCCCGACTTTACGCTCTGGCCCACCGCGACGGAGATGCGGCCCAGCCCGCCGATCAGGCTGTGGTAATTGCCTTCGTGTTCAATGATGACCAGCTGCCCCATCTTGCGGAACGATCCTGCGAATTTCACCACGCCGCCCATCGGCGCGACGGCCAGAGCCCCGGGCCGCGCACGAATGCTCAGGCCCTTGCTGACCGCGCCGATGTCGTCCCTTCCGCCAAAGCCGGTGACGACTTTTCCAGCGACCGGCAGTCCAGCCGCACCGGCGCGGGGCAGGGGCTGCACGACACGCCAGCCGGAATCCTTTCTGGTTTTTGCCGCCTCGCGTTCCTGTTCCTCCAGCTTCGCCATAAGGTCGCGCAAATTCTGCGCTTCTTTCGACATGCGGGAGACGGCTTTCTGAATATCCTGGTAATTGTTCTGGCTCGACAGAAAGGCCAGTTTGCGTTTTTCGGCCAATTCTTCCAGCTCCGCCTGTTCGGCTTTCAGTTTTTCGCCGGTTGCCTGCGCCTGTTCCCGGTCCGCGGCGAGAGATGTTTTCAGCTGTTGCAGTTGTTCAAGGTTTTTCGCCAGTTCGCCCGCCCGCCCGTTCACGGCGGGCAGGATGCCCTGCATCAGCATGGCGGACTGCGCCGTCTGCAACGGCGCGCCGGGCCGGGCGATCATCGCCTCAGGCGGGATGCGCCGGATGCGTTCCAGGGCCAGCACGAGATCGGAGATGGAGCCGTAATCGGATTCCAGTTTCGCGGTCAGGTCTTTTTCCTGAATTTCCATTTCGGCGATACGGGCATCCAGCTCAGCAAGCTTTTGCTCGTTGGCGATAATGGATTTACCAAGTTTGACGAGCTGGTTCTGCGTGCTGCGGAAATCCCCTTTCGCCTTGCTCATGGATTGCTGTAGCGACTGCTCTTCCTTTTTCCGTTCGGCCAGGGATTTTTCGACGGATTTCAGCTTGTCGGTGTCGGCGGCATGGACATGCAGGGGGAGAAATAAAAAAACGATAAAAATGACACAGAGAAGCCGCCATATATGCTTGATGGCCGAGCTGATGCCACATCGTTCATTCTCCCCCATGAAGAATAGGGGAGAGGGAATAGATGGAGATGATGAGGATAGAATCATAATCCTTCAGACCCGGTGATACGGATGCCCGGTGACGATCTGCCGGGCGCGGTAAATCTGTTCCGCCAGCATAACCCGCGCCAGCATATGTGGCCATGTCTGAATGCCGAAAGATAACAGGAAATCGGCACGGGCGCGTACGGCATCGCCATGTCCGTCTGCGCCGCCGATAGCAAAGACCACGCGGGCCGCGCCCTTGTCTTCCAGTGTCTGAAGTTTTTTTGCGAAATCGGCACTGCCCAGTGCTTTACCGCGCTCGTCAAGAACGAAAACGTAATCCGCGTTATCGAGACGATCCATCATCGGGGTCTCCGCAGGCTTTCGGTCGTCGATTTCATGAAGGGTGAGAGACCAGCCCTTGAGCCGCGCGGCGTATTCCGCGTAAAGATCGGCCAGCGGCCCGTTTTTCAGGCGGCCAACCGCCGCAATCTCGATATTCAGCACAGTCCGGCGTCAGATCCGGCTGACGACGGAAGCGTCTACCAACTGGGGAGCGCGCCACATCTTCTCGATATTATAGTATTCGCGCACCTCGGAGCGGAAGATATGGACGATCACATCGCCTGCATCGACGATGACCCAGTTGCAGAGATCCTTGCCTTCTGTGCGGATGTCGGAAATGCCCGAGGATTTCAGGCGCTGTTCCAGCTTTTCGGCCAGGGCGCCGACCTGTCTTGTGGAAGTGCCGGTGGCGACGATCATAAAATCGGCGATGGCCGTCTGGCCGCGCAGGTCGATGGTTTCGATGTCTTGAGCCTTGTCGGCATCCAGCGACTGCTCGATCATCGCTTTCAGCCTTTCGGGACCGTTGATGCCCCCGAGATCGCGTGTGTTTAAAATGGCGTTGTTCTCCTGTCTGTCTGTGGTTGAAAAAACAAGCGCAGGCGATATGCAGAATCACCATGCGGAAAAAGCCGTATCTGGGTGGCTTGAATACGAAAAGGGGAGACGTCGTTCTTTAACGTCATTTCCCCTCGATTTCGTGAAAGAAGCGTATCGCCTGTCTCATACTTCCATTTTACTCTCTTGGAACGGACAGTCCAAAGCCTTTTTTTAGGGAACTTTTTTGCCACGCAACGTCGATGAGGACTGATTGTTCAGTTTATTGCTTATAATCCAGTATGTTAGGTTGTTTTCTAAAGGGGCGGAATATGATTTTTCCAGCCAGAACTGGCCCTGTCCAGCCCATGATTTTAATGGAAAATTCCGGGTCAGGGACAAGGCTGGCGGGCGGGCGACGAAGGCCACTGCCATCAGATCCGGGATCGTGCGCCAGCGGTGCCAGTGATGGAAAGTCAGGGCATTGTCGTATCCGGCGATCCAGACGAATTCGGTCAAGGGAAACCGGGGCAACAACCGGCCAAGCGTATCGACGGTGCGGTTCGTGCCAAGGCGATCTTCAATGTCGGTGACGACGATATAAGGCTTGCCACGGGCCAGATTCAGGCATTGGGTCATACGGCTTTCGAAGGGCTGTGTATAGCCGGCGGGCTTGAGAGGATTTTGCGGGCTGACCAGCCACCAGACGCAATCGAGGTTCAGAACGCGGCGGGCCGTCTCGCTGATGTGAAGATGCCCGTCATGCGGCGGGTTGAAGGATCCGCCGAGAAGACCGACGCGCAGACGGCTATAGGCATGCGAAGAGAGAAGATGAGGGGGAGGAAAGAGAATGGACATTTGCCCCTCACCCGAAACGCCTCAAGGGGCGTTTCGACCTCTCCCGAGGGAGAGGTAAGATGGTTGTCATTTTTAGCCTCTCCCCTGGGAGAGGCCAAACCGCTCCTTGAGGCGGTTTGGGTGAAGGGTGCTCAGGCAGCCTTCGTCGCAAGCTCTCTAATCGACTCGTCCACCAGGCGCGCGTTGGTCTGTTCATCCATATGGGCGGCGATGATTTCGGCGGTCGCCTTGACGGCCAGTTCCGCCGCATAGGCGCGGATCTCGT
>JBDHTS010000132.1:0-4378 GCA_039808845.1 Alphaproteobacteria bacterium | reverse complement strand
TGATACGGTCGAGATCGACGAGATGGTCCCGCCTGAGCATTACAAGGCGGTGGCCGAGATCGTTTCCTTCGTCTTTAAACTGAAGGGAAGGACAAAATGATTAAGGGCTTCATCATCCCTGCCGCTTCCTTTATCATCCCGCAATGACCGCAGATCACGCCGAATTCGTCATCAAACATGAGAAACTGACTGCTCCGGCGGTGGATCCGGCGACGTTCGATCGCAGGCGGCTGTTGTCCATGGTTTTGCTGACCCTGCTTTATTTCGTGGTCTGCGGGGTTCTGGCTGTCGTGCTGGATATTCGGAAAGAGGCGGTGATCGCCGCCGGGGTAGCTTTTATCGGCGCGGCGGCGCTGGCTTATGCCTTCCTGCGTGTCCTGCATGTCAAGACGACGAAGGACAGGGAGCGCGATCTTCTGCGCGAAGTGCTGGAAGGCAGCCGTGGCGCACGGCTGATCACCGACAGCGCGGACAATGTCGTTTATGCCAACCGCAAGTTCCTGGATCTGTTTCCCAAGCTTGGCCAGCCATCGCTTAAGGCGCTGTATGCCCTGTTCAGGGAGGATGATGAGACCATCGCCCATTTCAGGACGCTGGCCGATCAAGCCCATCGCGGCCTGACCGATTCGATCGAGTTGCGGTCGATTCGAAAGGAACGAGAGCGCTGGTTCCAGGTGACGGCGCAGCCGATCGCGGGATGGGCGGGTTATATTCACTGGCGCGTGGACGACACGACCAAGCAGCGCGAGATCGACCGCGCAATCCGGGAAGAACGCGAGAAGCTGATCGATTTCACGGACAATGCGCCCGTGGGTTTTTTCTCGGTGGATGAGGAAGGGCGCTTCCTGTTCGTCAACGCAACCTTCGCGCGCTGGCTGGGCGAAGACATTCAGACCCTGTTGGATGGCGGACGTCTTCATACTTATATTCAGGACGTTCCGGCCAATGCCCATCCTTACGATATCGTCCCGAATGGGGGCGCGAAACAGATGGCCGAGGTTGTGATGAAGGGCCCCGCGGGCCGCACCTTCATGGCGTCGATCAATCAGGCCGTGGTCAATGAGGATGGCAGTCCCGTCCGCACGCGGGGCGTCGTGCACGACCTGACCTCCGAGCGCGCGATGCGTCAGGCGCTCAAGGCCTCAGAAGACCGCTTCCAAAGATTTTTCGAGGAAGCCCCATTGGGTATTGCCCTGTTGAACGCCGAGGGAATGCTCGATGACTGCAACGAGTCGCTGGCGCAAATTCTGGGCTACGCCGTCGATGAACTGGAAGGGCGGTTTTTCGAGGCGCTGATCGCCGAGGATGACCGCGCGCCGGTTCTGGGGGCGCTGGAGAATATCGGCCAGGGCAAGCCGGCCGCGCCGATGGAGATCACGCTGAACGGCAAGGAAAAACCGGTCGTCGTTCAGCTGTATGCAAGACGCATGGAAAGCGGCGGCAATTTCGTCCTGCATTTTATCGACCTGTCACAGCAAAAAGCGCTGGAGCAGCAATTCGTGCAGTCGCAGAAGATGCAGGCCATCGGCCAGCTGGCGGGCGGCGTCGCGCATGACTTCAACAACCTGCTGACCGCCATGATCGGTTTCTGCGACCTGCTGCTGCTGCGGCACAAGCCGGGCGATCCGTCCTTTTCCGACCTGATGCAGATCAAGCAGAACGCCAACCGCGCCGCCAATCTGGTGCGTCAGCTTCTGGCGTTTTCGCGGCAGCAGACCCTGCGTCCGCGCGTGCAGGACATTACCGATATCCTGACCGAGATTTCCCATCTGCTGCGCCGCCTGATCGGCGCGAATATCGAGCTGGATGTATCGCATGGCCAGGACCTCGGCCTCGTCAAGGTCGATGTCGGGCAGATGGAGCAGGTGCTGATCAACCTGGCCGTCAACGCGCGCGACGCGATGGATGGCGGCGGACGGCTGAACATTCGCACGGCGCCCTTCGAAAACGCCGAGCCGATGGAGCGCGGCGCGGATACGATGCCCGCGGGCCGCTGGGTGCGGATCGAGGTGGAGGATACGGGCTGCGGCATCCCGCTGGAAAACCTGAACCGCATTTTCGAGCCGTTTTTCACGACCAAGGAAGTGGGGCAGGGCACGGGCCTCGGCCTCGCCACCGTCTACGGCATCATCCGCCAGACCGGCGGCTTTCTGCATGTCGACAGCGAGGTCGGCAAGGGCACGGTCTTCTCCATCTATCTGCCGCGCCTGTCCGACACCGAGGCGGTGGAGGAAGCCAAGGTTGAACCGGCGGAGGAGGAAACCGCGCGCGACCTGACCGGAACCGCGCGCATCCTTCTGGTGGAGGATGAAGACGCCGTCCGCTCCTTCAGTTCCCGCGCCCTGTCCAACAAGGGCTATGAAGTGCTCGACGCCGAAAGCGGCGAGGCGGCGCTCCAGGTGATGGCCGAGAAAACCGGCAAGATCGATTTGCTGATCACCGATGTGATCATGCCGAACATGGATGGCCCGACTCTGGCGCAACGTCTGCGGCAGCAGAGTCCCAACCTGAAAATCATCTTCATTTCCGGCTACACGGAAGAGAAATTGAAAGATCATATGGGCGAGAATATCTGGTTCCTGCCCAAGCCTTTCACGCTCAAGCAACTGGCGGCGAAAGTGAAGGAAGCGCTGGACAGCTGAGGCGTCAGGGATTGTTCAGCGGAATTCCGTTCGCGCCGGAAAGGATACGTTGCGCGCCGCTTCGGATTTTTGCGGCAAGAGTACGGTGCCTTTCCCGCAAGTCATCAAGATTGATGTGAGGCGGAATGCGATGCTGCCTGAATTCGTCGCGCAGGCTGCGTAAGGTTCTTTGAAAGCCTATAGCCCCTGTTTCCATGCGCAAAAGATGAAATCCCATGGCGCGGCAAAGCGCCGCCGCCGCTGTGTTGCAGTTCTGGTACAGCAGATGATAGCGGTGCGGGTTTTCGTTTATGGCCGCCGCGCATTCAAGGGCCGACAGCCAGTAGGGCAGGACATCGGCCTCCCTGCCTTCATAGATGGTATATTGCGAGGAAATTTCATGGTCAGGCGCGCAATTGGCATCGTCGTAAATATAAATTTCCAGCTTTTTGCGGGCCCAGCTGTCGGGCTGCGCCATTTCGGCGATAGCATGAAAATAATGGCAAAGACTTTTCCATACCGTTCTGGAAAAAGGGCCGAAATGCGCGTGAATTTCCTGCCGTGGCGCGCCATTTACGGTGAGGCGCAGAAAGCTGTGGCTGAAGGGCTTGATGCCCAGCCGGGAACTCAGCCGGGGAAAGAACGGGGATTCGCACAGGCTGATCTGGAAACGCGGCATTTTACTCTCGTCGAAAGCGCGGCTCACTCATAAAAGACGGGCGCGGAAAATGCCAGAAAAAGAAGCGGCCGCCTCTCAATTTGTTAGTTGACATATTTTGTTTTTCTGTGGTGTCTTAAGGCAAATTCATAAAGATAGGGAGATTGTCATGCAGAGCCGTTTCGAAGCCGCCGCTGCGGAGCCAAATTTTTTTGAATACATTACAGATTTCCTTCTGATCCGGATGCCTCCAGCGCCTGTACGGACAGGACTGATTCTCGGCGCGGGCGCGGTCAGCGGGGTTGTCGCTCTGGAAGCGGCGGCTTTATATCAAAAAGGCCTGTTTCAGGATGTAATCATTACGGGCGGAATCAAGCCTTGCGAAGCGGAATATGCCAGCGCTTTGCTGCCCGTTCTGGAAGCCGCCGGTGTTCCAAGGCCGGAAGCTTATGAAACCGAGGCGGATTATATGGCCCGGATCATGGATGATCGGGGCGTTCCGGCCCGCGCGATGCGCGTGGATGCGGCATCCATGAATACATATGCAAACATCGTAAACGCCATGCCTCTGGGCTTGGATAGAACGCCGAGCGTCATGGCCGTGACGCTGGCTTACCATCAGCGGCGGGCCATCGGAACGATCAGGGCGCAAAGACCTTTCAAAGAAGATTGTTCTGACAGGCTTGCGATTACGACGCATGGTGTTTACCCGCTGGGTATTACTCGTGAGAACTGGATGGATCATGACCTCGCAAGAGACATCATTCTGGCTGAAAGGGTGAAGCTGCAGGAATATCAGAAAAAAGGCGATTGCGTTCCTGTTAATTTGGGCCATGAAATACCACGACTTCGCTACATGCCGGCATCACGGGACGATCCAAGAACAGGAATCGACATTTATCGTATTCCTCCAAAACCAGAGTGTTCTTAATTTGTTCTGATTTCCCTCTTGTAAATAAGAACAAAATGTGTACGATGATGGCAGAGGATATCTCTTGGCCAGTCATTGCGCCACTACGGAAACTGTGCGAACACAAAGGGGAACAGCATGTCAGTCACGGCATTAAGGACAACGGGCGAAATTACCATGAATCAGAAC
>JBDHTS010000131.1:0-4407 GCA_039808845.1 Alphaproteobacteria bacterium | reverse complement strand
TGGCGAAAGGGCACGAAGGCGCGGCCAGGCCTAAATGCGGCGGCGAACTCGAAACGATGATCTATGACGGAACAGCGCCTATTGCCTATTCAGGGGCCGGTCCCGGCATCCGGGATATTTTCGATGCCTTCGTCAAACGCTATGATTATTCTGTCAGCAAAACCGATAGTGAGGGCAATCCAACCGTCCTGAAAGGACCAAATCGCACCGTACTGTGCCTGGAGCATTTCGCGTCCGTCCTGGAAAGAACCGACCGTGCTTTTCATGGGAACAGCAAGGGTCTTAAACGTTTTCTGGGGTCTGTAGACTCTTATGCGGATCAGCTGTCAGAAGTTACGCGTGAACTGGGCCTGACGGTCAGCCCTTTCGATTACAATACCCTGGCGGATTACGAAGCCTTCCTGGGCCGTGAATCGCCGGGCCGCCCGGAACAGACGAATCTCTTCCTGAAGGATTTCGACGACCGTAATAAACAGGTCGACTCTGAAATCGAGTGCCGCGCCGTATCCAGCCATTTCAGCGTCGGATTCCGCAGCCGCAGTCATTTGAAAAGAATGATGGCGGTCATGATGGCCCTCACGCCCGGCATCTATGCGGCTTATTCCACCGCGATGCCGACCGCCCTGGTCGACGACGGCCGGAAAAAAAGTATCGTCGCCATGAACTTCAATGCCGCCGTGGCGCAGGGGCATGCCCCTCTCATGGTTCCCCGCGCCATGGCCTGGCCGCTGGCGCAGCCGGTGAGAACGGGCCTTCCTGAAAATCTCGTAAGAACCGTTCTGGATCCCAAAAAAAGCTTTGAGGACATCGTCAATTTCTTCTGCGATTATCACGCGATTGGCTTGTCCTGTACCAGCGATCCGAAAACGTTCAACGAAATGGCCATGCTGGGCAAGGGCGAAACCCGCGAGCCTGTTACATTCAAAGACTATCTTGAGCATATCGCCACGCTCTGGTTCGACCTGCGCGTGGATCTCAAGCGCCTGGAGTCGCGCATGGCGGGTTCGGCGGCCTGGAAGCTTAAATCGCTGGCGGTTCTGCTGCAGATCGGCCTGATGGACGAAGCGGCTCTTTCCGATATTGAAAAGATGCTGAAGAAAACCGGAATCGCCGCCGAAGACATTTTCGAGGCCAGGAAAAAAGTGCCCTTCCTGGGCCTGGAAACGCCTATGGGCCGGGAAACCGCCGGCAGCGTTTTGAAAAAAGTTGTCAATATCGTCGAGCGTCATGCGCCTGAAAAATTCCAGCATGAATTGAAACCGTTAAAAACCGTTCTTCGCCATGGATCGGATGCTGCAATTCTGGCCGCGCTGCCCCATCTGGGCGAACGCCTGATGGCGACGCCTTTTAATGAGCGGGAACCTTTGGCTGTCAGGATGTCCACGTATGCTTTCCATTCAACGCGAACTGCTTCACAGGACGGCGAACCCGTTATTCCGCGGGCCTATTCATCCGCAGGGGAAGCGGCATGGCCTTACCCAGGATTGAAAACCCTCCCTGTTTGATGAGGTTATTTTTATCTGCAGCAGAAACAGGATTATAAAATGACAGGCACGATCTCTATTGATGTCCTTACGCCGGTTGATTCAGGCGGAACGCGAGTATGGGCAAAACAAACAAAACTGTTCGATGCCGGCACAATCATCGGCGTCAGCCCCTGCCCGCCTTCCGCTCTCTTTAGTGAAGGGCAAAGCATCGTACATATCGCGGTTCCGAACAGCGAAACATGCGCCCGGTATCTGACCCCGTTCGATGCTGCTGAAATTGAGTCGCGTGTCTGGCAGGCAACCGGACAGCGGCCGCATCTGCAGCGCCTCCGCATGGAAGAACTGGCTGCAGAAGGTGTAGAGGGGCGCGACCTAGGGAGTATCGCTTTCCTTCGAACCCATACAGGATGGGAATGGGGTATAATGACAAGCGAACCAAAACCACCCGGAGCCCCCAGGCCCGCGCCATGAGCGGGGCACGGGATTGATGCCCCCCTTCAGCCAAAGGCTGCCTCTGGCCATGGGCTGAACCTGAAGAACCCGCCCCCCTGTTTATTTTTCTTGCAATGCAATATGCCTCACAGGCATTTTCAGGAAAACAAGGGAGGGCTGGACAATGGGCGGAAATATTGCGGTCGACGCGGCGGTACTGGATCCGGGCTTACCCATATCCTCGCAGATCACAGGTTTTCACCGCGGCACGGCCACCCCGAGATTCGGCGGAGAAATCGAGACCGCACTGGGCTACCAAGGTCCGGACGGGCCCAAACCCATCGCCTATTCCGGGACGAACCAACCCACGGCAAGGCATGTCCTGCACTATTTCATCGACCAGGCAAAATATTCCGTGGCCAAGGAGGATGAGAGCGGCAACCCATATGTCCTGGAAGCGCCGGATGGAAGCGTTGTCTGTTTCGAGCGTTACGCATCGGTGCTTGAACGCGCCGACAGGTCGTTCCCCGCAGATCAGAATGGTTTTTCAAACTTCATCCGCTCGGTCAACGGATATGCCCTCAACCTGGATCTGGCAACGGCCGAACTTGGCCTGTTCATCAGCCCCCTGGATTTTGACGATCTTTTCAACCCTGGCGATTTTACGGGAACGGAGGCGCCCAGCCCGGAACGTTATGGCCGTGGCAGCCTGCTTGACGAATATGACCGGCGGCATCCGAGAGTCGACGAGATCGACCGGCGGGCCGTGTCATGCCATTTCAGCATGGGATTCAGGGATCCTCATCACCTTAAAAGGATGATGGGCGTGATGACATACCTGACCCCCGGCATCTATGCGGCTTACTCCACGGTCAATCCGACCGTGCTGGCGGGGGAAGAAGGCCATATCCTCAACGCTGCGGAATCCTCCGGTTTTCGTGACCGGCGGACATTGCTTGCCCCAAGGGCTCTGGCATGGGAACTGGCCGTCGATGACCGCGCGGGGCTGCCGCGTGATCTGGTCCATGCAGTTACCGACCCCGCCAAGACCTTTAAGGATATCGTCGGCATTTATTGCCGTTTTAATGCCATCGGCCTGCCGGGAAGGGATTCCTTTAAAAAAGCGGCGGCAGGTGCAGGCCCTGTAACCCTCAAGGACTATATGACGCATATCGGGACTCTCTGGTTCGACCACAGGGCCGACCCCTTGAGGCTGGAAGCGCGCATGGCGGGATCCGGCGTATGGAAACTTAAATCCCTGGCATGCCTGCTGAAGATCGGGCTGATGGACATGGAGGTGCTGTCCTCGATTGAAAAAGCGCTCGGGGCGACGGCTATTACGGCCGAGGACATTATTGAAGCCAGAAAAAACGTGCCCTTTCAGGGAATGAACACACCGATCGGCGCCCAGGGGCGTACGGTGTCCGACATCCTGCGCATGGCGGTATATTTCGCGAAGCCCAAAATCCCGGCGCCCTTCCGTCATGAAATCGCCCCCCTGGAGGCCGTGCTGCGCGCCAATAAATCGGATGCGGATTGCCTGCTGGAAAACCCTGAACTGCTTCGCGGGCTTATGGATACGCCATTCAGCGTCCGCCTGCCTTTGGCCATGACGGCCGCCCCTTCCCCGGACGCGGCCTTCGGAGACAGGCGGCGACCGGATAAACCCTCTTTCGCCGGCCCGTAAATCGTTTTATTGATCGCCTATGGAAGCGAAGCAGGCAGAGGCGGAAACGCCCCATTATCACGGCCACCGCGACCGCCTGCGCCAGCGTTTCGTGCAGGCGGGGCCGGAGGCGCTGGCCGATTACGAGATGCTGGAGCTGATCCTGTTCATGGCGATCCCGCGCCGGGATGTGAAGCCGCTGGCGAAACAGCTTCTGGTCCGCTTCGGCAATATGGCTGGCGTAATGAACGCGACGTTGGCCGAGCTGCAGACGGTCGAGGGCGTGTCGGAAAACATCGCCATCTGCCTGAAATCCGTCCAGGCCGCGGCGCACCGGCTGCTGAAGCAGGATGTGCTGAACAAGCCCGTGCTCAATTCCTGGACCCGGCTGCTGGATTATGTCGGCGCGACCATGGCGCATGAGCGGAAGGAGCATTTCCGCCTGCTATTCCTGAACAGGAAGAACGAACTGATCGCCGACGAGATACAGAATTCCGGCACGGTGGACCACACACCCGCCTATCCGCGCGAGATCATGAAGCGGGCGCTGGAGGTGGGCGCGACCGCCATGATCCTGGTCCATAACCATCCGAGTGGCGACCCGAAACCCAGCCAGGCCGACATCGCCATGACCGAAGCCATCGTCGCGGCGGGGCAGCCGTTCGATATCGTCATCCACGACCACCTGATCGTATCCCGGAACGGGATTTCCAGTTTTCGGACGATGGGTTTGTTATAATTTGACCGCCATAAAATATGCGCATATAATATACGCATGGACACCGAAAAGCCGAAGCGCCGCGCCGTCAATCTGTCGATCCG
>JBDHTS010000130.1:0-4462 GCA_039808845.1 Alphaproteobacteria bacterium | reverse complement strand
AGGCCCTTATTTTTCCGAAGCGCACAAAATCCGCCTGCGCGGTATCGCGGCGGCTACAGGAGCGGAAGTGATGAATGCCCAACAGGCCATGCTGCCGCATTATCACTGGGCGGATATCGCCATCGGCTCATCAGGGCTTAGCCGTTACGAATTCGCCGCCTGCGGCCTGCCCGCCCTGTTCTGCGCGATCTATCCCTACCACGTCCGTATCTGCGAGACTTATGCCGATACGGGCGCGGCGCGGTATCTGGGATATTATAAAAACATCGCCGCGCAGGACTGGATGGACGCCATAAGAGTCCTGGCCGCCGATTCCGCCGCTCGCCAAACGATGTCGGCTGCCGGACAGGAACTGATCGATGGCCGGGGCGTAGAGCGGATCCTGTCGGACTTGGATTTGAACTAAGCATATTTTTTAAAGGCGCGTTCTTGCGTAGTTCAGCTTGAGTTAAGAATTTTAACCACGGAGGCCACGGAGAACACGGAGGAAGAGACAGAAATATTATTCTCCTTTGCCCTCCTCCATGTTCTCCGTGGCCTCCGTGGTTAAAACTTTTTTGCGCTGCGCGCGGCTTGACATGATGGACCGGCTTTTGCATTCGCGGCGGGGTTTTGCTATCAATGGGGATTGCTTAGGGGATTGCTTGAAAAGGGAATAATATGAAAAAAGAATTCGCGATCGACGGCCGCATGATCGGCCCCGCTCATCCGCCCTATATTATCGCGGAAATTTCCGGCAATCATAATCACGATTTCAACCGCCTGATCAAAATGATCGATGTGGCAAAGGAGGCCGGGGCGGATGCGGTGAAGCTGCAGACCTACACCGCCGATTCCCTGACCATCGATTCGCAGGACGACCGGTTCATGCTGAAAGGCGGGACGTGGGACGGCTGGAATCTCTACAAGCTGTATGAAAAGGCGCATACGCCGTGGGACTGGCACGAGAAAGCCTTCGCGCACGGGCGCGCCATCGGCATCACCGTCTTTTCCTCGCCGTTCGATATGGCGGCGGTGGATCTGCTCGAAAGCCTGAACGCGCCCGCCTACAAGGTCGCGTCCAACGAATTCACCGACTGGGCGCTGGTCGAATATATCGCGTCCAAGGGCAAGCCGATGATCATGTCCACCGGCACATCGACCAAGAAAGACGTCGCGGATACGCTGGATTTCCTTAAAAAACGGGGCAAGGAGGATGTCTGTATCCTGCATTGCGTGAGCGCCTATCCGGCAAAACCGGAGGATTCGCACCTGCCGACGATTACGGACATCGCGCAGTCTTTCGACGTCATCGCCGGTTTTTCGGACCACACGCTGGGCGTCGACGTTTCCGTCGCCGCCGTCATGGCCGGCGCCTGCGTGTTCGAAAAGCACTTCACGCTGGACCGCAACGATGGCGGCCCGGATTCCTCCTTCTCATTGGAACCACAGGAATTGAAAGCGCTGTGCCAGTCCGTCCGCGCCGCGCATGCCGCGAGCGAGGGCATCCAGTATGGCGGCGACACTGACCTGAAAGCCAAGAATATTTTCCCGCGCTGTTTCTGGACGATCGCCGATATTGCAGCAGGCGAGACGCTGGGCTGGAACAACATCCGCAGCATCCGCTCGCCCGGCGGCGTGGGCATCCGGACGCGCGAATTCGAAAGCGTCATCGGCAGCCGCGCGGCGAAGCCGATGAAAAAGCATCAGCCTGTCGAGTGGGGCGATATCGAGTCCCCTTCCCGCAAGGCAAAGGCGGGATAACATGGCCACGCGCCTGCCTCTCGTCATTTTCGGCACGGCCGAGATCGCATCGCTGGCGCGGTTTTATTTCGAGCATGACAGCACTTACAAAGTCGTGGCGTTCACGGCCGACGACGCCTTCGTCAAGGAAGACCGGCTTGAAGGGTTACCCGTCATCCCGTTCAGCCGTGTGACACAGGACTTCCCGCCCCTGGCCACGCACATGCATGTCGCGCTATCCTATAAAAGGCTGAACCGGCTGCGTGAGGAGAAATATCATCAGGTCAAGGCGGCAGGTTATGCGCTGGCATCCTATATCTGCAGCAAATCCGCAACATGGTCCGACCTGTCGCATGGCGACAACTGTTTCGTGCTGGAGAACCAGACGATCCAGCCAACCGTTAAACTGGGCAACAACGTCATGTTGTGGTCGGGAAATCATATCGGCCATGGCAGCGTGATCGGCAACCATACATATTTCGCTTCACATGTGGTGCTGTCGGGGCATTGCACGATAGGCCAGCGCTGCTTTTTCGGCGTCAACGCCACGGTCAAGGATTTCACGGCAATCGGGAACGATTGCTTTATCGCGATGGACGCCAGCGTGACGCAGGACATGCCGGACGGCGCGGTCGCCCTGCCCGCGCGCGGCAGCATCCTGACGGCGGGCGATCCGGTGGCGCAGAAACTGAAAGCGAAATATTTCAATTTATGAACACAGCGCACGCCCTTTTGATCACTTGTCATCCCGGCGAAAGCCGGGACCCAGGGCCACAGGCGCACTATAGCGGCAAAAGGCTCTGGGTCCGCGGTCAAGCCGGGGATGACAGGGAAGTGTAAGCATGATTCAGTGGCGTAAATACGGACTGATCCTGAAACCGGATTCGAAACTGCCGTGGATGCAGACGCACGCCATGCTGCCGACACCCGAGCATATTGAAGGCAGTCTGTATAAAATCTATTTTGGCGGCCGCAATACACAGAACCAGTCGAATATCGGCTGGGCGTTGGTCGATATCGCGCAGCCGGACAAAATTCTTGATCTGTCGGGCCCCGCGCTGACACCGGGACGGCTGGGCACGTTCGACGACAATGGCGTCCTGCCGTCCTGCGTGATCGATCATAAGGGCGAGAAGCATCTGTTCTATATCGGTTTCAAGCCGGGCGGGACGACGCGGATGGATCTGTATGGCGGCCTGGCCATCAGCATGGACGGCGGGAAGAGCTTCCGCCGCTGGTCCGAGGCGCCGATCATCGAACGGAACCGGGTCAACCCCTTCATCAATACGGCCCCCTGGGTCGTGCCCGCGCCGGACGGCAAAAGCTGGCTGATGTATTATGTCGGCGGCGTCGAATGGATGCATAAGGATCTGCCGCGCTACAACATCCAGATCGCGCATTCGGACGATTTGAAGCACTGGCGGCGCGAGGGGCAGGTCGCCATCGATTTCGGCCCCGGCGAGAACGCGCTGGCGCGGCCTTATGTGGTGAAAGAGAACGGCAAATACCGCATGTGGTTCAGCGCCAAGGGCGATCATTATATCCCTTACACCGCGGCATCGAAGGACGGCCTGATCTGGGCGCGCGATCCCGACCCGCTGTTCCTGCCCTCGCCCGCCCCCGCGCCGGATGAGGAAATGGCCTGCTATCCCGTCGTGCTGCGCCATGAAGGGCGGCAGATCCTTTATTACAATGGCAACGCTTATGGCCGCGACGGGTTGTGTCTGGCTGTTTCTGAATAATCAAGCGGCGATTTTCCGGATCTGCGGCGCGCCCGAATGCTGTGCCCGGATGTCTTTTTCTATTTCTTCCGCATAGGCGGGCGACAGGATGCAGAACGCATCGCATTGTGTAATCTGTTGCTGCACAGGACGCGCTACAGGGTGCGCGCAATCGAACCACATCATTCCGCTTTTACGGCTGTCCTTGTCGAACAGATAGAGGCGATCGCGCTCGGATTGACCAAGACAGGCCAGAACGCCAGTCGCTAGTTCATTGCAGGGCCAGATCGCTACTTTTTTCCCAGCTGCAAGACAGGACTTCATCCAGTCCGCGCAATCTGCAAACTGCTCTTTCCGTTCCATGACTTTCCGGACCGCCGCTTTCGCTTCCTCAAGAGTAACAGGCTTATAGCCAGCCGAACTGCCTATTGATGCAGCGCTTTTCCGGGCAAGCACTGTCATGCCGAAATAGCGGCCTTCGCTGTTTTCATCGATCTTCAGGACATGAAACCCGTTTCGCTCCAGAAAGGCCTGCAGGCTATAAGACGAGAAATGATTGACATGCTCATTGTTCATCGACTCGACCGGCCAGTTCCTGAAATTCGGCACCTCGATGGCCAGATAGCCGCCATCGTTCAACAGCCTTGACTGCATACCGATCCACGCGTTCAGGCCGGAAACATGTTCGCCGACGTAATAGGAGCAGATGAGATCAAGCCCATTCCGTTGCCCCATCCCCTGCTCCGCACCGAACGCCAGATCGTAATGCACGACATCAAGACCGCGGCTTCGCAGATGCTCGGAAAATGCGCCATATCCGCCGCCAATCTCCAGAACTTTCATTCCGGGCCTGAGGACATCGTCCAGAAAAGCCAATCGCGCCTCGATTTCCGAAGCTGAAACTTCCGAAAGGTTCTCAAGATATTGCGCATAGTACGCTTCAAGATATTTTTCCGACGGCCTTAGCCTCGAAAAAACAAATCCGCAACCATCGCAATGGCAATCCTCGAAAACAAAAC
>JBDHTS010000129.1:0-4634 GCA_039808845.1 Alphaproteobacteria bacterium | reverse complement strand
GTGTTATAAACCCGCGGCACCGCCTCCTGCGCCCCCAGAGGGGCAATCGAAAACACCAGGGTCAGTAGCCCGCCAACCACCAGCACGCTCATCAGCGCCGGCATAATCACCAGCATCCGGATCTTCTTTTTACGGGTCATGGTATCCCTTTCGTCTCAATAACAGACAACAGTATCATTGTAAAAAGATCAAGCAATCTTTGGCATCGGTCTATCTGAAAAGGTTGTTTTCCTCATGGACCAAAGCTGATCCGGTTGACCTTCTTCCAAAGACTGCATAATTCTGGGCAATGTTGCAATGATTCCGATAACCTCACAATACGCCTTAAATTCCTCAACACGTATGAGAACTCTCTTTTCAGTATCAGGATAATAAAATGTAGAATGCCGCAGTCTTTTAATCCCTGCTTCAACTGCAGCAAAGGTCTGTTGAAATTTCATATAGATTTCTCGAAGTTCTTTTTTGATATGAGGAAATTTCATATCTAAGTAGTCTTGCTTGTCTATGCCGGCCCTTTTCAGTCCTGCTTCAAAATCACCATTCGGCGTCATTAAAGCAGTCTCTAACTGCCTAAGCAAATCGGTTCTTCTTGATCCAAGCTTTGCCTCAGGCAATGTCAAAAGATGCATAATCCATTCTGTTGAAGCAGCGACCGCTTTTTCTGACTGCATGGTGACATCAAGGTGCCCGGTAAGTACGGACCTGAGATGAGGGTTGCGCGATAACCTGCGCCCGGCTTTCAGTAAAATTTGCCTTACTCTTTCCTGAGTAACGAACAAGCCATCACCAATTTCACATAATGAATACCCTCTCTCAGCACCAATGGCAAAGCGCATACACAATGCTTTTTCCATTCTGGGCGACAAACGTTTCAGACCTTCTTTTACAGCCGCCTTTATCTCGATGCCATGAATATACTGTTCCATAACATCAGGGTCGGTTAATTCATCTTCATGCATTCTTTGCAACAAGGATTCATTGTCCTGTCTTTCAATCTGGTCCGCTTCGGATTCCACAAATTTATAGTCAAGAGAAAAATCATCCGCACGATTGAAGCCATTCGCTGTCATGCCAGGCAAAGGCGCATTCAATCCGCCGAAAAGCTCCCCTGGAAGCTTACCAAGTATGCCAGCCAGTACGGCAGCAGCAGGCTTATACATATTTCCATTTTCATTCACAGGATCTTCTTCACGCTTAACAATTTTTACCACGGATGAAATCGACAATCCGCGTCGGCGGTGTCTATCCTCGTCATACCCGCGCTGGAACAGCCATCCTGCTACAGCCGCTTCAAAGGCTGCTTGCGTTGTCAGCCCTTTCGCCATCATCGCTCGCCGAACAGGCAAAGATGCCGCGGAAAGAAAACGCCCGGTTACTGCTTCCGCATCACGAATTTTTCGCCATGCCAGTAACTCTTCAGCTGTGTATATAACCTTAACTTTAAGCTCAGGATGAAACTCGGGTGCGCCAGAGATATGAACACTTGATTTTTCAGCCGACGAACTTTGAGCTCTGAAAAGGACCCCTCCAGCGATATCGCTGAACAGTAATTGCGGTTGCTTTCTTCCAGGATAAACAACATCCACAATCAATGCCATTTTATCTGGATTAGAGGGATCCAAACGTAAGGCGCGCCCTGCCCTCTGGTCTGCGATAACGGCAGATCGCGTGGGCCGCATATTAAATACAATTTCTATTCCAGGATTGTTATAACCATGGATTAAATAATCGGCACATGCCGCACCTTTGACATATCCTTTTTTATGCCCTTCCAAAACCCAATCTTTTTGTGCCCTGGGCTGTGCACCCCAAACAGGAGCGCAGGGCATAATTTCACGAGGCATGCCATCATCAATACGACGATTGAATCCTTCAGAAAATTGCTGAGCATGCTTAATGCTGTTACAAAAAGCGATATATGATGCCCCGTTAAGAGTTTTACCAGTTTCCGGATTGATCCATCGCGTATAAAAATCGGCAACTGTCGTGGATAGTCTTTCATCCTGCAAGATTCGATCAAGATCGGCATCGTCATAGTCACCTTTTGCATTCAACTTGACATCATCAAGCGAAAACGCAGGATCTTCAATTTCAAGCACGATATTGCGAACGCCACAAATTAAACCTGTCTTGACCGCTTCTTCTCTCGACAAAACAAAGCTAGGGCGATATCCCGCTGTATCGAGGCTTTTGGTTTTGTAATAGGCGGGAGATGCCGTATAAGCCATTTGAAGGAGGTCGGGATTGCTGAAAACCTTACGACGCAAATCGGATAAAGCGAGATGTCCTTCGTCTTCAACCAGCATCAGATCTTTTGTCGGAATGAGACCGGATTCAAGCGCCTGCACACCACTAGCATAGGTGGAAATCATAATATGATTCTGACGTCGTCCATCAGAAATCGTATATCTCCCCAAGGCGCCGCTTTTTGCAAGAGAAGGAGCAAATTTTCTAGCCTCAGTCACAAGATCATCAGCTAGCAAACGCGTCGGAGTCATAATGAGCGCACGCGGAAGACGTCCTTCATTATGCAGAGTCTCAAGAATCGAGAGGAAAATTCCGCCTTTACCCGTTCCTGTGGGTTTGTTGACATACAACTTACGATAGCCGTTCTTTATATCGACCCCGATATACTCACAGGCTGCCTGCTGCGCCCATGTCAGATCCGGTACGCCTGATCGTGGTCCCACATATTTGATGCTTTCGACGATTTCACCAATTTCACGCGTATCCATTAAGCCTTTCCCATTTTAAACTTATGAAAAGTATAGCTGAGGCTTAGATTTGTCAAAGTTTTTATAAATTTTAAGCTGAGTTTTTTGCCGAAATAGTCTAGAAGCTATCGCCATGACAAAACCCCTCGCCCATATCCGCAACTTCGCCATTATCGCGCATATCGACCATGGCAAATCCACGCTGGCCGACCGCCTGATCCAGACCTGCGGCGGGCTGGAGGCGCGGGAGATGACGGAGCAGGTTCTCGACAACATGGACATCGAGAAGGAGCGCGGCATTACCATCAAGGCGCAGACGGTGCGCCTGTCCTACACCGCGAAGGACGGAATCGAATACCAGCTGAACCTGATGGACACGCCGGGCCACGTGGATTTCAGCTATGAGGTCAGCCGCAGCCTCGCCTCGTGCGAAGGGTCGCTGCTGGTGGTGGACGCGAGCCAGGGCGTGGAGGCGCAGACTCTGGCCAATGTCTATCAGGCCATCGACAACAACCACGAGATCATTCCGGTCATCAACAAGATCGACCTGCCCGCCGCCGAGCCGGAACGCGTGCGCGCGCAGATCGAGGATGTGATCGGCCTGGACGCGTCGGACGCCGTGCTGGCGTCGGGCAAGTCCGGCATCGGCATCGGCGATTTGCTGGAAGCCATCGTGACCCGCCTGCCGCCGCCGCGCGTCAGCGCCCTGCTGCCCGCGACCGACGACGTGAACGCCCGCGACAAGGCCGCGCGCGCCGCGCCCACCAACGCGCTGCTGGTCGACAGCTGGTACGATTCCTATCTGGGCGTGGTCATCCTGGTGCGCGTGTTCGACGGCTACCTGAAAAAGGGCCAGAAGATCCGCTTCATGGGCACCGGCGCGACGCGCGAGATCGACCGCGTCGGGATGTTCACGCCGAAGAAGATCATGCTGAACGAACTTGGCCCGGGGGAAATGGGCTTCATCACCGCCGCCATCAAGGACATCTCGGAAACCAAGGTGGGCGACACCATCACCGACGACCGCAACCCGGTGGCGCAGCCTTTGCCCGGCTTCAAGCCCTCGATCCCGATGGTGTTCTGCTCCCTCTTCCCGGTCGACTCCTCCGAGTTCGAGAAGCTGCGCGAATCCATCGGCAAGCTGAAACTGAACGACGCCTCCCTGCATTACGAGGCGGAATCGAGCCAGGCGCTCGGCATGGGTTTCCGCTGCGGCTTCCTCGGCCTTTTGCACATGGAGATCATCCAGGAACGGCTAGAGCGGGAATTCGACCTCGACCTGATCCCCACCGCACCCAGCGTGGTCTATGAAATCGACCTGACGAACGGCGACCACATGACACTGTATAACCCGGTCGACATGCCGGAGGTGCAGCGGATCAAGGAAATTCGTGAGCCGTGGATCCGCGCCACCATCCTGACCCCCGATGAATATGTCGGCGGCCTGCTCCAGCTGTGCCAGGAACGGCGCGGCGTGCAGGTGGAACTGACCTATGTCGGCGCGCGCGCCATGCTGGTCTACCGCCTGCCGCTCAACGAAGTGGTGTTCGATTTCTACGACCGGCTGAAAAGCCTGTCCAAGGGCTACGCCAGCTTCGATTACGCCCTGGACGGCTACACGGCGGGCGACCTCGTCAAGCTGGACGTGCAGGTGAACCAGGAACCGGTCGACGCCCTTTCGATGATCGTCCATCGCAGCCAGGCCGAGCGCCGCGGCCGCCAGCTGTGCGAGCGCCTGAAGGAACTGATCCCGCGCCAGATGTTCAAGATCGCCGTCCAGGCCGCCATCGGCGCGAAGATCATCGCGCGCGAGGACATCTCCGCCTTGCGCAAGGACGTGACCGCCAAATGCTACGGCGGCGACGCCACGCGGAAACGCAAACTGCTGGAAAAGCAGAAAAAGGGCAAGGCGAAGATGCG
>JBDHTS010000128.1:0-4677 GCA_039808845.1 Alphaproteobacteria bacterium | reverse complement strand
TCTATCTTCACCTTTTTCCCTGTCTTCTTGACCACGTTCCCTTGCTGCGCCTGCTCTTTTGCTACCTGCATCTTCTTCACTTTTTCCTAACTTTCGTAGACGATGGGTATCCGCCTTCGGATCAGTTGCCATTTCGCGTTCCTAATCAATATGTTAAGGGCGCAATTCTTTCCATGATTAACCTTATTGTAACGAAATCGGCCCCTGAAGGCAAAGAAAATGGGGGCGGCTGCGCCGGAAAGCCGCGGGCTCCGGGGTTCCGGCAGCCTGTGCACACCGCTTGCGGGGAGGGTTTGCAAAGGGCCTGGCGCATGGTAAAGAGGAGGGGTCTTTTTGACCATCCTTACCGTCCCCCAAGGGAGTTTCCGGGTTATGAACATCCACGAATACCAGGCCAAAGCGTTGTTGCGCCAGTACGGGGTCGCCGTGCCGTCGGGCTTTCCGGCAATGAGCGTCCAGGAAGCCGTCGAGGCGGCGCAGAAGCTGGAAACCTCCGTCTGGGTGGTCAAGGCTCAGATTCACGCGGGCGGGCGCGGCAAGGGCGGCGGGGTCAAGGTCGTCAAGTCGATCGACCAGGTGAAGGCCGAGGCCGAGCGCATGCTGGGCATGCAACTGGTGACCCACCAGACCGGTCCGGGCGGCCAGACCGTCAAGCGGCTCTATATCGAGGAAGGCGCGGACATCGCCTGCGAACTTTATCTGTCCGTCCTGCTGGACCGTGCGACCAGCCGCGTGACCTTCATGGCCTCGACCGAGGGCGGCATGGATATCGAGGAAGTGGCGCACAGGACGCCGGAGAAGATCATCCGCGTCTCCGTCGATCCGGCGACCGGCATCCAGCCTTTCCACGCCCGCCGCGTGGCGTTCGGGCTGGGCCTGACCGGCGACGCCCAGAAATCCGCCGTCAAGTTCATTCAGGGAATCTACAAGGCTTTCATGGATCTGGACGCCTCGATGGTCGAGATCAACCCGATGGTGGTGACGAAGGCGGGGCAGGTGATCGCGCTCGACGCCAAGATGAATTTCGACGACAACGCGCTGTACCGCCACGACAACGTCACGGCCCTGCGCGACCTGGACGAGGAAGACGCGAAAGAGCGCCTGGCGAAGGACAACGACCTGTCCTACGTTGCGCTGGACGGCAATATCGGCTGCATGGTGAACGGCGCCGGTCTCGCCATGGCGACGATGGACATCATCAAGCTGTATGGCGGCGAGCCCGCGAACTTCCTCGACGTCGGCGGCGGCGCGGACAAGGAGCGCGTGACGGCGGCGTTCAAGATCATCCTGGCCGACCCGAATGTGAAGGGCGTGCTGGTCAACATCTTCGGCGGCATCATGAAATGCGACATCATCGCGGAAGGCATTATCGCCGCCGCGAAGGAGCTGTCCCTGACCGTGCCGCTGGTCGTGCGGCTGGAAGGCACGAATGTGGAGAAAGGCAAGGAGATCCTCGCCAAATCCGGCCTCGCCATCATCCCGGCGGATAACCTGGCCGACGCGGCGAAAAAGGTGGTGGACGCAACGAAAAAAGCATCGAAGGCGGCCTAAAAATTTGAACACCAGAGCCAGACAGAGACAAACAGAAGAGCGGAATTTGCGTCTTGAGCCTAAACTCTGTTTGCCTCTGTCTGGCTCTGGTGTTTAAATATTTTTGGAGAATGAAAACATGAAAAATATAAAGAGAGCATACTTGTCACGCTTCGCCAGTACAATTCTTTTGGTGTTTTCGTTGGCCTGTCTTCCTATATCTGCTGCGTACGCGCAGACCGACGCGGATTATCCGAAGCGGCTGGAGGCGGCGAAGGCTTATGCCAAGACGATGAACAGCCGCCAGATGGTCAGCGACATGCTGTCCGAAGCGGCCAAGAATCCGCAGATGAACATGCAGAAAGAAGATCTGGACGCGATGATGGCCAGCATCGATTACGGGAAGATGGACCAGATGATCCTGGAAAGCATGGCGAAGCATTTCACGGAGCAGGAACTGACCGACCTCGGCAAATTCTACAGTTCGCCTACCGGCGTTTCCATCATGAAAAAGATGCCGGCCTACATGGCCGACGTCATGCCGTTCATCCAGCAATCGGTGATGACGGCGGTCGTGACCCGCATGCAGCTGAAACAGCAGCAGGCGGCGCCCGCGTCCGCCCTTCCGCAATCCAGACCGGCGCAGTAAGTTTTTTCGCAAGAGAGCAGGAGAGTCAATGTCCGTCCTCGTCAATAAAAACACCAAGGTGATCTGCCAGGGCTTCACGGGAAGCCAGGGCACATTCCATTCGGAGCAGGCGATCAAATACGGCACCAGAATGGTCGGCGGCGTGACGCCCGGAAAAGGCGGCACGAAGCACCTGGACCTGCCGGTCTTCGACACGGTGGCCGAAGCGCGGGAGAAAACCGGCTGCGACGCCACGGTCATTTACGTGCCGCCCCCGTTCGCGGCGGACGCGATCCTGGAAGCGGTCGATGCGGAGATCCCTCTGATCGTCTGCATCACCGAAGGCATCCCGGTTCTGGACATGGTGCGCGTGAAGCGCGGCATGCAGGGCTCGAAAAGCCGCCTGGTCGGCCCGAACTGTCCCGGCGTCATCACGCCCGGCGAATGCAAGATCGGCATCATGCCCGGCCATATCCACAAGCGCGGAAAAGTCGGCATCGTTTCGCGCTCCGGGACGCTGACCTATGAAGCGGTGGCGCAGACGGCGGCGATCGGCCTCGGCCAGTCGACCTGTATCGGCATCGGCGGCGATCCGGTGAACGGCACGAACTTCATCGACTGCCTGGAAATGTTCCTGGCGGACGGCGAGACGGAATCCATTCTGATGATCGGCGAGATCGGCGGAACGGCGGAGGCCGACGCGGCCGAATTCTACAAGGCCCAGAAAAAGAAAAAGCCGATCGCGGGCTTCATCGCGGGCGTGACTGCGCCGAAAGGCAAGCGCATGGGCCATGCGGGCGCGATTATCTCCGGCGGCAACGACACCGCGGCGGCGAAGGTCGAGGCCATGAAAGCCGCCGGCTTCGTGGTTTCCGACAGCCCTGCCGCGCTGGGCGAGGCCGTCAAGAAGGCCATGGCGGCGTAGACAACATATTAAGGACATGACGGCATGGCCGCACTGACCAGTTTCGAACCGAAGGACGTCGAGCATATCATCAGCCTGCCGCTGAAGCTGGGCGTCTGGGTCGGGGCGGCGGAAGACGAGTCGGGCGAAACCGACGACCAGAAAGAACGTCATGCCCTGCTGGCGGCGCTGAAAAGCGTGACACGCGACAAGAACCGCCCCCAACTGGTTCGCGACATCGCGGAAGAAGCCCTGAAGCATCAGGCCAAATGGCAAGGCTGGCACGCAACGGATACGTTCAAGATGCCCGACCCCGTGCCGACCGTAAAGATCGTGATGGCTCACGCGGGCAAGCCCGATGCGCGCGCCTATCGCATCATGCTGTACGACGTGGCGGAGGCGGTCGCGCTGGCCTATGGCGAGTTCGGTCTTCTGGACGATAAAAAGGCGGGCAGCACGATGGTCAGCGAATTTTTCGACAAGCTGATCCATCGCGTGCGCAGCGAAACGGAACAGGGGGCACCGCAAAACGTTAGTCCCGCGGAACAGGACGCGCTCAATGCGCTGAAGGATGCTCTGAAACTGGGAGAATAGGGCCATGGCCTTTCTCGAAGGGTTTACGGACGAGGAACGGGATCTTCTGGTCTCCGTGCCTTATCGCGCCGGCCTCTGGCTGAGCCAGGCCGATGGCACCGGCAACCCCGGCGCGTCGGCGGATGAGCGTCACGCGCTGGAAGGCGTGATCGCGCAGCAGGCGCGGGGGATGTTTTATTCGGCTTTCGTGCATGAGGTGATGTCGGACCTGTGGAGCCGCCGCCTGGCGTGGGACGATTGGTCGAAGGATCTGGCCCGCGTGCCGGAGGACTGCATGAAGGCCGCGCATCTGCTGGCCCAGAAGATGGCGCGGCGCGATCTCGATGCCTATCGTGCCACCATCATGACGATCGCCACGGAAGTGGCCAAGGCATTTCGCGAATCTCCCGCCGGAAACGGCGCGGGCGCGGAACTGATCGTCCACGTGAAATTATGGCTGGGACGTATGGGCAGTTTCCTGCGCGGCGAACCCTACGACCCGTTGGCTATCGCGAATATTTCGAAGATCGAAGACAAGGCCTTGTCCCGCCTCGCGGACGCGCTGAGTTCTGGTGCGGAAAGCGTGAATAGCCCAATATAGAATGAAACACGGCGAGCACGGCGGTCACGGCGATTGTAATGCTCATTATCGCCGTGACCGCCGTGCTCGCCGTGTTTTAAAAAGAGCCTGCGGCGCTCCGCGAACGACTCATTGAATTACCATCGGATATATCTTATTAAATTTGTGAACGCCAACGACCGAAGCGAAAAGCCATGTCCGCCGAAAAGACCCAGCCCAGCCTGACCTTTCTCAATGGCGCCAACGCCGAATATATCGCCCGGCTGTACGGCCAGTTCCTGACCAACCCGCTGAAAGTTGACGAAAGCTGGCGCGGGTTCTTCGAGGCGCTGAACGACAATGAGGCGTCGCTGCTCAAAGAGATCCACGGCGCGAGCTGGACGCCGGGCAAGGCAGGACGCACCGCTTTCACCAGTTACGGCATGGCGGAAGCCGACGGCATGCCGGTGATCGATATGCCCG
>JBDHTS010000127.1:0-4932 GCA_039808845.1 Alphaproteobacteria bacterium | reverse complement strand
ACCCTGCACGAGCGTTCCGGGTCGTCGCGTCCCTTGCGCAACTTCGCCGGGGACATTCGCAAGATCGCGGAACGCCAGCCCCTGCCGGAGTACGATATCATCATCAACCGCGAGGATCGGCACGAGCTGGTGACGCTGCTGCGCAACCGTTCCAAACCCGGTCGTCTGCCGCGCGGCGTCCGCAAACTGGCCGAAGGCTGAATGCCGCCACTGGAACGCGCCACGGTGCCGCTGTGGGCGCTTCTGGATGCCGCGGGCGGCAAAACTGCGCCGGTCGATCCGCGCCGTCTGGCGGGCCTCTGCAAGCGCCGCGTTGGCCGTTTCCTCCCACAGCAGCCGCACCCGGTCGCATGCGCCTTTCTCCGACAGCAGCGCCACGCGCTTGCCGGTCGCCATGTCGCGGTCGCGGATGACCAGGTGCACATGCGGGTTGTGCGTGTCCGTTCCGGCCTGGTGGATCGCCGCGAACCATGACGCCTGGCGCAGGGTGAGTTTCTCGGCGAAGTCCCGCACGAGGTCGCGCCGCCGGCGTCGATCGAGTTCGATCGGCAGGGCGAGGGTCAGCTTGTCGATGACGCGGGCGTTCTTCCGGTCGGCCTGCTCCGCCGCGTCCAGCCATCGCCGCGCCGCCTTCGCATCGAGCGGCATCCGGGCGCCGAGAACGTCCGCCGCCGCTTTGGGCCGGGTGATGTAGCGGACATGCGCCCCGGCCGTCCGCGCCGCGTGGGTGGTCTTGCCGATCGAGCGGATATTCAGGCTGAAGATCGCAATGGCAGACCTCCCCGCACGGCATTGCACCGCGATGCGTAAGTGCGCCCTTTGAGGCTTTCGCCTCGCGGGACAGCACCACCTGACCCGGCGCGGCAGGAGTTTTCCTTGCAGGAAAACCTATCTTGCTACCGCACCCGGCCCGGCCTTTTTCTCCCCCTTCGCACGTGTTGACCCGGTCAACACTAAAGTGCGCCCTTAGCCTTCCCTGACGGTCGGCCCGGGCTTCCCCGCCCGCCGTTTTCGCGCCCTGCCTTCACGGGGTTCGGGGGTGTCGCCCCGAGTTTTTGTGAGACAAAAACCTTGGTTCCTTGTCCCGCCGCCCCGCCCGGTTTCCCGCCCTTCGCACACGTTGGCCCCGGCAACGTATAAGTGCGCCCTTTGGCCTTCCCGCATGGTCGGCCTTGGGATAGTCGCTGATGCGTTTTCGCGTTTCCGGCATCCCTCGCGCCGGAACCGCTTTCCCCAAACTGCACCCTCGCTGAACCGCAGGACGCCGCCCTTTTCGCACGGGTTTGCATCGCAAACCCAAAAGTGCGCCCTCCCGGCTGGCCGGTCGGGAAAGGAAGAAAAGTTGGGCCGCTTCGCGGCGCTTTTTGAAGGAACGAGGCGTTCCCCCTCGTGCTCCCCCGGATATTTCTCGGTCAAGCATGCCCGCTGGTTTGAATTCACACTGCTGCCATGGTAATAATCCCGCACGGTCACAGGCTGGGAAGCCGATGGATCGTGGTCGGGCATCGCCCAGACGGTTCTGGCTTCCGCAGAGGTGCCGGAACCGTCCCCCGCCGACAGCGCGTTTAAACGCCTCCCCTTGCCCCGAGGATCGCCGTACAGCGGCCTCACGCTTTCCCCCGCAGAATCGACCACGCACGAGCCAGACGGCCTTGTACGGGCTTCTCCGGGGCAACAGGCACAGGTTCAGGGTTCCGCTGGTCCGTCAGAAGGGCCGTTAGCTTCCGCCGCTCCTCCGCCTCCGCATCCAGACGGCGGCGGAGATCATCGCGCTCGTTCAGCAGAAGAGCATTTTCGCGTTTAAGGGCTTCAATTTCGATTAATTTAGCCCTGTCCACGCTGTCCCATTCGGGTGTTGCAGGCTGTAGCGTTGCTCCAGTTTGCACCATGTCCGCCTGTTGCAGCGCTCCATAAACGCGCTCTAGTTCCGCAACGTCGATAACAGGACGTCCTTGCCCATCCTTGCCCTTGGAAAGGGTGCCATTCTTCAGATGCCTGTGGATGGTGCTACGCGGCTTACCGGTCAGTCTGGCTGCTTCAGAGATCGAAATTTGGGGCATGTTGCAAACTGGATCATTGCTACAGATTGCGACTGTAGCATGCTCCAGCAACTGCGGTCAGGCCGTCCGGCCTGTCATCCACAATTTTCTAATAGACGGATCACGCCTTCCCGGCAGACGGCAAGCCGCCTACCGGGAAAAACGCAATAATATTTCATTCTTTCTGCTTGGTATTATTGCATCTGTTTGATAATATCCAACCAGATGCTGATCTCGACACCCAGCATTTTGATACATAGAACGGCATAGGCTTTTACCATATTATCATCCTTTCAATTGTGAAATTGAAGGGATAATATCATTTGTGCATTAATCTTTCTACGACTATTGTCGCTTTTCACAAAATTTTTGAACGGCCTTTAACAATTATCTTGGGCTACAACTGATTGGCGAACTTCCCTGATTTCTGGGGTGCCTATCGCACCGGTAATTACTTCCGAGCCAGAGTAACGGAGATGGACTGGAAAGCATAAAACCCGGTCGAGAAACCGGATTTTACTGTGGGGTCGGGGAAAGATGCCTTGAGTACTTGGAAAAGGCAAACGAATAGTCAAATTCCCTTTCCATAATGTTCATTATCGCCGCTACTGGCGGTTGATGCTGTTCAGATTTCGCCCGCAATCTCGCGCAGGATCAGGTTGCGGTGCCCGCGCATGGTGGTCAGCGTCATTTCCATGGTCGTCAGCAGTTCCTCGGCCAAGGCGGTGTCGTGGCCGTCGGCGGCAAGGTTGGCGATGAGTTTCGCCTGATTGCCGAGCCGCGCCTCGCCTTCCGCGATGTGGCGGTCGGCTTGCACCAGTTCTTCCTGCGGGGTCATGCCGGTTCGTACCGGCTGACGTCGATCTGCCCGGCTTTTTTCTGCACCTGCGCGAGGTCGTACTGCATCTGCTGGGTGAGCCAGCTTTCGGTGCTGCCGCCGAACGCCTTGGACAGGCGCACGGCCATTTCCGGGGAAATCCCGGCGTGGCCGTTCAGCAGTTCGGACAGGGCCTTGCGGCTGACGCCCAGCACAGCGGCGGCGGCGGTCACGGTCAGGCCCGCCGGATCGATGCAGAGTTCCCGGATTACCTCGCCGGGATGCGGGGGGTCTTTCATCGCCATGGGGTCATCCTCCTAGTGATAGTCCAGTAAATCCACGTCCTGCGGCTCCTCATCCTCGAACCGGAACACGATGCGCCAGTTGCCCGACACATCCACGGCCCAGAACCCTTTGTAATCGCCTTTCATCGGGTGCAGCCGCAGCCCCGGAAAATCCATGTCGGCGGGTTCCTTGCTGGCATCGAGCCGCGCCAGTATCGCCCTCACCCGTTTCAGCCACTGCGGATTAATGCCCTTGGCCTGATTTTTATCATACAGGGCTTTCAGCCCCTTGTGCCGGAACGAGCGGATCATAAGGAATAGTAGCCTGTCACGTAACAGGTGTCAATTGTCCGCGAACGGATCGTATTTTATCACCGCCCGAAAACCGGATCGCCCACCCCGCCAAGCCCCTTTGCTCTCTCTCCGCCACACTGACGGTGACTGTCTGGCGCAGCCCTGCCTGATATCCCTTGGTGAGATCGGAGCTTTCCGGATCATCCCTTGGAGCCGATCATGCCCATGGCATCACCGCCACGCGCAGCGTCAGGCAAGGGCGTCAGTGGCCGGAGGCCATGCCGTGCTGTGCACGGCACCCTTGCCAGAGCGAGCATGGCGGTATCCTCCCCCATGATTGGATCGAGGGCGAAGCCCTAACCAAAAAGCCAGCCGAAGGCTGACCATATCCTTCCTGCCTTCCCCTGAATTGCGCACAGCCGAATGTGGATTGTGAACCGTTTAAAGAAGGATACGAAGTATCCAGTTTAAGAGTTTACGGCGCAAAAAGTGGCCGTTCCACCATTGTTTTTCAGTATCTTAGCAAAACGGGCTGCACGCGATAGACCGTGTTTCTGCACGTGATAGACCGTGTCGAACTGCACGCGATAGACCGTGCTAATCCACAGGAGAAAAGCGGAATTGGGGGGCGCTGACTATCGGGGTATCGCGTGCAGTGGTAGGCTTCCCGCAACAATGGAAGCTGCCGGTCAAATGGATATGTTCACTGTTCGCGCCTTCGAGCCGCCGCTCAGGGACAACCGCGACGCCATGGAATATCCGTTCCTGTCCCTGCAAAAGAGCCGTTCTAAACCTATCAAATTTCAAGGAAACGGCGTCTCTGTTTCTGTTCATGCGCCCGCCGAGTTCGGCATAGCGACGATCTGGGACTGGGATCTGATTATCTTCGCCGCCTCGCATCTGAACGATGCGATTGAGCAGGGCGGCGAACCGTCCCCGCGTGTCCGGTTCGCGCCCCACGATGCCCTGCGCCAGATGCACCGTCCTGCTGGAGGTGTGGACTACAAAAAGTTGGCCGCCGCCATCAAGCGCCTGACGGCGACGATGGTCATCACGAACGTGCGGCTTGAGGATCAGCCGCAGCAGGGCGGCCAGCTTGGATTTCACTGGCTGGCGGGCTTCTCGATCCCGATCAAGTACCAGATCGAAAACTGGATGACGTTCCACGCCCCGGACGGCGAACCCGACCCGTCGCGCCCTTGGGAAATCGAACTTCCGCCGTGGCTGTACAACGCGCTCCTGCGCCGCCGCGAGATTCTGGCCGTCCATCCGGACTATTTCGACCTGACCGGCGGCATCGAGCGGTGGCTGTACCGTCTCGCCCGCAAGGCCGTCCCCGACAAGGCCGACTTCCCCGGCATCAGCTTCCGCATGGAGACCCTGCACGAGCGTTCCGGGTCGTCGCGTCCCTTGCGCAACTTCGCCGGGGACATTCGCAAGATCGCGGAACGCCAGCCCCTGCCGGAGTACGATATCATCATCAACCGCGAGGATCGGC
>JBDHTS010000126.1:0-4936 GCA_039808845.1 Alphaproteobacteria bacterium | reverse complement strand
TCGATCGCGACGAGTTCGATATCACGAACCAGAAGGCCGCCGAACAGAGCAAGATCGTGGCCGAAGGCAAGCCGGTGCTCCAGGGCATCACCAAGGCCTCGCTGCAGACGCGTTCGTTCATTTCCGCCGCGTCGTTCCAGGAAACGACCCGTGTCCTGACCGAAGCCGCGACGCAGGGCAAGGTGGACAGTCTGATGGGCCTCAAGGAGAACGTGATCGTGGGCCGCCTGATCCCGGCGGGGACCGGCTCCTACGTCAACCGTGTCCGCCGCGTGGCCGCCGATCGCGACCAGCTGGCCCTTGCCGCGCAGCAGCAGTCCGAAGCCCTGGCGCAGCCGGAGGAGTTCGGCGAAGCCGAAGAAGCAGCCGCGCCCAAACGCGGACGGGCGGCGGCCGGCTGATTGCCGGTGAAACCGTCAGATAACCGATACAAAGAGGGGCCTTCGCCCCTCTTTTTTATTGCTGCGGCGCAAAATCACCCTTTATGGACAAGACCCGCCGCCGGTTTATACTGCTCCCGTTCTAGCGTATCGCTCGTGTATTTCTTCCCTTTCATTTCTTTTGACCCGGCCATTGGCCGGAAGGAGCATTAATATGCGTATCAGATCAGCCCCTTATCTGGTTTTATCTGTTCTCTCGCTTTACTTCATCCCCCTTTCAGCCTCCGCCATGGAAGAGAAAAAGGACGGGGCCGCCCAATGTGACGAGCAGATTCTCGTGATAGACGATTCGGACAGCGAGGAAGATATGGAAGCGGCCCGGAAAGCCGGCGGGCACACCTGCCGCCCCGGCGTCGTTCCCTGGCCGAAATTCAGCACGGCGGCCCCCACCGTCAGCGCCGCCAATTGCAGCCGTGAAACGGCCGTAAACGAGGTTCTGGCCTCGGCAGCCGCGGCGAACTGCACGGGAGACAAGGAACCTCAATGCGACGGCGGTTGCGGCGAGAAAAAATGCAAGCCTTTCACCCGCCGCAAGGATGATTCTCCGATCGTCACCTGCACATCAAAATTCGATCCTCAGTGCAACGGCAAACCGCTCTACACCTGCACCCTTCCGGTCGGTGAATATAAATGCGGCTGTAAATGCCAATAAACGCAGTCCATCATGCGTGAAAGAGGGGCTTTCAGGCCCCTCTTTTTTTTGATTCAAAGCCGTATTTACGATTTCTTAAAAAGTTCCTTGACGCCCTATGGGGATAACTGTATATTCCGGCGCGATCAAGAGTTGGATGGACTGGCTGTAGACCGCAGTTTTCTTTTGAATTCAAGGTCTAGACGCAGTCCGACGCTTCTTAAAAAAAGAAGCGGCGAAGTTTGAAGAACCCGATAAAAAGCCGTGCCCTCCATGGCTTCCGATTATGGGTTCAACGGCGAAAGCGCCATCCATCCTGAAGACGTTTGAAATTTTGGACGCAGATTAACGAAGGAAGAGGCACAGGTATGCCAACCATTCAGCAGCTGATCCGCAAGCCCCGCCCTGCCGGTGGCAAGAAGGCGATGAAGCCGAAGAAGAACAAGGCCCTGAAAGGCAACCCGCAGCGCCGCGGCGTCTGCACGCGCGTGTACACGACGACGCCGAAAAAACCGAACTCCGCTTTGCGGAAAGTCGCGAAGGTCCGTCTGACGACCGGCCAGGAAGTGATCTGCTACATCCCCGGCGAAGGCCACAACCTCCAGGAACACTCGGTGGTCCTGGTGCGCGGCGGCCGGGTGAAGGACCTTCCCGGCGTGCGCTACACCATCATCCGCGGCACGCTTGATACCCAGGGGGTAAAAGACCGCAAACAATCCCGCTCGCGTTACGGCGCGAAGCGTCCGAAATGACGGCTTGAGAGATAAACGATGACTGGCAACGATGAAACTAAAGATCTGTTTACAAGGCGTGATCTCGTGAAAATGAGCATGGCGTTCACTGTTTTGGCCGGCGCATGCAGTACTATCAGCTACGAACTGGCACGAGCAGGTGCTGAACAACGTGAAAGACAGATTGCGCAGGGTGCAAAGCAAACCCCAGCTATGAGACGTCCAATAGAAATTAATGAAAATGGGAGTGGTTTTTATCAGCTTCTTACAGATGTTTGGCTTGCGATGTCTGCAGGTGTTACAGCCTTTGCATTGCGTAAAGAAGGTCAATCAGAACCTAATCGTCCCTCATTAGATCTAGCACGCTAAAGGTAATTAAAAATGTCCCGTCGTCACCGCGCCGATAAACGTGAGATCCTTCCCGACCCGAAATTCGGGGATCTGATCCTGTCGAAATTCGTCAACACCATCATGTATGACGGCAAGAAATCCGCCGCCGAAAAGATCGTCTATGGCGCGCTGGAAATCGTGCGTAAAAAAGCCAAGCTGGCGAACGACAACGCCGTCATCGAGTTTTTCCACGGCGCGATCAACAAGGTAAAGCCTTACGTCGAAGTCCGCTCCCGCCGGGTCGGCGGCGCGACCTATCAGGTGCCGGTCGAAGTGCGCCCTGAGCGCGCTCTCGCCCTGGCGATCCGCTGGATCATCGGCGCGGCCCGCAGCCGCGGTGAAAAGACGATGGAAGAGCGTCTGGCCGAAGAACTGCTGATGGCCGCCAACGACAACGGCAACGCGGTGAAAAAACGCGAAGACACCACCAAGATGGCCGACGCGAACAAGGCGTTCGCGCATTACCGCTGGTAAGAGGAATTTGAGAGTATCATGACCCGCGAAATCCCCATCGAACTCTATCGTAACATCGGCATCATGGCGCACATCGATGCCGGGAAGACGACGACGACCGAGCGTATCCTGTATTACACCGGCAAGTCGCATAAAATCGGCGAGGTGCACGAAGGCGCCGCGACGATGGACTGGATGGAGCAGGAGCAGGAGCGCGGCATCACCATTACATCGGCCGCGACGACCACGTTCTGGAACGGTCCGGAGCATGGCCCGGCCGCTGGCAAGCGTTGCCGCATCAACATCATCGATACGCCCGGTCACGTCGACTTCACCATTGAAGTCGAGCGCTCCCTGCGTGTCCTCGACGGCGCGGTCTGCCTGCTGGACGGCAACCAGGGCGTCGAGCCCCAGACGGAAACCGTCTGGCGCCAGGGCGATAAATACCGCGTGCCGCGCATCATCTTCGCCAACAAGATGGACAAGATCGGCGCCGATTTCTATTTCTGCGTCGATACCGTGCAAAAACGCCTGGGCATCAACCCGCTGGTCCTGACCCTGCCGATTGGCGAGGAAAGCAACTTCGCCGGGATCGTCGATCTGATCAAGATGAAGGCGATCATCTGGAACGCCGAAACGCTGGGCGCGACCTTTGAAGAAAAGGAAATCCCGGCCGACCTGAAAGCGAAGGCCGAGGAATACCGCGCGAAGCTGATCGAGGCCGCCGTCGAAATGGACGATGCCGCGATGGAGGCCTATCTGGAAGGCAAGGAGCCGGATATCGCCACGCTGAAAAAATGCATCCGCAAGGGCACCATCGCCTTCAAGCTGATCCCGATGATGTGCGGATCCTCCTTCAAGAACAAGGGCGTGCAGCCCCTGCTCGACGCCGTGGTCGACTACCTGCCGAACCCGCTCGACAAGGGTAACGTGCAGGGCAAGAAAGTCGGTTCGGAAGAACCGGACAGCCGTCCGCCCTCTGACGACGCCCCCTTCTCCGCGCTGGCGTTCAAGATCATGAACGATCCGTTCGTCGGCTCCCTGACCTTCGCCCGCATTTATTCGGGCAAGCTGGAATCCGGCTCTTACGTCATCAATTCGGTAAAGGACAGGAAAGAGCGTATCGGCCGCATGCTGCTGATGCATGCCAACAACCGGGAAGAGATCAAGTACGCCGAAGCTGGCGACATTGTCGCGCTGGTCGGCCTGAAGGACACGACCACGGGCGACACACTGTGCGATACGGCGAAGCCGATCGTCCTGGAGCGCATGGAATTCCCTGAGCCGGTCATCGAGCTGGCCGTCGAGCCGAAATCCAAGGGCGACCAGGAGAAAATGGGCCTGGCGCTGCAGCGTCTCGCCTCCGAGGATCCCTCCTTCCGCGTGTCGGTGGATCACGAGAGCGGCCAGACCATCCTGAAAGGCATGGGCGAACTGCACCTCGAAATCCTGGTCGACCGCATGAAGCGCGAGTTCAAGGTCGAGGCCAACGTGGGCGCGCCGCAGGTCGCCTACCGCGAAACCTTCACCAAGAAGACCGAAGTCAACTACACTCACAAGAAACAGACCGGCGGCACCGGCCAGTTCGCGAAAATCACCTTGGTGTTCGAACCGGGCGAGCGCGGCGCGGGCTTCGAGTTCGAGAACGAGATCGTCGGCGGCGCCGTGCCGAAAGAATACATCCCCGGCGTCGAAAAGGGCCTGGAACAGGCCAAGGAAAGCGGTATCATCGCCGGCTTCCCTGTCGTCGACTTCAAGGTCCGTCTGATCGACGGTTCATACCACGACGTTGACTCGTCCGTCCTGGCCTTCGAAATTGCTGCGAAAGCAGCGTTCAAGGAAGCCATGGCGAAAGCTGGCCCGCAGCTGCTGGAGCCTGTGATGAAGGTCGAGGTCGTGACGCCGGAAGAATACATGGGCGACGTCATCGGCGACATCAACAGCCGCCGTGGCCAGATCAACGCGATGGAAGACCGCGGCAACGCGAAAGTCGTGACCGCCCTCGTCCCGCTGGCCTCGATGTTCGGTTACATCAACGACCTGCGCTCGAAATCGCAGGGCCGCGCCCAGTACACGATGCAGTTCGACCACTACGAGCCGGTTCCGGCGAACGTGGCCGAGCAGGTTAAAGAGAAATACGCCTGATAAGGCTTTTGAAGAAGGAAGAGAGCGATGAGCAAGGAAAAATTCGAGCGGACGAAGCCGCACTGCAATATTGGAACGATCGGCCACGTGGACCACGGGAAGACGACGCTGACGGCTGCGATTACGAAGTATTTCTCGAAGGAATT
>JBDHTS010000125.1:0-4945 GCA_039808845.1 Alphaproteobacteria bacterium | reverse complement strand
CCGTAACTTTGAAACTGTGTAACCGGGCATGACGCCCACCTCCGTCTTCTATGGAAGCATGTTGACGGATCACGAAATGGGACCGCTGCGGCGGCCCGCAGATGAAGGAGAGGAAGCATGAGCAACCACGGTGTAAAACAGCGCAAGCTGGGCCGCACGACGAGCCACCGCAAGGCCCTGTTCGCCAATATGGCGGCGGCGCTGATCAAGCACGAGCAGATCGTGACAACTCTGCCCAAGGCGAAAGAACTGCGCCCGATCGTTGAGAAAATGGTGACGCTCGGCAAAAAAGGCGGTCTCGCCAATCGCCGCCGCGCTATCTCCATCATCCGTGACGAGAAACAGGTCGAGAAACTGTTCTCGACCCTCGCCGATCGCTACGCCGACCGCAAGGGCGGCTACTGCCGCGTCCTGAAAGCCGGCTTCCGTTACGGCGATGCCGCCCCGATGGCTGTCATCGAATTCGTTGATCGCGACATCAGCGCCCGAGGCCAGGATTCAGGGTCCACTGAATTCGTCGACAGCGAATTCGAAACAGCCGGGAAGGAAGACAAGGCAAAGAAAGCCGAAAAGGCGCCCTCCAAAAAGGCTGAAAAGAAAAAGGAAAATGCTTCGGAAGTGAAGCTGGAATCGCAGGATGACGATATGGCCGCCAATCCAAAGGCCAAGGCAAAGCAGCCTGCGGCACCCAAATCCGAAAAAGCGTCGAAACCGACCAAAAAGCCGAAAAAAGGCGAATAAATCCATTGGATATTGCTAAAAAAAGCGGGCTTGGCCCGCTTTTTTAATGCCTGTAGTATTTTTCAATGAATGTTTACCCTGCAGACATCAAACCTTTAACCAGTTTACGATTTTTTGCTGCAGCTACCGTGGTGCTTTATCATTACGGTCGGTTTATGCCTCATGACCAGGCTCCCTTTTTGTCAGGTTTTTTTGAAAAGGGATATCTGGGAGTCGATTTCTTTTTCATTCTCAGCGGCTTCATTCTGACCCATGTCTATTTGCCATCTGTACAAAACGGATCTTTTCAGGCGCATGCCTTTATGATCCGCAGAATCGCCAGAATATACCCCCTGCATTTTATAACTCTTCTCGTCATGGCCGGCGTTTATTTTACGCCGCTACAATGGGGAGCGCAGGCTATTCTGCCGCCCGAAGCGACGCCCATCCGGTCCTTTTTTTATAATCTTCTCATGATCCATGGCTGGGGCGTCGATGACGATCTCAGCTTTAACCGCCCTTCCTGGTCGATCAGCGCGGAATGGTTTGCCTATCTATGCTTCCCGTTCATTATTGGCCGTCTTCTCAAGATCAGACCAAATATATTGCTGCCCATGGCCACAGGAGTTTTCTTTTATCTATGGATGTGGGGGTATCAGGCCATGCCTGACCGCACGATAACCACCTTGACCTTTGATTTTTCCCCGTTCCGCATAGCGCCGGAATTTATCATCGGTATGGCGCTTTATCTATGGAGCCTGAATATCAGGTCGTTGCCTCAACATATGCCATGCGTTTTCCTGGCCATCTTTTCAGGTGCGTGCCTGATTTTCATGTACTGTCAGGTATGGGATATTTTTATTGTCGCCTGTTTCATACCCATTATATTTTTTGCCACATTGACTTCCCGGGAAACGAAAGGTTGTGCGTGGCTATGCAATGATTTTTTTGTCTGGCTGGGAGAAATTTCCTACGCGCTTTATATGGTGCATTTCCCTGTGATGACGATTGTCATGGGCAGCGCCATGCTTGTTCTGGGAAGCGCATACAGCCAGCATTACGTTATGTTCTGTTGTCTATCGGCAATGCTGATGCTGGCACTATCCATGCTTCTTCATAAATTCTTTGAATTACCCGCAAGAAGTTTTCTCACAAGATATCTGGAAAAAGCCTAACCATGGAAATGACTCAGTTAAGAGTTTAAGCTATCACTGTTGTATCGGTTTACATGACATATCCTTGGCTTTCTTCATATCCTGACCATATCGACTGGCACGCTTCCATTCCGGCGCGGCCTGTACCCGATATTCTGACGGAAACCATACAGAAATTCGGCCAGCGCCCCGCTTTTGACTTTCTGGGGCGCAAATGGACCTGGCAGGAAATAGCGGATCAGGTCGACCGGCTTGCCAAAGGGCTTCAGGACTGCGGGTTTAAAAAAGGCGACCGCGCGGCGTTGCTCCTGCCGAACTGTCCTGTTTTCGTCATAAGCTATTATGCCATCCTGAAAGCAGGCGGAACGGTCGTTAATCTCAACCCCCTCTACACCCAGGATGAACTGCACCATATGGTGCAGGATTCCCAGGTCAGTCTGATCATTACGGCCGACCTTAAGATCCTGCATGACAAAGCGGCCTCTCTTCTGAACAATTCGACACTTCAAAAATTGATCGTTGCCTCCTTTTCTTCTTTGCTGCCTTTTCCAAAAAACGTTCTGTTCAGCCTGGCCCGCATAAAGGAAGTGGCGTCTCCTGAATACAACGAACGGATTTTGCGGCTGCCGGATCTGATGGACAATAACGGCCGTCCTAATGCTGTTCCTGTCGATCCCGGTGAGGATGTCGCGGTGATCCAGTATACCGGCGGCACAACCGGAACGCCGAAGGGAGCCATGCTGACCCACGCAAACGTCTTCGCCAATGTCGAACAGGCGCGGCTGTGGTTTACGGAGGCCAGGCCGGGCGAAGACAGAATGCTGGGGGTCATCCCTTTCTTCCATGTTTTCGCGATGACGGCCGTCATGAATTTCAGTGTGCGTTGCGGATTCGAGATCATCGCCACTCCGCGTTTCGATCTGGAAGAAACGCTGAAAATCATCGACAGGAAAAAGCCAGGAATTTTCCCGGCGGTTCCCGCCATATACAACGCCATGAACAATTCCCCGAAAATAAAAAAATACGATCTTCACTCTCTGAAATACTGCATCTCCGGCGGCGCGCCGTTACCGGCAGAAGTTAAAAAACAATTTGAAACGCTGACAGGATGCGTTGTCGCGGAAGGATATGGTTTGACCGAAGCCTCTCCCGTCGTCTGCGCCAATCCGTTGAACGGCAAAAACAAGGCGGGATCGATCGGTCTGCCCCTGCCGGGCACGGTCGTCGCGATTCTCGATCTCGAAACGCATCAGCCCGTGCCGCAGGGCGAGCGCGGCGAACTTTGCGTCCGCGGGCCGCAGGTGATGAAGGGCTTCTGGAACAATCCGGAGGAGACCGCCAAATCCCTGGCGGGCGGATGGCTGCACACAGCGGATATCGCCACGATGGATTCCGACGGTTATGTTTTCATTGTCGACCGGCTGAAGGACATGATCATTACCAACGGCTATAAGGTTTATCCGCGCAATGTCGAGGAAGCGATCTATAAAAATCCGGCCGTCGAGGAATGCATCGTCGCGGGTCTGCCCGACCCCGCGCGGGGAGAGATTGTCAAAGCCTGGATCAAGCCGAAGGAAGGGCAGACGATCACGGCAGAACAGATGAAAGCATTCCTGCAGGATAAAATCTCCCCCATGGAGATGCCCCGGCAGATGGAATTCCGCGACAAACCGCTACCGAAGACCCTGATCGGGAAGCTATCCCGAAAAGACGTGGTGGCGGAAGAAAAGAAATAAGCCCTACCGTCCGGCCAGCCGGGCGGATTCCTTTTCACGCGAGGATGCGGCATCGGCAAAACGCCGCGCCGATCCGGCATATCCGCTTTCCGTGTTCAGCGACTCCGCCAGCAACTGTTGCAAAGTGTCGTCGACCCGCCCTTCGGCATTGGCGTGAACCGCTCTGGCGATGGACGGCGCACCGTCAAGACAGCGTTGCGAGGGGTCAGCCTTGATATACTGTTCCGCCAGAGACTGCTTAAGAGCTTCCATTTCCAGCAGGCTGAACACGTCATACCGGATCCAGTTCGGACGGCGTGGCAGGCCTTCCACCCGCAGCGCACGGTCCAGATCGCGGCAGTGAATCATTTGCCCGTGATCCGCTTCCAGCCATGCCCACAGCATTTCCAGAGGATCGCCGATCCGCAACCTTGCGGCTTTCTTGTGGCCCGCCGCCACATAATTTTCGAGCGGCTTTCCGGGATCGTGATCGAGCCGGATGCCGAAGGCCAGAAGGATAGACGCGCGGATGCGGCTGCCCTGCGGCGTGATATAGCCTTCAAACATCGACAAAAAACGTTCGGGATGCTTGCCGATAACATCATTGCCGAAGTGCGGCCCTTCCTTATGGCCGGATCCCCAGGCATTTAGAAACCCGATATAGATTTCGCAAAGCCGCGCCCTGTCCATATGTCCCAGGCCCGGATGCTGCAAGGCGCCGTCCTCATCCCGGCTCCAGGGCTGGCCGGAAGCGCCGGGAACAGGATCGTGACCGAAAGCGCGGCGCAGGGCTTCGTCCATTTGCTTGTTTTTGTCGCGGCTGAACAAAGCGGAATCCAGCGCCAATTCGAGGCTCAGCGCATAAAGCGGCGCTTCCGTGATCAAGGCGGTCAGTTCCTGTGCCGAGTCCTGCCGCGTCAGGTCGAGCAGCTTGGGATGACTTGTCAGCTGGAAGACATCTTTTGCGCGCCCCGATCCGGGCGGTTGGGCAGAATAGACCGGCGCCAGAACCGCCAGACCGTCTGTTCCCAGATTGGCCTGATCGATAGCGTCGAGAACTTCCGTCATCGCATAATAAAAGGCCATGATGTCTAACCGCGCAGTTGCCCGCTGGTTTTTGCCACCACTTGTCCGATGATACGCTGTCCCAGATCTTCCAGCTCCTGATCGGTCATGGTTTTATCCCGCGGCTGGATCGTCACGGCGATGGCGACGGATTTTTTGCCTTCCGGCACGCCTTTACCTTCATAGATGTCGAACAATTCCACCTGAGCGATCAGATTTTTATCGGCGCCACGGGCAGCGCGAATAATGGAATCAGCCTCGACCGCGCGATCTACCAGAAAAGCGAAATCG
>JBDHTS010000124.1:0-5093 GCA_039808845.1 Alphaproteobacteria bacterium | reverse complement strand
GCCGCGAAGGGTTTGCGGCGGAACAGGCGTATCATTTTCAAGGCAACACCTGGATCAAGGAGCAAGACGGATGAAAAAGTTTTTGGCAACGGGCGCGGTTCTGATGCTGCTGGCCTCTCCCGCGCTGGCGCAGGACAAGCCGGCGCCGGACGGGCAGAAGCCACCGCGCCACGGCATGTTCGAACAGGCGGACTCGGACGGAGACGGCAAGGTCTCCAAAGCCGAGTTTCAGGCGCAACAGGAAAAGTTCTTCGCCGATACCGACAAGAACAGCGATGGCACGATCACCCGCGACGAAATGAAAGCCCGCCGCGAGGCGATGCGCGAGAAGTTCAAGGCGTGGAAGGCCGAGCATGGCCGCGGCGCGCCGGACGGTGAAGCCAAGCCCGAAGCGAAACCGGAATAACGGGCCGGTTTCATGAAGGCCCTGAAGGCCGCCGCGCCCGAGGAAGACAGCGACGAGAGCCTGATGCTCCTGATCAAGAACGGAGACCATCAGGCTTTCGCGCAACTCGTGCGGCGGCATTCGGGACGGTTTTATGCCCATGCCTGGCGGCTGAGCGGCAACCAGGCGGAAGCGGAGGACAGCGTGCAGGATGCGTTCATGAAACTCTGGCGCAATCCTGCTGGCTTCGACGCGGCGAAGGGGCACAGGTTCCTGACCTGGTTCTATCGCGTAGTCACGAACGCGGCGATCGACCAGCAGCGCCGGAAGCGCGACCGGGCGGATGGCGATGCCATCGACCGCGCCGTGTCCGCCGCGCCGCTGCAGGACCAGGATTTCCAGGAGCGGCGGAAGGCCGAGGCTCTGGAAGCCGCCATCCGCCAGCTGCCGGAGCGGCAGGCGACCGCGCTGACCCTCTGCTTCACCGAGGGACTGAGCAACGCCGACGCGGCGGAGGCGATGGAGATTAATGTGAAGGCGCTGGAATCGCTGCTGATGCGCGCGAAGAAGACGCTGAAGGAAACGATGGCCAGGCAAGGCTGGCTGGATATGGAGGCGAACCATGGACACACATGACAGGCAACTGGAGGCGATGCTGCGCAATCGTGCCGCGCCGCAGGCCCCGGACGGGCTGGCGGAGCGCATCGCCGCCATGGCGGCGGCGGAAGGGCGCGGCGCGCAGACGGTGGTCCGGCTCAACCCGCAGCGCGGATTCTGGACGGAGCTGATGCAGGCGCTTTATATCCCCAAACCGGCGCTGGCCTTTGCCATCGTGCTGTTGTTCGGCGTGATGATCGGTTTCGACCTGGGCGCCGTGCCCGTGGATGACAACGTCGCCGGCGACTGGTCCAGCCTGTTCACGAGCGGGGAGGGATGGCTGTGACGAAAAACATGAAGATCGTGTTCACCGTTTCGGTGCTGCTGAACATCCTGATGGCGGGCGTGCTGGCGGGCTTCGCCGTCAAGTGCAACCAGCCCGAACCGTGGCGCGCGCCGCCCGCGATGGAAAAGCTCAGCCCGGAGGGCCGGGCGCTCATGAAGCAATCCTTCGACCAGTCTCGCGACACGATGCGGCAGACCTTCCAGGACGCGCGGCAACTGCGCGAGCGCCTGAATAGCATTCTGGAGGCGGAGACGTTCGATCCGGAGGCCTATGCGGCGGCCTCCGCCGCCCTGCGCGAACACCAGGTGAAGATCATGGAGCGCCGCGCCCAGACGGCGGGCGACCTGGCCGCGAAGCTGAACCCCGAAGACCGCAGGCTGATGGCCGACTGGCTCTCCGGCCCCGGCAAGGGCGGCTGGCGGAAACGCCATTTCCCTCTCCCGACGGGAGAAGGGCCAGGGTGAGGGGCATAAAAACAGGCCGAAGGCCTTCAATGATCAGTAGCGCCGCAGGTAAAGAATTTTTACCACGAAGCGCACGAAGATCACGAAGGGCTCAGCACTCTTCGTGATCTTCGTGCGCTTCGTGGTGATCTTTTTTATTGCCTGCGGCGCCGTTCTGCTCCGCTCTTCATCAACGGCTCGATCGTTCGGTCAGATGACGGTGCCGCATTCTTAAAGAGTCCGCGCGGGCAGGGGTGAGGGCGTCTATGCATTTCGCGCAGGAGACGCCTTCCTCGAAACATTCGGACTCGCGGTCTTTCGCCGTCAATGGGTGGCCGCAGCCGAAGCAGTATTCCCAGTCTCCCTCCCGCAGCCCGTGGCCGATGGCGACGCGGCGGTCGAAGACATAGCAGTCGCCCTGCCACTGGCTGTCCTCCGGCGCGACCTCCTCCAGGTATTTCAGGATGCCGCCTTTCAGGTGATAGACCTCGCCAAACCCGTGCGCCAGCATATAGGCGGAGGCTTTTTCGCAACGGATACCGCCGGTGCAGAACATCGCGATTTTTCTGTGCCTTGCGGGATCGAGTTCGCGGCTCACGTAATCCTTGAACTCCGTGAAGGTCGCGATGTTCGGATCGCGCGCGCCCGCGAAGGTGCCGACCGCCGTCTCGTAAGCGTTGCGCGTGTCGAGCAGGACGACGTCCGGGTCCGCGATCAAGGCGTTCCAGTCCTTCGGCGCGACATACGTTCCGGCGCGTTTCGAAGGGTTCGCCTCCGGCGCGCGCATGGTGATGATTTCCTTCTTCAGGCGAATCTTGAGGCGCAGGAACGGCTTGTCTTCCGATGCTGAGAATTTGAGTTCGCCGGAGCGGATACCGAATTGCGCGTCCAGGAAATCGAGGGTGTCGGCCAGCTTTCCGTTCTCCCCCGCGATGGTGCCGTTGATCCCCTCCGGCGCCAGCAGGATCGTGCCGACGATGCCGTGATAGACGCACACATCCCGAACCCGCTTTTGCAGGGTCGGCAGGTCCTCCAGGGGCAGAAAACGATACAGCGCGGCAACGGTCCAGTTCATGGAGGTTTTATACAGAGGCGGCGCGGGTTTTTCAAATCCAGCCAATTTTTATCTCCTCCCTCCCATCTTTGGGAGGGAGGATCAAGGAGAGAGGGCTTTCTTAAAACCTCCAAACCATCCCGATTCAAGGCGGCCCTCCCCCTCTAACTCCCCCTCCCGCTGCGCAGGAGGGGGAGGACGCTAAAAAAATAACGCTTGCAAAAGGCAACCAAATAGTTGCATATTAAAAGGGTGAGCATGGACATGGTGTTCAAGGCGCTGGCCGATGCCAGCCGTCGGCAGCTGCTGGACCGCCTCCGGGCGGAGAACGGGCAGACGCTGGCGGCGCTCTGCCAGGGGCTTGCCATGTCGCGGCAGGCGGTCGCCAAGCATCTGGCGATCCTCGAAGACGCGAACCTGGTCGTCGCCCGCAAAAGCGGCCGTGAAAAGCTGCATTACCTCAATCCCGTGCCGATCCATGAGATCGCGGAGCGGTGGATTGAAAAATTCGAGCGGACACGCGTGCGTGCGCTCGCCGATCTGAAACAGCAACTGGAAGGACAAGACGAATGAGCGACCGTTTCCTTTATGTGACCTATATCCGCACGACGCCGCAGAAACTGTGGGACGCGCTGCTGAAACCCGAATTCACGAAACAGTACTGGTTCGGCGTGACGCAGGACAGCGCTTGGACCGCCGGCGCGCCGTGGAAAATGCAGTTCGCCGACGGCAGGGTGACCGATTCCGGCTCCGTGGTGGAAATCGATCCGCCGCGCCGCCTCGTCCTCTCCTGGCGCCACGAACTGACCCCGGAACTGACGGAAGAAGGATACTCGCGCGCGACGTTCGAGCTGGAGGAAGTGGGCGACGCGGTCAAGCTGACCGTCCTGCACGAAATCGACAGGGACAATTCGAAGCTTATTCAGGGTGTTTCGGGTGGCTGGCCGAAAATCCTCGCCAGCCTCAAGAGCCTGCTGGAGACAGGCAAACCGCTGGATCAGTCGATCAAGCCGTGCGGTTCAAAAGAACAATAACGTGGAAATTTGCAAATTTTTCGAGTTCCCGGCCATATACCTTAATGAGCCGGGACTTTGAAAACATGCTTATCACTTTCAGGCAGGCCGATCCGGCCGATCTCGATTTCGCGCGGGCGCTTTATCTTGAAAGTTCCCGCTGGCTGATCGAGCATTATTTCGGCTGGGACGAAGCCAGGGAGATTGAAAAATTCCCGCAGCAATTCGACGCCTCACGCTCCCGGATCATTCAAGTGGATGGATGGGACAGCGGCTGGCTGCAAGCCTACGAAACTGAAGAACGCTTTGAGATAGACAGCCTTTACATTGTCAAAAATCTGCGCGGGCATGGAATCGGCACGCGCATTCTGCAGAACATCCTTCAGGATGCCGGCGGCAAGCCCGTGACGCTCAGCACAGCCAAGATCAATCCGGCGCTCGAACTTTACAAGCGGCTGGGGTTTCAGATCGTGCGGGAAGAGGAACGCAAGTTTTTCCTTCAAGCGATTTTCGGTCAGAATCCTGAACAATCAGCTAGGTCTGAAAGAAGCAGGATAGACTTTAGCATCTTTTAAAAGACTTTCGCTGATGTCTGCCATGGCCAGCGCATGGTCCGGGTTTTGCCCGTCTTCCAAAGACCAGCAGGCCGACAGGCAGGAATAGGCGAAAACGTAGGACAGAAGACGTTCGCGGTTGATACCCATCACATCCGCCAGGATGGTGGCCTGTCTTGAAAGCCGTTGCGGGTTCTGGACGACGCCCGGCATTTTGTGCGGGTTGCACAAGGTATTGGCGGCGTCATAGGTGCGGTCGCCATACAAGCCTTTCGGATCGAGGCACAGCCAGCCGCGTTCGGGGTGATGCCGGACGTTTTCATGGTGCATGTCGCCGTGAAGGACAAAGGAGGGCATATCCTCGGCCAGAAGGCGGCGCGCGACATTCGCGCCCCGGATAAAAAGGGAGGCCGGATTTGTTGCTTTGTCTGCCTCTGCCTTTTCAAACAAGGAGCGGAAACGCCGCGCCAAAGGCGTCAGGTTTCCCGGGGGCGCGCTGGTATTGGTCAGATGCACCGTGTTCAGCACTTCGCTAATGATCATCGTCGCTTCGTCATCCTTGCCAGTCTGCACCAGATCTGTGAGATCGTTCCCGGGCACATATTCCAGCAGCATGGCCTGATCGTCGTGGTCATAAAGGCGGATCGCGCCGTTTCCGTCCCACCATTTCAGAAGTCCCGGTGCCGCGGCCTCGTCATTTA
>JBDHTS010000123.1:0-5188 GCA_039808845.1 Alphaproteobacteria bacterium | reverse complement strand
GCGTCAATCGCAAGATTGCCCTGTTGAATTTCGGGACGCGCCCGGAGTCCGGACGAGTGATAGGAAGGCATGGGAACCGCAGTTTCTACGGCTTCGCCCCCCGCGTCCTGTCCATCCTGATTGCGGAGCGTTCCCGTAATGCGGTCAAACAGAGATGTGGTCCGGCGCTTCGCCGCGCCCGTCACGGATGGCCGCGGCAGGCCCGAGCTGGCATTGGTCTGCACAGCCATATCCCCCGCTTCACGGCGAGCCGAAAGATCGGCTTGCCCCAGCTGCGGGCTATAGCCTGCAGGCGCCGCAGGACGCGGAACCTCGACAGCCTGGGGCGGGATGAAGGAGTCGTTATGGATCGTACCGCGCAGGACAGGGGCCGGCGCAGCAGCGGCCTCAGGCTTTTTTCCGGCCTGCTCCGCATAGGCGACGCCTTGCTGGAACATGTCCATTTCCGGCTCATCGATCTTGCGGGCCGCAGCCGTTACGGAGACAGAAGCGCGGGAAGCGTAGGCCTGCGCTGCCTGCTGAGCCACCGGCTGCTGCTGGTATGACATGGCTGCCATCGACTGATACTGCGCCGCAGCCGCCTGAACGGGAGCGACTTCTACCGTGCGGGGAGCCATCGATTCAGCAATAGGCTGGCTGCGGTCGGGACGGCGGTCCTGCAGCGGCGTGGGCTGTGCCGTCCAGGAACGCGGAGCGACAGGCTTGCCACGCTCTTTCTCCTGCACAAGATCGATCCCGGTCGCCACCACGGATACGCGCATGATGCCGTCCATCGACGGATCGAACGACGAGCCGACAATAATATTGGCGTTCGGATCGACCTCGTCGCGAATGCGGTTGCAGGCCTGATCGACCTCGAACAGGGTGATGTCCTGGCCGCCCGTCACGTTGATGATGACTCCGCGCGCGCCTTTCAGCGATACGTCGTCCAGCAGCGGGTTGTTGATGGCGGCCTCGGCGGCATGCTCGGCACGGTCTTCGCCCGACGCTTCGCCGGTGCCCATCATCGCCTTGCCCATTTCCATCATGACGGAACGGATATCGGCGAAGTCCAGGTTGATGATGCCTGGATGAACCATCAGATCGGTCACGCCGCGCACGGCGGACTGGAGAACGCCGTCCGCCATGCGGAACGCTTCGGAAAAGGTCGTTTTTTCATTGGCGATGCGGAATAAATTCTGGTTGGGGATGACGATCAGCGTATCGACGTAATCCTGCATCTCGTCAATGCCGGCTTCCGCCATCTTCATCCGGTAGGTGCCTTCAAAATGGAAGGGCTTCGTGACGACGCCCACGGTAAGAATGCCCTTCTCCCGCGCCGCCTTGGCGATCACCGGCGCTGCGCCCGTTCCCGTACCGCCGCCCATGCCGGCGGTGATAAAGGCCATGTTCGCGCCTTCCAGATGCTGCATCACATCGTCGATGGATTCTTCCGCCGCCTCGCGACCGATCTCGGGACGCGCGCCAGCGCCGAGGCCGCTGGTTACGGACACCCCCAGCTGAAGCCGCCGCTCGCACATGGACTTGTCCAGCGCCTGGGCATCCGTGTTGCAGACGACGAACTCGACACCGTCGAGACCTGCGCCGATCATGTTGTTGACGGCGTTACCACCGGCGCCACCGACGCCGACTACGATGATTTTCGGAGACAATTTATGGACCTCTTTGTGATGCATTCTGATGTTGATCATGGCGGAAGACCCCCGTGGCGATGGAGCGATTCTAGGAGAAGAAGCCAGGGATGAAAAGCGCCGCAACACATTCATACACTGATTTCAAAGCAGAACCGGCTGGTTTTTACCCTTTTACGACCTGAAGTGAATTGCGAACAGAGAACGATAAGTGATTCTGGCGATTCGAACTTCAAAAGTGTCACAAAACACATCCGATTCGGGAAGAGCATATACGCAATAAGCTGTGGATAACTCTACTTGCCTCAATGAAGACTGAAGGTTTTCTGGGGATGAAAAAGTGGAGGAATATAGGATACGCAGTGCATATTTTCCGCATAATGCTGTACAAAATTTATATCTAAAACAAGAGGCTTACCAGTTCTCTTTCATCCACGATCTTACTCTCTCCCACAGGGTGCCGGGCTCGATCTGGGCCAGAATTTCCCCGGGAATCTCGTCCATGCGTTCGGAGACGTAGGTCAGCAGGCCCGCCGTCGTCGCGAAAGCCGGACCGCTGACCGCTTCGGCGAGGCCGTTCACGCGGATCAGTTTCCCCAGGCGCACCTGCTTGTCCAGAATATGCTGAGCGAGATCGCGCATTCCCGGCATCTGGCTTGCGCCGCCGGTCAGCACGACGCGGCGTCCCGCCGCGGCCCCTACCCCGCTGTTTCTCAATTTATCCCGGACAATCTCCAGAATCTCTTCCAGCCGCTGCTGGATGATGCCGATCATGATCGACCGCGGAACGTGATTGGGGGCCAGATGATCAGATTCACCGATCTGCGGCACATCGATCAACTCGCTTTCGTCTGCACTCGACGCTGTCGCGCTGCCATACAGAGTCTTTAGTCGCTCGGCATTGGCTGTGGATGTAGTGAGGCCGCGCGCGATATCGTTCGTTACATGCTGCCCGCCGATGGGAATGGCATCGCACCAGACCATCGAGCCATTCTGGAACACGGCGATCGATGTCACGCCGCCGCCCATGTTGATCACGGCGCAGCCCAGATCCATTTCGTCTTCCACCAGGCTGGCCAGCCCCGCGGCATAGGCATCGTGACAAAGGGCCGCAACGTCCAGATGGCTGCGCCCGATGCAGGTCGCCATGTTGCGCAAGGCACCTGAATCCGCAGTGACCAGATGCACGCCGACCTCGATATGCTGGGCCACCATGCCAATCGGGTCTCTGATCCCCGGATGCCCGTCGATGGAATAGCCCGACGGGATGGAATGCACCAGTTCGGCGTCGCTGTTCACCACCTGGTCCTGCGCCTTGGCCAGCGCCCGGCGGATATCGTTTTCCGTGATTTCATGGCCGTGCATATCCACGCCGATGGCATAAGCGTGGGATTTCACATGCACGCCCGGCACGTTGATGATGACTTCGCGCAGCGGATAGCTTTTAACGACATCCGCCGCCATGTTTTCCGCCGCGTGCACCGCCTGGCGGATCGCGGCCTCGGCGGCGTTCAGGTCGGTGACCGTTCCTTTCAGGATGCCAGCCGACGCCTGGTGCCCGATCCCCAGCACTTCAAAACGCCCCTCATCGTCGATGATGCGGGCAATGAAACAGGCGACCTTGCTGGAACCGATATCGAGCGCCGCGAGAATGGAGCCTTTGGGTCTGGGCTTGTGCTTCATGGATTTTCTGACGGGAAGGGCGTGGCCTGCATTAGATATTGTCACCGGCGCCGGAGGACGTTTTATAACTTTGCGCCGCGCCGGGGCGTGTGGCGACGATGATACGGTCCCTGTCCCGCAAGTCAATTGCCGTCAGGTCCTTGTCCATAATCCCTTCCTGATCCTGCGCGCGGGCCAGACGGCTGAGCGCCAGGCCCGGATCGTCTTCCGGCAGACGCACGGTCAGGCCGCTTTTCAGCCGCAGATCCCAGCGCCGCCCGCCCGCCAGCGTTGCCGCCTCCACTTGGTTGCGGATCGAGGGTTCGCCTTGCAGCAAATGGGTCAGATCGGCTACGCGCCCCGGCGCATCCTGCCCGACGACGATCAGGTAATCGCTGAACCGCTCCAGATCGCTGTTGGTCAAAACCGTCCCTTCCTCGTCGATCAGGCTGAGGCGGCCCTGATTCTGCCACAGCGCGGCAGGAACGCGCTCGGTCAGGCTGACATAAATCGTATCGGGCAGCCGCCGCTCGACCCTGGCGCTCCGGATCCAGGGATCGCGCTCCAGTTTCCTGCGCACGCTGTCCGGATCGAAGGCCATCAGCGCGTCGCCGCGCCGGAACCCGACGGTCCGGAGCAGCCGCGCGGGATCGGTGTTCACCCGGCCTTCGACCATGATGTTCTGAACGGTCAGGCCCGCATCGGCCGTCGCGCCGTAATAAGCCCGCGCCACCGCGCCGCCCACCTGGCCCGGCAATCCGCTGGCCAGGGCCCACAAACCCGCGACGCCGGCCAGCAGCGTCAGCACGGCCCCCTTCCCGAACCGGCGGACCAGGCCGCTCAGGCGCGCCGTTTTTCCGCGTTTTCTGCGCCGGAGGATCGAGCTTTGCGTTGTTCCAGACTTTGGCATGTTGCGGTTTCGACCAGGTGCGAGACGAGTTGGACGTAAGACATGCCGCTCTGTTCGGGCTGGATCACGGCGATCGATCCAGGCGACAGTCCCGGCATGGTGTTGATCTCCAGGAAGTATACCCCGGTTCCACCCGGTTTGGAATCGTCATATCGCAGATCGCAGCGCGCAAGGCCCCGGCAGCCCAGAACCGCGAAGACCGCCTCGGCGTATTGCATGGCCGTTTTCGCCACCTCGTCCGGCACGGGCGCGGGCGTTACAAGCTCCGTGCGCTTGTCGTGATACTTTGCGTCATAATCGAAAAAGCGTCCGGGAAACAGGATCTCCGTCACGCCCAGCGCCTTGCCGTCCAGCACCGCGACATGGATTTCCCGCCCCGGCACGAATTTTTCCACCAGCACCTGTTCGCCGAACGCCCAGGTCGCCTCGTCCAGCGGGCGCTGGTTCTCGCCTTCCAGGATGATGCGGACGCCGACGCTTGAGCCTTCGTTGATCGGCTTCACGACATAAGGACGCGGCATCACCCGCTCGGCCAGCACGTCGGCCTTCGCAGCGGCGACGCCTTCCGAAGTGCGTACCCCGACCGAGGCCGCGAGCTTCTTGGTCAAAATCTTGTCCATGCCGATGGCGGAGGCCGCCACGCCGGAATGCGTATAGGGAATATCGAGAATTTCCAGAACGGACTGGATCTCCCCGTCCTCGCCGCCGCGGCCATACAGGTTGTTGAACGCCACGTCCGGCTTCGGCGTCAGCGCCACGACCAGCGCCGCGAGATCCTGCTTCACGTCGATGACGTCGACCTCATAGCCGCCGTCGCGCAACGCCTGCTCGACCGCGCGCCCCTTGGTCAGCGACACTTCCCGCTCCGCCGACCACCCTCCGACCAATAGCGCTACTTTTTTACCCATGAAAGTTCCCGCAAAATTTTATTGAAATTTTCTTGTACCACGAATGGACACAAATAAACACGAATAGCCGCACACAA
>JBDHTS010000122.1:0-5190 GCA_039808845.1 Alphaproteobacteria bacterium | reverse complement strand
GAATTCCGCTTGCGCGATTCTCTCAGGATTCCGATGGCTTACGATTACGTCATCATCGACTGCCCGCCCTCGCTCAGCCTTCTGACCCTGAACGCCCTGGTCGCTTCGGACGCGATCGTCGTGCCCTTGCAGTGCGAGTTCTTCGCTCTGGAAGGCCTCAGCCATCTGGTCAAAACCATCGAACGGGTGCGCAAACATTATAATGAGGAACTGGAAATCCACGGCGTCCTGCTCACCATGTTCGACCGCCGGAACAATCTCTCGATGATGGTGGCGAACGATGTGCGGACCTTCTTCGGCGACAAGGTTTACAAGACGGTCATTCCCCGGAACGTGCGCGTTTCGGAAGCGCCGTCCCACGGCCTCCCGGCCATCGTCTATGATATGGGATGTCCCGGCGCCCAGGCCTATATTCAGCTGGCAAAGGAAATCCTGAAGCGTGAACGCGAACCCGGCCCCTCGACGCAGGCGGCCTGAACTTTTAAACCGGAAACCGAACCATGGAAAAAACGGCTTTGAAATCGAAAAAACGCGGCCTTGGCCGGGGCTTGTCCGCCCTGTTCGAGGATGATGAGGATGTCGCGGTGGCGCTTTCCGCCGATGTGCAGGAACAGGCGCCGGCTGCCGGACCTTCACGCCGCACGGTGGGTATCGACCAGTTGGAACCCGGCGAATTCCAGCCGCGCGGCGCCATGGATCCCGATGCGCTCGATGAATTGTCGCGGTCCATCGCCGTTCACGGCATTCTGCAGCCGATCCTGGTGCGCGAAAAACCGGGCGAGGCAGGACACTATGAAATCATAGCCGGCGAACGCCGCTGGCGCGCGGCACAGAAAGCCCAGCTGCACGAAGTGCCGATTCTGGTTCGGAATTTCGACGATGTCACCGCGCTGGAAGTCGCCCTGATCGAAAACCTTCAGCGCCAGGATCTGAACGCGATCGAGGAAGCCGCCGGTTACCGCCGCCTGATGGACGAATTCAGCCACACGCAGGAAAAGCTGGCCGCGGCGCTCGGCAAAAGCCGCAGCCATGTCGCCAACATGGTGCGTCTCCTTAATCTGCCGGAAAGCGTCCAGGAATATTTGCGTCAGGGAAAACTCTCCGCCGGTCACGCGCGGGCCTTGATCACCGCCGCCGATCCCGCCGCGCTGGCGCAGAAAATCGTCGAAGCCGGTTTGAACGTGCGGGAGGCGGAGCGCCTGGCCGCCGATCATGCCGCCAAGCCACGCGCCGCGAAATCAAGACCGGAAAAGGATATCGACACGCTGGCGCTGGAAGCCGAAATGTCCGCCACGCTGGGCATGAAAGTCTCCATCGATATGCGCAGCGGCGGCGCGGGTTTGCTGAAAATCGACTTCCGCTCGCTCGACCAGCTGGACGAAGTGCTGCGCCGTCTGTCGAAAAATCCGAAATGATGGTTTCAGCTTCGGCGGCTTAAGGACAGCAAAGCCTGCCCGCACAGCGTTTCGACCGGCGTGCCGGTCTGCTTGGTCTGCGCTTCCAGCAGTGTAAGCCGCTGCAGAACGCCCTCGATCTGCCGGAGACCCCAGCGCCGCAGCTGCGCCTTGAAACTGTCTTCCTGCTTGAAGAAAACCGGCGGACTCAGGCGCTTCATCGCCTCCTCGGCGGGCATGCCGGTTTCCATCCGGCTCTGGGTCAGATGCAGGCGGCGAAAATGGCCTTGAAGGGCGCGCAATACAGCCACAGCCGCAACGCCTTCCTGCATCAGCTGGGCATAACAGCGCAAAACAACCTCCGGTTGAGCTGACGCCACGGCCTGCGTGAGGTCGTCGAGCCCCGCCGTCCCCGCCTCCCCGCAACAGGCTGCCGCATCGTCCAGGGTGATGCGGCCTCCCTGTCCCGGCCCCATGTAAAGGATCAGCTTGTCCAGTTCTGAACGGGCGCGCTGCCGGTCGCCCGCGATATTCTGCGCCAGCCAGCCGACTGCGTCGGGTTCGATGGAAAAACCGGCATCCTGAACCGTTTCACGGATCAGGGCGGCCAGATCGCGGCCTTCCTCGACATAACAGGGCAAGGCCGCAGCCGCAGGCGATTTTTCACACAAGGCGCGCAAGGGGGATTTCGCGCCGAGCGCGCCCGCCTCGATCACGACAAGGTTCTGCGCGCTCGGCCTTGCGAGATAGTCTTTCAACAAGGGTGTCAGACCGTCGCCCGCGTCCTCGATCCGGATCAGGCGATTGCCGCCCAACATCGACATCGCGGACGCCTCGTCCTGCAGACGGGCCGGATCGCCGTCGATCATCGCGGCGGTCAGCGTTACGGCGTTAAACGGATCGTTCAGATCGGCCACCACCGTCCGGCCGATCATCGCGGCGCGCTCCTTCACCAGGCCGACGTCAGGCCCATAGACGAGGATGACACGCGCCTGCGGATCGGGCTTGCGCACGAAGGGCTCGATCTGGCGGAAGGTGAGTTTCATGGTTCGATGATAGAAGCGCCCGCGGCGGCGTCAAGCGGCTTTCCTGTCCTTCGGCAATGCCGCGCGCAGCGCTCGAATATACTCCGGCGTGGTGCCGCAGCATCCGCCGATGATCCGCGCGCCCGCCTTTTGCCAGTTCAGCGCGGCCTCGGTGTATTTCGCGATGCTGTCCGTGCTATCGTCGAAAACCCAGCCCAGCGCGTCGTCGGGCCGCCCGATGCCGTTGGCATACAGGCCGCAGGAGCCTTCGTAATGGGATTTTAAAACCGGAAACGCCTTGTTCAGCGTGTCGATGGGGCGGCAATTGATCATCACCCCCGCGCGCCCCGACATATCCGTTTCACGAATGGCGTCCGCCAGCGTATCGCCGCTCAGCAGGCTGCCATCCTCCCGCACGACGAAACTGACGATAAAGGGCAGCCCTGTTGCCGAAGCCGCGCGCGTCATCGCCTTCGCCTCGGTCAGGTCATTGATCGTTTCGGGGATCAGGAAATCGACACCCTCCTCCGCCAGCCATTCCGCCTGCCGCCCGTGCTCCTGTTCCAGAACATTTCGTTCCGGCACCAGTTCGGGACTGTAACAATCCTCCAGCGGCGCAAAGGAGCCGCCGATAAAAGCCTTACGCCCCGAAACGGCATCGCGCGCATCCCGCGCGGCGCTGACCACGCGCTTCAACGCCTCATGCGCCTCGTCCGCCCGCCCGATCTTCGCGAATGTATGCGGCGTGGTGCGAAACGTATTGGTGATGACGATATCCGCGCCCGCGTCGAAATAATCCCGATGGATCCGCCGCACCAGATCATACGCGTCGAGATTCGCCTGCGCCGACCACAGCGGCAGGGCCGTTTGGTAACCGCGCCGCTGCAACTCCGTGCCCATGCCACCGGGGAAAAGGATCAGAGCTTCCCGCGCCAAAAAACTTTCAAAGCCATTCTGGGGCATTAGCTTCTCCCTGGAGCCGTCAGGACATAAATTTTGTGAAAGACAGGCTTTGTTTCAAGTCGTCTTCCTTCCGCCTCAGCCGCAGTCATTGGATGCTCCCCTGATTCATCTTCAAAAAATTCAAATGGCTGGCATCCGTTTTGTTCAAGCTGCGCCAAGGTAGCGAGAGAAGTATCCATATGCTGCGAAACCATTGCTTCATGTGTAACTTGTGGCTCATAGCCATGCTGCATGAAAAGCATCCTGAGGCGCTCAAGACCAGGCCTGCCGGATAGATTCAACGTGACGCCCGCCTGCGGCGCTCTCTCCGCAACCTGCTCTAAAAGCCTTGCATTAAGCCCGAGGCCAAAAAGATCCCATGCGTGCCCTGTTGGTCTGTAATAATGCGCCATGTTGTCTTTTTTGGCTAAATCCAGTTCTCCCGGAACCTGCGGAATGCACGCGATGATTTGATCGCAATCGCGCAAAGCCATATCGGGAACCTGGCTTAACAAGTCGGAATGATATAATGGAACGTCCCAATTATTCATTCTTGCAAGCTCTGCCGACACCCGGATGGAATCGGCGCATAGGTCAGATGCGGCAATATGTGCAGGCGGGTTTGGCAAAGTTCGCAAACCCGCAATATTCACGCCTGTACCCGCACCAACTTCAAAAATCGATTTTTCTTTAAAAAACCCTTTCTGGGAAAGTTTAATAAGGCCCGAAGCCAACGCTATCGTCCATTCATCAGGATCAAATAAATTGGATGGTCGCAGGATAATCATATTGCGCGTGGCTACAGGGAAAATCTCCTTTAGCCTTATTACATTGCTTTTTCCGGAGTCCCGGAAAGCCGTACCTAATGTCATTATATTTCCTCCAGAAACAAACAGGCCATGGCGTATCCGCCAGCTTGGTTAGAATTCATATTTTGAGGTTTTTGCCGAATACGGCTTGAAGGCAGAAGGTCTTAGCTTCTGCCGGGGCGCATTATCATCGTGGCGCGAAAAGAAGGCATAGATTTTCATATAAAATAGCAGCCGGACTGTCAAACTTTTTATGCAGCAAGATATTGCTTTCCGGCCCCCGGATATGCCAAGTTCCTGTCAAACAAGGAAGATCATGGCCCGGATCGCCACGCATATCGTCCATATCACCGATACGACCGACCGCAACGCGCGGCTGAAGGTCGAATCCGCCTATGTGAAGCATGTCGGCCGTTACAGGCTGCGCGGCACGCATATCCATGTCGAGCCGGCGACCAGCACGCTCGATATCGGCGTCGCCGTTTCCGAACTGATTCATAACAGCGAACGCCCCGGCCGCCTGGCCCTGGCCATCAACTGCGCGCCGCCGGACCGTAAGGAAGGCACCGTCAACAACGCGCGCAACGATTTCTTTTTCGCGGATCTTGGCGACAATATCTTCGCGGGCGGAACCAGCAACGGCCTGGAACTGTCCTACGTCAAAAATCGCATTAAAGCCCTTTACCGCCTGACGACGACCAATTCCCTGGGCAGCCAGTTCCGCTCTCTTCAAATTCTGCCGGAACATATGATCCGTTTCCTGCTGCCCGCCGAGCGCAAAAAACTGATCAGGGACGGCGCGCTGGAACGCGTCGCGGACATCGGCAGTATCGTGCCGCCCATTCCTGAACGCACCCATGTCCTGGAAGTCGACAACTTCCAGAACATCAAACTGTATGTCGCGGCGTCCGACTGGGACAGGCTGCAGCGCGCGCAAAACGTTGCGTTCGGTTTCGGCAGGGACTCCGTGGAATTCGAACCCGGCGATGAAAAAGCGGATGGATCCTTCAAGGCTCTGGT
>JBDHTS010000121.1:0-5337 GCA_039808845.1 Alphaproteobacteria bacterium | reverse complement strand
CACTTTGCCGTAAGAACTGCTTGATCGGCTGAGCGGGATAGCCCATGTATTCCTGCCCCGGCGGCACATCACTGATAATCCCCGATTTTGCCGCTATACGGGTTCCCTTGCCGATGGTCAGGTGCCCGGCCACGCCCACCTGACCCGCCAGAACGACATAATCTTCCAGAACCGTACTGCCCGAAATCCCGCATTGGGCGACGATGACGCAGCCCTTGCCGATGCGAACGTTGTGCCCGATCTGGACCTGATTGTCGATCCACACACCCCGTCCGATCACCGTGTCGGGGCCTGCTCCTCTGTCGATACATGTATTCGCGCCGATCTCCACGTCATCCTCGATGAGGACGCGGCCGAGCTGCGGCACCTTGACATGGCCGGACGGGTCTATGGCGAAGCCGAAACCGTCCTGTCCGATGCGGCACCCCGGATAAATCCGGACGCGGTTGCCGATCAGGGAATGCGTGACCGATGCGCCCGCCCCTACGCGGCAGCGATCGCCCAGAACGACGCCATTGCCGAGCACGGCATTGGCTTCGATCCAGCATTCGCGGCCGATCTTGGCTCCGGAACCAATCACGGCGCCTTCCTCAATGACCGATCCCTCCTCAATCACGCATCCGTCCGAGATACAGGCGGTACGCGCAATCGAAGCCGGGGGCAAAGGCTCAGGATAAAAAAGCTGGGCCGCGCGCGCGTAGGCTTTGTAGGGCTGGGGCGTCACCAGAAGCGCCGTGCCGGCGGGTGCCAGCTTTGCCAGTTCGGCGGTGACGAAACACGCCCCGGCCTTCGTAGCGGAAAAAGCCGAACGGTATTTGCGATTGTCCAGAAACGATAAATGATCCGGCGCGGCGCTATCGAGCGGCGCAACGTCATGGATCAGTCTTTCAGGCTGGTCGGAGCCGGAGAGCTGTGCCCCTGTTCTTTCCGCCAGAGCCGCAAGCGAGAACGGCCCCTGGCGTGAAAAGAAACGGTTGTCGGCCATGGGCGCCTACTTTTTGGCAAAATTCATCGGCACGTCGGTCATGGTCTTGTCCAGTTGGGCGAGGACCTGATCCGTGATGTCCAGCCCGTCATCGGCGATCACGACGGTCTGACGCGTGATGACCATGCTGTAGCCGTTTTTCTTGGCCATATCGCGGCAGATTTCAGCAATTTTCATCATCAGCGTTCCGCGGGCGGACATCACCGCCTGCTCCAGCTCGCCCCGGCTTTCCTGGGCCTTTTTCTGGCCGTCGGCCACTTCCTGCTGGAACGCGATGCGCTGTTTACTGAAATCATCCGGCTTCAGTTTGTCTTTCGAGGCAAGCAGACTCTTTTCCTTTTCGCGCAGCTTTTGTTCCAGGGCGGAAAACTCCTTCTGAAACCCTTCGCGCTTGGCTTCAATCTGCTTTGTGATGCTTTTTGCTGCCCTGGAGTCCGTCAGCAGTTTCTGATCGTTGATGACCGCAATTTTAAAATCCGCAGCACGCCCCTGCCCCTGGAAAAAAGCCAGGGCAGCCAAAAGGGCCACGGTGAATACGGCAAGACGGGTCAGGCGCATGAGTCATCCTTTAAAGAAACAGAGAGTCGATGGGCTTTTCTAGCAGATCAGAAGCGCGTGCCAAAGCTAAATCTGAACGGCTCCGTCTCGTCGTAATCCTTGTCGATGTAAGGATAGGCGAGATCGAGGCGGATCGGCCCAAGCGGGGACCGCCAGGAAACCCCGACGCCGGCCGTGGCGCGCAGAACGCCCGCCTCGTCCACGACGTTCCCTCCGCTCACGTCATCCAGGCCCCAGAGGGAGCCGAAATCGGTGAAGGTATGGCCCTGGACGCCCATGTCTTCCGGCAGTCCCACCGGGAAGGACAATTCCGCCGAACCCCGGTAGAAATAGTTGCCGCCCAAGGCGTCGTTCGTCGACCGGTCGCGCGGCCCGATACCGGAACGCTCGAAGCCGCGCAGAGATGAGCCTCCCACGAAGAACCGCTCGTTGATGCGGACATCCGCGTCGCTGTATGCACCGATCGCGGCGCCTTCACCGAGGACGTTGAAGACCCAGTTATCCGCGATGGGGTAATAGTAGCTGGAGCCCAGCTTGCCCTGGATATATTTGGCATCTCCGCCCAGACCAGCGACTTCGGTGCTGAACCAGCTGTAAAGACCGTTGGTGGGGAACAGAGTGCTGTCCCGGTTGTCGTACGTAATCTCTTGTGCGACGGCGGACGTTACGCGCGAACCTTCCTGATCCCGAATGAAGCGCGAAGCATCGTCATCGACATTTCTGATTTCATTGTTCTCAATCCGGTACTTCAGGGTCTGACGCCATTTTTCAGACAACGGATAGCCAAGGTTCAGACCACCACCCGTACGGCGCTGGTCGAACGAACTTTCGTTCTGCAGGTCGCGCGTGATATGGAACAGATCGATCCCTGCCGACAAATCGCGATCGAGGAAATACGGCTCGGTGAAGGAGAAATCGAATTCCGTGCGTTTTCCGGCAATCGTGGTGGCAAACAGCACGTCCTGACCGCGCCCCAGGAAGTTGCGTTCCCGCAGCCGCAGATCGGCCAGAGGACCGTCCGAGGTCGAGAAACCCGCGCCGATGGACAGTTCGCCCGTGGACTGTTCGGAGACGTTGACATCCAGCACAGTCTTGTCCGGCGCGCTGCCTTGCTCAGGCGTTACTTCGACTTTATCGAAATAGCCCAGATCCTTGATCTTCTGCTCGGACTTGGCGATTTTCGACTTGTTGTAGGGGTCGCCTTCGACCACCGTCATTTCGCGGCGGATGACTTTATCCAGCGTGCGGACATTACCGTTGATATCGATACGCTCGACATAAACGCGGGGCGCCTCGCCGATGGAGAAGGTTACGTCAACCGTACGGCTTTGCGGATTGCGTTGCACATCAGGACTTACCGTCACAAAGGCGTATTGCATGTCGCCCAGCGCGCCGGTCATCCTGTCAATGGAAGACTGGATCTCGTCGGCGTCGTACCAGTCGCCGGATTTGATGCTGACATACTGATTCAGAATCTTGGCGTCAAAGTCGCGGAGAGCTGACGAAATCTTGATCTGCCCGACCTTGTAACGCTCACCTTCTTCCACGGTGATCGTGACATAAAACCCGTCGCGATCCTTGGAAAGTTCGGCATTGGCCGACACGATGTTGAAATCGGCATATCCCTGGGACAGATAGAACCGGCGCAACAATTCCTGATCATAAGCCAGACGATCCGGATCATACCGGTCGTCGCTGGTCAGGAATTTATACCAGCGATGTTCCTTGGTGCTGATCACGCTGCGCAGCTTGTCGTCGTCATAATGCGTATTGCCGATGAAACGCACCGTCTGCACTTCCGTGACATTACCCTCGTTGATCTCGAATACCAAATTGACGCGGTTCTGGTCCAGATTGATGATTTTGGGTTCGATGGTGACCGAAAACCGGCCCTGACGCTGATAAAGCTGATAAAGACGGCTCACATCGGCCTGGACCTTGTTGCGCGTGAACACCTGACGTTCGCGCATCTGGATTTCGGCTTTCAGCTGGTCGTCGTCGATTTTGTCGTTTCCTTCGAACGCGATCTGATTGATGATCGGGTTTTCCGTGACGTTCACTTCAAGAACGTTGCCTTTCTGCTTCAGAACGACATCTGCGAAAAGGCCGGTGGAGAACAGGCTTTTCAGCGCGCGATCCAGCGTCCCCTGGTCCATCCTGTCGCCGACATGCACGTCGATATAGGACAGCACCGTGGCAGGCTCGATCCGCTGCGTGCCGTTGACGGCTATTTTAGCGATGGTCTGGCCCGAAGCGCCGTACATATCCTGGGCTGCCACAGGACGCACAAGGAATCCTGCGGCACACGCCAGACAGGCCAAAGTCAAAAGCCGGAGAAGAGTCATGGATGCTGCCCGTCTGGGTTGGAACATTCTGGAATGTATTTATAGACCGGAAAGACCTACAGAATCAACTGCATGATGTCATTCAGATTAGCAAATACCATGATTCCCATGAGTATGACCAGCCCCATCCGGAAAGCATATTCCTGGATATTCTCGGGAATCGGCGAGCCGCGAAGGGATTCAATGAAGTAAAACAGCAGATGTCCGCCATCCAGCATAGGGATCGGGAAAAGGTTAATAAGTCCCAGATTGATGGACAAAAGTGCCGTAAAAGTGATCAGGGCGATGACCCCGGCACGCGCCATATCCCCGGCAATAGCTCCGATCCGGATGATTCCGCCCAGTTCCGTCGCACTGCGGGTCCCGGTGACGATCTGCGCGATGGCCTTCAGCGTGCCCGTCGTGATGTTGACCGTTTCCTCCACGGAAGCGAACAAAGCCCCCAGGGCATTATGGCGGATGAAAATATCTTCCCGCGTATCGGCAATCACCAGAACGTTATAATCGGGCGAGGTCGGGTCGTTCAAAGCTGTATTCAGATCCGGCAGTGGCCGGACCTTTACACTGCCCAGACCCGTGCCTTGATCCAGCTTCAGGATGAAGGACTGACCCAACCGGGATTTCAGCGCTTCACGCAATTCGTCGACACTGGCAAAGGTCTGGTCGTCCAGCCCCTTGATGCTTTTGATGTCGATGGCGTTTCCGGGGCTGATCAGACCGAGCAGCCCCGTGGAATGCCTGAAACCGAAACGGTCCTTGTCTTCCTTCAGTTCCGGCGCGGCCGTGATGTCCAGAACCTCCTGCCCGCGCTTGACGGTAAAGACCCGGGGCTCATCAAGACCGACCATCACCTCGCGTTTGATATCCTCGAACCGCCTGATCTTTTGCCCGTCGATCTCAAGAACGATGTCATGCGGCTGGAAACCGGCTTTATCGGCCGCACTGCCCTGCACCACCGCTGAACCGATGGGTGGCGTGACGGGTTGCCCGTAAGTGCTGTAAAGAATGGACAGAACCAGAATGGCGAAGATGAAATTGATCGCCGGACCGGCCAGAACGATAGCCGCCCGTTTGGCGACTGGCTGCGCGTAAAACGCGACTTTCCGTTCTTCATGGCTCAAGGGACGTCCGTCTTCGCCGTCCTTGACGTGCCCGGCGCTGGCCGGGTCTGTATCGCCGAACATTTTGACATAGCCGCCCAGCGGGATCAGGGAAAACTTCCAGCGCGTGCCATGCTTATCGGTGATGCCGAAAAGCTCACGCCCGAACCCGATGGAAAAACTGTCGATTCTGACGCCGCAACGGCGGGCAACATAGTAATGGCCGAATTCGTGCACGAAGACCAGAATGCTCAGGACCAGAATGAAAGCGCCGCCATAAAGCCAGATGTTTTCAGCAATAAGGCGAAGAAAATCGACCAGGACCATTCAGCATACCTTCCGTGACAGC
>JBDHTS010000120.1:0-5386 GCA_039808845.1 Alphaproteobacteria bacterium | reverse complement strand
GGCAAAATTCAATACGGCGCCGTAAAGAACGGCTTTGACGGGGCTTAAGGCCTTCGTCGACACCACCGTGGCGATGGCATTGGCGGCGTCGTGAAAACCATTGATGAAATCGAAGATAAGGGCCAGGACAATGACGGTGACGAGAAGAAGGAACGCTGCGTCCATCATCATCAGCCGTGTTTCAGAACGATCTGCAGAGCCACGCCCGCGGCGTCGCGGTACCGGTCGATCACTTTTTCCAGCATGTCATAGATATCCTTGCGCAGGATCAGATCGCGCACGGAATGCCCTTCGTTGAAAAGATTGACCAGCAGTTCGCCCAGAATCGCGTCGCCTTTCAGTTCCAGATCCTGCAGCATCGCCACCTTTTCCTGGATCTGGAGGTTGCGGCCTTTCGACAGATCCTGGACCATGGCGTCCATCGCTTCCGCTTCCAGCACAATCAGGGCCGTCTGGCGGGTGAAATCCTCGCGGTGGCTGGACAGGCCATGCAGCTGCATGCGCTCCCGCACCTTTTCCATCGTCTTGGTGATCTTGTAGAACTGGCTGGAAAATTCCTGGATGTCCTCGCGGTCGAACGGCGTGATATAGGACCGGCAGAGTTCGCCCGTAACCTGGCCCATCGTTTCCTTGGCCGCGGCCTTGCAGTCGTCGATGGCGATCGCCGCTTTCGCGCGCACGTTCTCGTCATTCGTTTCCACGAAGGTTTTCAGGTGCCGCGCGCATTGCAGCGCCTGCGCCGACAGTTTTTCCAGCAGATGAAAGAACTTGTCGTCTTGCGGCAGCAGGTTGAACAAAGCCATGGGCCCTCGATCCTTTTGTGTAACGCCGTTCTATCACAGCCTGCTGCATAGCGGAAAAATTTTTTGGAACCGATACGAAAAAGTGGCGTTGGATTAAATGCACGGGGGTGCTTTAAAGTTTCTTCGGAAAGTTAAGGCTGAGATCATACCCTCATAACCTGATCCGGTAATGCGGAACGGGGAGTTGCAAAAAGAACCCCGTCCTTTGTCACGAGCAAAGGCGGGGTTCGTTTTTGTAAATCTTATCAAAACCGTCATCCCCGGCTTGACCGGGGATGACGTTAGAGAAGATCGCCTAGAGATGGCTTGATGCGGCGCGCGGGCTGCGCTAAACATAACGCTTCAACCAAGCGAACGGGAAGGCGTCATGGCAGATCTCAAATACACCACCGAGCATGAATGGCTGAAAGTCGAAGGCGGCGACGTGGCCGTGATCGGCATCACCGAATACGCGCAGGACGCTTTGGGCGATCTGGTCTATGTCGAACTTCCCGAAATCGGCAAGAAGGTGGCGAAGGGCGAGCATTTCGCCGTGGTCGAATCGGTCAAGACCGCCGCCGAAGTCTATTCCCCCGTCGCGGGCGAGGTGGTGGCTGTGAACGATGCCCTGCCTTCCGATCCTGAGCGCATCAAAAAATCCATCGAGGATGGCTGGATCGCGAAGATTAAAATGTCCGACTCATCGGTCTTGAACGGCTTGATGGATAAAAAAGGTTACGACGCCTATCTTAAAACCAAAGCCTGAAGTGCAAAATATTATTTACGAAGCGCCAGCCATTCCTTTAGCTCATGATATCCAAGCTTTGGAAGATGGCATTGCCGCTTATAACATGCGAATGGCAGGCGCTGTCCGTAGCTATAAGTATGTTTTCGCACGCAATGGCGGCGCTTTAATCGGCGGGGTGAGCGGAAGCCTGACGGGATGCAAATTTCATATTCGGCATCTTTGGGTAAGTGAATTGCAACGGCGTAAAGGTATCGGTTTGCAATTGATTGAACAAATTGAAGCAGTTGCAAAAAGCCAGGGATGTAAGGATATATTCGTTGATACGATGTCTTTCCAGGCGCCCGATTTTTACAAAAAGTGTGGTTATACGGAAGTCGCGTGTGTTAAGGATTTTTACGATGAACACGACCGGATTTTTTTCAGGAAGGGTTTAAACTGATATGCGCTACCTGCCCCAGACCGCCGCCAGCCGCAAGGAGATGCTTGACGCCGTCGGCGCGAAGGACGTCGACGCGCTGTATCGCGACATTCCGAAAAGCGCCTTTATCAAGGGTCTGGCCGATATGCCGCTTCATATGGGCGAGCTTGAGGTCGAGAGGAAGCTGGCCGGTTACGCCAACATGAACCGTCCCGCCTCCGCCGGGCCGTTCTTCCTGGGCGCGGGCGCGTATTTCCATCACATTCCCGCCACGGTCGACCATATCATCCAGCGGTCCGAATTCCTGACGGCCTATACGCCGTACCAGCCGGAAATTGCGCAGGGCACGCTGAACGCCATTTTCGAATACCAGACTTTTATCGCGCAGCTGACCGGACAGGACATCGCCAACGCCTCGCTTTATGACGGGGCGACCGCCTGCGCGGAAGCCGCCCTGATGGCCCTTCGCATCACGAAACGCGGCAAGGTCGTTCTGGGCAGCGAACTGCATCCGGATTACAAAGGCGTGCTGGAAAGCTATCTCGGCAATCTGCCCGATACGGCGCTGGAATCCGGTGAGCCGGACGGTAAAACGGCCTGTGTCGTATTGCAGTCCCCGGACTTTTTCGGCAATCCCCAGGATTACAAAATCTGGCGGGAGAAATGCGACGCCGCGGGCGCGCTGCTGGTCGTCGTCGTCAACGAGATCGTGTCGCTGGGCCTGCTGCCCGCGCCTGCGGAAGCCGACATTGTCTGCGGCGAGGCGCAGTCGATCGGCCTGCCGCTCTCCTTCGGCGGGCCGCATCTCGGTTTCTTCGCCTGCCGGGAGAAATACCTGCGCCAGATGCCGGGCCGCCTCTGCGGCATGACGAAGGACGCCAACGGCAAGCGCGGCTTCGTCCTGACCCTGAGCACGCGGGAACAGCATATCCGGCGCGAAAAGGCGACGTCCAACATCTGCACCAACCAGGGCCTGTGCGCTCTGGCCTTCACCGTCCACATGGCCCTGCTGGGCGAGGACGGATTCCGCAGGCTTGCCCGCCTGAATCATGAAAGCGCCTGCCGCCTGGCCGACGCGTTGGCGAAAGTGAAGGGCGTCAAGGTGGTTAATAGCGCGTTTTTCAACGAATTCGTGGTCGAATTGCCGAAATCCGCCAAGGGCGTCGTCGATACCCTGGCGAAGCGGGGGATTATCGCGGGCCTGGCGCTGGACGGCAATCGCCTGCTGGTCGCGGCAACGGAAATGACCACGGAGGCCGATATCGGCCGCCTGACGAAGGCGCTCAGCGAAGCGGTTTAGGCTATCTATTTGATTTTAATGATTTATTGTCATATCTGTGCGGGGAACCCATCGGGCTGTCCGTGGGTTGGTTAAGGGACAATGCAATAATCCTTCCCAATGGAGCGTATCATGCAAAATGACACAACCCGTACCTCGCAGACCCAGCCGGAACGCGGCCCCGCCAGCCCTGATTTCAAAAACAAGGACGCCAAGCGCGCCGATCAGGACAAATCCAGTTCCTATTCCAAGGATAAAGATAGCTGCGGCTGTTGATGAGCTTGAAGGGTTTGGGCTGCCTTCCTTTCCCTGATCATGCTTCCAAAAGGCAGTCCTTCAGGGAACTGTGACTGCAGTTCCTCACAGCGGCAGGGGCCGGCAGGGATGCCGCGCCCCTGCCGCCGTTTGATGCGCTGATTTTTCTGGCTTTTTACCGTGTTTTCAGGATAGAAGAACGCGCGGCGCTGCGCCGCAATAACCCTTTGTCCGGAAAGCCCGAGATTATGACCGCCAAGATCCGCAACGTCGCCATCATTGCCCACGTCGACCATGGCAAGACGACCCTGATCGACACCATCCTGCGTCAGGCGGGATCTTTCCGCGAAAACCAGAAGGTTGCGGAACGGGTCATGGATTCGAATGACCTGGAAAAGGAACGCGGCATTACCATTCTCGCCAAATGCACGTCCGTGCACTGGAAGGGAATCAAGGTCAATATCATCGACACGCCGGGTCACGCCGATTTCGGCGGCGAGGTCGAAAGAATCCTGTCGATGGCGGATGGCGCGATCGTTTTGGTCGACGCGGCGGAGGGGCCTCTGCCCCAGACCAAGTTCGTGCTGACCAAGGCGCTCAAAAAAGGCATCCGCCCGATGATCGTCGTCAACAAGATCGACCGTCCCGACGCGCGTCCCGACGAAGTGCTGAACGAAGTGTTCGACCTGTTCGTGGCGCTGGAAGCGACCGACGAACAGCTGGATTTCCCTGTCCTCTACGCCTCCGGCCGCGATGGATGGGCTTCGCGGAGTCTCGACGGCGCCCGTGAAAACCTCAGCCCGCTGATGGATACCATCCTCGAACATGTTCCCGCGCCGACCGTCGACGAATCCGCCCCCTTCGCGATGCTGACCACGCTGCTGGAACGCGATAACTTTCTGGGCCGGATGCTGACGGGCAAGGTCTATTCGGGCAAGGCCAAGGTCAACATGTCCGTCAAGTCGATGGGCCTCGACGGCAAGACGGTCGAGACGTTCCGCCTGACCAAGCTTCTGACCTTCGACGGCATCGAGCGCATCCCGGCGACGGAAGTCCAGGCGGGCGACATCATCTGCGTCGCCGGCATGGTCAAGACGTCGGTAGCCGACACGATCTGCGACCCGGCTGTCATGAAACCGATCGAATCCACCCCCGTCGATCCGCCGACCATGGCCGTTACCATCACGGTCAACGATTCGCCGCTGGCGGGCACCGAGGGCAAGAAGCTGACCTCCACCATGATCCGCGAGCGGCTCATGGCGGAAGCCGAGACCAATGTGGCGATCCGCGTGACGGAGTCCGCCGGGCGCGACGCGTTCGAACTGGCGGGCCGCGGCGAACTGCAGATCGGCGTCCTGATCGAGACCATGCGTCGCGAAGGGTTCGAGCTTTCCGTCTCGCGTCCCCGCGTCCTGTTCCAGAAAGATGCGAACGGCCAGACGACCGAGCCTTACGAGGAAGTGATTGTCGACGTCGACGAGGAATTTTCCGGCACGGTCGTCGAGAAAGTCTCCCAGCGCAAGGGCGAAATGACGGATATGCGCCCGTCCGGCGGCGGCAAGACCCGCATCACCTTCATTGCGCCATCCCGCGGCCTGATCGGTTACCAGTCCCAGTTCCTGACCGACACGCGTGGCACGGGCATGATGAACCGCATCTTCCACAGCTACGGCCCGTATAAGGGCGATATCCAGGCCCGCCGCAACGGCGCCCTGATCTCGACCGACAAGGGCGAGGCCGTGGCCTACGCCATCTTCAACCTTCAGGACCGCGGCACCATGTTCATCGGCCACGGCGATAAGGTGTACCAGGGCATGATCGTCGGCGAGAACAGCCGCGACAACGACCTCGACATCAACGTCCTGAAGGGCAAGCAGCTGACCAACATCCGCGCCGCCGGCAAG
>JBDHTS010000119.1:0-5472 GCA_039808845.1 Alphaproteobacteria bacterium | reverse complement strand
CCTTCAACCCCTCCTCCCCGTCATTGAACGTCTTGACCGCATACCCCTCCGCCTCCAGCGCCATGGCCACGGAGGTCAGGATATTGCGGTCGTCGTCAACAAGGATGATGGTCTGGGGCATTTTGTATCCTTTAAGTCATTACGCCATGAAATATATGGCATTTTTAAGAAAAACCAAATTTTGAAATATTGTTATCTTTATTGTCGGACAATCAAAATATTATTGATTATATAAACTCTTTATAATAAAATCTGTTGATGTATTATGGAATTATACAGGGAGTTTTTGAGTGCAGGGAGAGCAGGAAACATTAACTGATGGCTTTACAAGAGAAGCACAGCTTACTGCCTTGGCTGTTGCCTTAAAAGGCTATAAACATTGGCATAGTCCTCACAGCCCGAACAACAGAGCTAAGGATCCTTTAACTGACATTCTGCAAGTAGCTTTTAGAGCGGGCTTGACTGATCCCCATAGGCTTGCTGAAGCAACACGGGTAAATATGAACGATATCGTCAGATGCGCAGAAGATGGCATCGTACCTGATAGGCGTGACAGAAGGCAGATATCTGACAAACTTAAAAAGATGCTGGCCCTCTCCGAATTTAAAATATAAGCCGCTATATCCGGTAAATTTGACACGCTTCTACGCATTGTTTTAGAAACGGGCATGGATATGCCCGTTTCTCAGTTATTTAATGGCGCAGCTAGTCTGGAAGCGCAAAAACGTGCCTTAGGATCAGTTTTGCAGGAATACAGATTCTGGCATCCTGACAGCGAGCCTAATCCACTTCAACCCTTGAAAGCCATTCTGGAAGTTGCTTTCCGAATAGGCGTAGCCACCCCAAATGACTTATCTTTGAAAACAGGCGTTTCCCTAAACGAAATTAATGCCTGCTTGGAAAGGGGGAAAGTTCCCGATAAAAGAAGCCGACGCCTCATTATAAGTTCTTTAAAGAAAGAATTAGCTGCACATCAGCCTTAGATCACATTTTTATAAAGATAGAGACTTCCCGTCACAATAATCATTCCTGGCAATCCTGCATATTTTTGCAGCACTTTGCTTACTGCTTCCTTGGGAATATCAGCTTCATGTAAATCCTTGCATTCGCCAGAGGTCGTCAAAGCGTAATCCAAAAGAGCTTTTGGCGCATGGGAATCCTTCTGATCTGGAATGCAAACAAACCACATGCTCGTAGCCAGATTTTGTAGTTCAGGCAGAATAATCTCCGGATCGCGCTTTGCCAACGTGCCGACCACAAAGTGAACTGGCTTTTTTTGAGGATTTCCCTGCCTGACAAAAGCCGTCAACGCACTGATACCATCCTCATTATGCGCCCCATCAATCCAGAGTTCGATGCCGTCCGGAAGCGGTTTACCGTCGAATGTATACAGCCGCTGCAACCGCCCTGGCCAGATCGCGCGGGTCACGCCCCGCGCCACGGTGTCGTCGGAAATCGTGAAATCCTTCAGCGTTTTCAGGGCGCGGATCGCCGTTCCGGCGTTATAGACCTGATGCAAACCGACAAGCGACGGATCGGGGAACGGGATCGCCGCGCCGCCGATAAGGACCTTGTGCCGCCCGTCCGGGCCCGGTTCGGTGCGCCATTCCTCGCCATGACACAGGAAGGGCGCGCCCTTTTCCGCCGCCGCGCGACGCAGCGTTTCAGTGGCCGCCGCATGATCCTGCGGCCCGACGACGCAAGGGCGTCCGGGCTTCATGATCCCGGCCTTTTCCCGCGCGATCGATTCGACCGTGTCGCCCAGGAATTCCATATGGTCGTAGCCGATGGGCGTGATGACGGTCGCCGCCGGATCGCGGATCACATTGGTGCAGTCCAGCCGCCCGCCGAGCCCGGTTTCAAGAAGGAGAATATCCGCCGGCGTCCGCGCAAAGGCCGCAAAGGCCAGCGCCGTCGTCACCTCGAAGAAGGTCAGCGCCCCGTCGCCGTTCAGCGCCAGCGTTTCGTCCAACAGCGCCTCCAGCGCGTCATCCGCGATTTCCCGCCCCGCCAGCACGATGCGTTCGTTGAACCGCACCAGATGGGGGGAGGTATAGGCGTGCACCCGGTACCCCGCCGCCTCCAGAACCGCGCGCATGAAAGCGACGGTCGAGCCCTTGCCGTTGGTGCCCGCCACATGGATGACGGGCGGCAGATGCAGATGCGGATCGCCCAGTTTGCGCAGCAAATCGAGGTAAGGCGGGCGGAACGACAGATCGACCGTCTTGTCGCGGTTCAGCGTGTAAATGCCCTGCAGCTTCCGTTCCAGCGACGGGTTGGGATGCAGCGCATCGGCCTGATACATTGTTTTCAGCTCCACCTGTTGCGGACGGTGCGGAACCACCCTTAACACAGGGATCGCAGGGAATAAAAGAAAACGCGAAAGCCAAAGGCCGCGCGCAGCGCAGTGAAATCTAAAACCACTGGGTTCACTGAGGTATCGCATTCTCAGTGCGCTCAGTGGTGAGAAAAATTTAACACGAAGAAGAGAAGTTCAAAGAAGAACACGAAAAGCTTCGTGCCCTTCATTCGTCTTCTTTTGCTTCGTGTTAAATCCTTTTCTGCGCTGCGCGCGGCCTATGGGCTTCGGGGCTTCGCGTTATGGCTTCTTTTAACGGGCCGCGGCCTTGCGGGCGCGGGGTTTTGTCTGGATCTGCGCCGCAGCGGGCCGAGAGCGGACGGGCAGGGGCACGACCTTGGCCTTCGTCCGGCCCGATTTGCCGCCGCCGCTCCTGTTTTTTCCGGCGGCGCCCGGCGCGTTGTCCTGGCTGGAAACGGGCGATCTTTTCGCATCCGCCACCTGCCGCATTAACAGGCTCAGAATTCGCCCGATGGTCTGGGGCAGGTCCCTGCGGGCCACCACCATGTCGACCATGCCATGGTCCAGAAGATATTCCGCCGTCTGGAAATCCCTGGGCAGTTCCTCGCGGATCGTTTCCTGGATCACGCGCTTGCCCGCGAAACCGATCATGCATCCGGGTTCGGCAATATGAATGTCGCCCACCATGGCGAAGGACGCGCTGACCCCGCCCGTGGTCGGGTCGGTCAGCAGCACGAGATAGGGCAAACCGGCCCGCTTCACCATTTCCACCGCGACGATGCTGCGCGGCATCTGCATCAGCGAGATCGCGCCTTCCTGCATCCGCGCGCCGCCCGAGGCCGGAATGGCGATCAGCGCCGCGCCCTCGCGCACCGCTTCCTTGGCGCCCAGCAGCAGGCCCTCGCCCACCGCCGCGCCCATCGAGCCGCCCATGAATTCGAAATCGAGGGCGGCGATCACGACCGGCACCCCGCCCATCGTGCCCTTGGCGACGACGATCGCGTCCTGCCGGCCCGTTTCGGCCCGCGCGTCCTTCAGGCGGTCGGCGTATTTCTTGCGGTCCTTGAACTTCAGGGGATCGTGCGGCACCTTGGGCAGGGCCAGCTCCTTGAACCGGCCGCCGTCGAACAGATGTTCCAGCCGCTTCAGCGCCGGGAATTTCAGGTGATAGCCGCAGTGATTGCAGACGTTCAGATTGGCTTCGAGGTCGCGGTTGAACAGCATGCCGTCGCAGGCCGGGCATTTCTGCCACAGATTGTCGGGGACGTCTTTCTGGTCAACAATGGATCGGATTTTCGGGCGGATGAAATTGGTCAGCCAGTTCATGAACGCTCCTGCCGCCCGGTTGAAGAAGTGATGGGCGAACCGCCCAATTTATCCCGTATTGCGCCGCCGCATGTCAAGCAAAGGAGAAATTTCCATAATTTATATTTGCGCCGCAGGCAATCAGAAGATTGACCACGAAGCGCACGAAGGACACGAAGACATTGTGATCTTCGTGTCCTTCGTGCGCTTCGTGGTGAAAATTCTTAATAAAAACAACAACACACATATTAGCCATGGGTTGCCATGGCTAAGTCATAAACCTGTTTTTCCAAGCTTTTCAATGATTTGGCTCCAGCCCCGATTTCGCCCGCTGTTTTGACGAGGGCGCTGCCTACCACCACCGCATCGGCTGTTCCTGCCAATGCAACGGCATCCTGGGGCGTCCGGATGCCGAAACCGACGGCAATGGGCAGATCCGATTTTTCGCGTATCGATTCCAGATGCCGCGCGACATCCGCATGGCTGGCCTGCGCCGTTCCGGTGACTCCTGTAATCGATACATAATAAAGGAACCCCCCGGCCCGCTGCAGAAGGACGTCAAGACGCTCTGGCGTGGTGACCGGCGTGACGAGGCGGATCAGGTGCAGACCCGCCTTTCGCGCCGGGTCGTCCAGTTCCTCGTCTTCCTCCGGCGGCAGATCGACGACGATCAGTCCGTCCGCCCCGGCCTGCGCCGCGTCCGCGGCGAAACGTTCGGTGCCGTAACTGTAAATCGGGTTGAAATACCCCATCAGGATGACAGGCGTACCGCTGTCCCGTGATCTGAACCGCCGCACCAGGTCGAGGGTCATTGTCATGTCAGCGCCAGACGCCAGGGCCCGCAGTCCTGCCTCCTGGATCGCCGGGCCGTCGGCCATGGGATCGGTGAACGGCATGCCGATTTCGATCAAATCCGCCCCGGCCTTCGGCAGCATATCCAGAATCTGTTCACAGGTTTCACGGTCCGGATCGCCCGCCATGACGAAGGTTACAAGACCTGCGCGGCCTTGTGATTTCAGATCCTTGAAACGTCGATCAATGCGGTTCATGGCCATCCTGTTCAATTAAACGATAAAGCGCGCAACTTCCAAGCGCCGCAGGCAATCAGAAGATTGACCACGAAGCGCACGAAGGACACGAAGATTACAATGTCTTCGTGTCCTTCATGTGCTTCGTGGTTCAAATAATTCCTGCGCTGCGCGCGGCTTGACTCTGCGCTCTTTGCCGTTAAAAAATCTTTCATAAGGTGACGCCCAGGCGCTCCGCCACGGCGAAGATATCCTTGTCGCCCCGACCGCACAGATTCATCAGGATGATATGGTCTTTCGGCAGGTTCGGCGCGATCTTGGCGACGTGAGCAAAGGCATGGGACGGCTCCAGCGCCGGAATGATGCCTTCCATTTTCGTGCAGAGCTGAAACGCCTCCAGCGCCTCGGTGTCGGTGATGGATACGTAATCCACCCGGCCCAGATCCTTCAGCCAGGCGTGTTCCGGCCCGATGCCGGGGTAGTCGAGCCCGGCCGAAATCGAATGCGCCTCGGTGATCTGGCCGTCTTCGTTTTGCAGCAGATAAGTCCGGTTGCCGTGCAGGACGCCGGGCCGCCCGCCGGTCAGGGACGCCGCGTGCTGCCCCGTCTCGACTCCATGCCCTCCGGCCTCGACGCCGATCATTTTCACCGTCGGATCATCGAGAAACGGATGGAACAGGCCCATCGCGTTCGACCCTCCGCCGATCGCGGCGACCAGCGTGTCGGGCAGCCGTCCCGTCCGCTCCAGCATCTGCTCCCGCGCTTCCTGACCGATCACCGACTGAAAATCCCGGACCATGGCCGGATAGGGATGCGGGC
>JBDHTS010000118.1:0-5486 GCA_039808845.1 Alphaproteobacteria bacterium | reverse complement strand
ATGAACGAACGCGTCTGCAGCGAGGCCTTGGTGATGCCCTGGAGCACCGGCTTGCCTTCGGCCACGATCTTGCTCTGTTCGGCGGCCTTCTGGTTCGTGATATCGAACTCGTCGCGATCGACCTGTTCGCCCACCAGCAGGGTGGTGTCGCCCGGCTTCTGGATCTCGATCTTCTGCAGCATCTGGCGGACGATCACTTCAATGTGCTTGTCGTTGATCTTCACGCCCTGCAGGCGGTAGACGTCCTGGATTTCGTTCACCAGATAGTTGGCGAGGGCTTCCACACCCATGACGTCCAGAATGTCGTGCGGCACCAGCGCGCCGTCCAGCAGCGGATCGCCCTTGCGGACGAAATCGCCCTCGACGACAGCGAGATGGCGGCCTTTCGGGATCAGATATTCGCGGGCTTCGATCGACTTGTCGGTCGGGTTGACGACAATCCGGCGTTTGGATTTGTAATCCTTGCCGAATTCGACGTAGCCGTCGATTTCCGAGATGACCGCCGCATCCTTCGGACGGCGCGCCTCGAACAGCTCCGCCACGCGCGGCAGACCGCCCGTGATGTCGCGGGTTTTCGAAGTTTCCCTCGGAATACGGGCGATAATGTCGCCGGCCTTGACTTCCTGGCCGTTTTCGACCGAAAGGATAGCGTCCGTCGACATATAATAGTTCGCCGGCAGACCGTTCGGCAAGTTGATGATCTTGCCCTTCTTGTCCAGCAGGGAGATGCGCGGTTTCAGATCGCCGCCCTTCGGCTGGCTGCGCCAGTCGATGACTTTCTTCGCGGCGATACCGGTCGCTTCGTCCATTGCCTCGACCAGCGAAATACCCTCGACCAGGTCGTAGTAATGCGCGACACCGTCTTTTTCGGTGATGATCGGCAGGGTGTACGGATCCCACTCGGCCAGTTTCTGTCCGGCCTTGAGTTTCGCGCCATCCTCGATCAGCAGGCGGGCGCCGTAAGGCACGCGGTAGGACGCTTTTTCCGCGCCTTTCGAGTCCTTGATCGCGATTTCGGTGTTGCGGCCCATGACGATATTGATGCCGTCGGAGTTTTTCACGACGTTCTGGTGGCGGACTTCCGCCTTGCCATCGATTGGAGCCTCGACCGAGTTGCGTTCCGCGCCACGCTGGGCGGCGCCGCCGATGTGGAAGGTCCGCATCGTCAGCTGCGTGCCGGGCTCGCCGATCGATTGCGCCGCCATGACGCCGACCGCTTCGCCCATATTCACCGTCGTTCCGCGTGCGAGGTCGCGGCCATAGCATTTGGCGCAGACGCCGGTGCGGGTGTTGCAGGTCAGCACCGTGCGAACCAGGACTTCGTCGATTCCGGCGGTCTCGATCGCTTCGGCCGCGGCCTCATCGATCATGGCCCCGGCGGCGACAACGACTTTCCCAGTCAGCGGATTCTTGATCGGCACCGCGGCCATACGGCCGAGGATGCGTTCACCCAGGCCGACCACGACGTCCGCGCCGCTCATCACCGCGCGCATCGTGATTCCGCGGTCCGTGCCGCAATCTTCCTCGACGATAACCGCGTCCTGCGCCACGTCGACCAGGCGTCGTGTCAGGTAACCGGAGTTTGCGGTCTTCAGCGCCGTATCGGCCAGGCCTTTACGGGCGCCGTGCGTCGAGTTGAAATATTCGAGAACCGATAGACCTTCCTTGAAGTTAGAGATGATCGGCGTCTCGATGATCTCGCCCGACGGCTTCGCCATCAGGCCGCGCATGCCGGCCAGCTGGCGGATCTGGGCGGCGGAACCCCGCGCGCCCGAATGCGCCATCATGTACACGGCGTTCAGCTTGCCGGACGTGATGTTCGAGATGCCTTTCATCATGGCGTCCGCCACGTCGTCCGTGCATTTCGACCAGATGTCGACCACCTTGTTGTATTTCTCGCCCTTGGTGATCAGACCGTCCTGATACTGCTTCTCGAATTCCTTCGAGCGTTCTTTCGCCTCGTTGACCAGCTTTTCCTTGGCGGACGGAATAACCATGTCGTCCTTGCCGAAGGAAATACCGGCGCGGCAGGCGTAACGGAAGCCCAGCTTCATCATGCGGTCGGCGAAAATGACCGTCTCTTTCTGGCCGCAGAAGCGGTAGACGATATCGATCAGGTTCGACAGTTCCTTCTTGGTCTGTACCTGATTGATCATGGCGAACGGCACCTGCGGGTGGCGCGGCAGCAGGTCGGACATGATCATCCGGCCCGGCGTGGAGTCGACCACGATGGTTTTCGGCTGATTTTTCTCGTCGACCGTGTGGTAACGGCACTTGATTTTTGCGTGAAGGGAGAGAACGCCCGCTTCCAGGGCGTGCATGATCTCGCCCGAACCCCGGAACACCATGCCTTCGCCCGGTTCCCCGTCCTTCATGATGGACAGGTAATACAGGCCCAGCACGATATCCTGCGTCGGCACGATGATCGGCTTGCCGGAGGCAGGGGACAGAATGTTGTTCGTCGACATCATCAGGACGCGCGCTTCCAGCTGCGATTCGATCGACAGCGGGACGTGCACGGCCATCTGGTCGCCGTCGAAGTCGGCGTTGAACGCCGTGCAGACCAACGGGTGCAGTTGGATCGCCTTGCCCTCGATCAGCATCGGCTCGAACGCCTGAATGCCGAGGCGGTGCAAAGTCGGCGCGCGGTTCAGCATCACGGGATGCTCGCGGATGACTTCTTCCAGGATATCCCAGACTTCTGGACGTTCGCGCTCGACCATTTTTTTCGCGGCCTTGACCGTGGAGGCCATGCCGTAGATTTCCAGCTTGTGATAGATGAACGGCTTGAACAGTTCGAGCGCCATTTTCTTCGGCAGGCCGCACTGGTGCAGTTTCAGTTCCGGGCCGACGACGATCACCGAACGGCCGGAATAATCGACGCGTTTGCCGAGCAGGTTCTGGCGGAAGCGGCCCTGCTTGCCTTTCAGCATGTCGGACAGCGATTTCAGCGGGCGCTTGTTGGCGCCGGTGATGACGCGACCGCGGCGGCCGTTGTCGAACAGGGCGTCAACGGCTTCCTGCAGCATGCGCTTTTCGTTGCGGACGATGATATCCGGCGCGCGCAGCTCCATCAGGCGTTTCAGACGGTTGTTCCGGTTGATGACGCGGCGGTAAAGATCGTTCAGGTCCGATGTCGCGAAACGGCCGCCATCCAGCGGGACGAGCGGACGCAGTTCGGGCGGCAGCACGGGAACGACGTCCAGAATCATCCATTCCGGACGCGTGCCGGATTCGATGAAGGATTCGATCAGCTTCAGGCGTTTGACCAGTTTCTTGCGTTTCGCCTCGGAAGAGGTTTCCCTCAGATCTTCCTCGGTCTTTTCACGGTCTTTCTCCAGATCGATTCCCGACAGCATTTCCTTCAGGGCTTCCGCGCCGATTCCGGCCCGGAAATTCTCGTCCCCGTACTGGTCCTGCGCGTCCATGAATTCTTCTTCGGTCAGAAGCTGGTAAGGCTTCAGCGGGGTCATGCCCGGTTCCATGACGACATAGGCTTCGAAGTACAGAACCTTTTCCAGCTCCTTCAGCGTCATGTCCATCATCAGGCCGATCCGGCTGGGGAGGGATTTCAGGAACCAGATATGCGCGACCGGGCTGGCCAGCTCGATATGGCCCATGCGCTCGCGGCGCACCTTGGTCAGCGTGACCTCGACGCCGCATTTCTCGCAGACGATGCCCTTGTATTTCATACGCTTGTACTTGCCGCACAGGCATTCGTAATCCTTGATGGGGCCGAAGATGCGTGCGCAGAACAGGCCATCGCGCTCCGGCTTGAAGGTCCGGTAGTTGATCGTCTCCGGCTTTTTCACCTCGCCGAACGACCACGACAGGATCTGGTCCGGACTCGCAATGGAGATCCGGATATTGTCGAAGCTTTGCGGACCGGCCGGCTGGCCGAAGAGGTTATGCATCAGTTCGTTCATCATCAAACTCCCGTAAGGGTGTAAAGCAAATTCGTTCAGAGTTGGCAGAGGCCTAGTCTCTGCCCGAAACGATTACGTCCCGCTGTTCTTCATCTCGACATTGAGGCCCAGAGCCTTCAGTTCCTTCACCAGAACGTTGAAGGATTCCGGCACGCCGATCTCGAAATTGTCTTCGCCGCGCACGATGGCTTCGTAGACTTTCGAGCGGCCCGCGACGTCGTCCGACTTCACGGTCAGCATTTCCTGCAGCGTATAGGCCGCGCCGTAAGCCTGGAGGGCCCAGACCTCCATCTCGCCGAAACGCTGGCCGCCGAACTGGGCCTTGCCGCCCAGGGGCTGCTGCGTGACCAGCGAGTAGGGGCCGATCGAACGCGCGTGGATCTTGTCGTCGACCAGGTGGTGCAGTTTCAGCATGTAGATCACGCCGACCGTCACAGGGCGGTGGAACCGCTCACCCGTCGTGCCATCGATCAGATAGACCTGACCGGAGGTGTTCAGGCCTGCCTTTTCCAGCAAGGCGTTGATGTCCGGCTCATGCGCGCCGTCGAACACGGGCGTCGCCATCGGCACGCCGCCACGCAGGTTTTCGGCCATTTCGACCATCTGCGTGTCATCGAGGCGCGTGACTTTCGCCTTGTATTCGCTGTCGCCATAGACATCTTTCAGCTTCGACTTCAGCTTCGTCATCTCGCCGTCGGTCGGCGCTTTCACGTCCTTGAAGCCGTCGATCAGCTGGCCGATCTGCTTGCCGAGGCCAGCGGAAGCCCATCCCAGGTGTGTTTCCAGGATCTGACCGACATTCATACGCGACGGCACACCGAGCGGGTTCAGCACGATATCGACCGGCTGGCCGTCTTCGGTATAGGGCATGTCCTCGATCGGCATGATGCGCGACACGACCCCTTTATTGCCGTGTCGTCCGGCCATTTTGTCGCCGGGCTGCATCTTGCGCTTCACGGCGATGAAGACTTTCACCATCTTCATCACGCCGGGCGGCAGTTCGTCGCCGCGCTGCAGTTTTTCGACCTTGTTCTCGAAGCGCTGCTTCAGGTTTTCAACGGCCTCGTCGAAGGTCTTCGAAACCGCCTCGATTTCCGCCATACGGTCTTCGTTGCCGACCGCGACCTGGCGCCACAGGCCGGGCGTCATGTCCTCGAAATCGGCTTTCTTGATCTTGTCGCCCTTTTTCAGCTTCAGCTGTTTCGGACCGGAAGCAACCGTCTGGCCCTGCAGCAGGTCGAACAGGCGGGCGTAGAAGCCTTCTTCCAGGATCGCGCGTTCGTCGTCGCGGTCCTTGGCCAGGCGCTCGATCTCCTCGCGTTCGATCGACATGGCGCGGGCGTCTTTATCGACGCCGCGGCGGTTGAAGACGCGGACTTCGACGATCGTGCCCTGGACTCCGGGGGGAACGCGAAGCGACGTATCCTTCACGTCGGCGGCTTTTTCGCCGAAGATCGCGCGCAGGAGTTTTTCTTCCGGCGTCATTGGGCTTTCGCCTTTCGGCGTGACCTTGCCGACCAGGATGTCGCCCGGCTGCACTTCCGCGCCGATATGAACGAT
>JBDHTS010000117.1:0-5537 GCA_039808845.1 Alphaproteobacteria bacterium | reverse complement strand
CCGGCGGCGGCGCGACCCTCGGCATCGGCGCGGGCCAGATGAGCCGGATCGATTCAACCCGGATCGCCGCCGAAAAGATGGCAGTCGTGAGTCGCGAGTCGTTAGTCGTGAGCAAAGACAATCAACTCACGACGCCCAACTCACGACTCACGACCGTCTGCGCCTCCGACGCCTTCTTCCCCTTCCCCGACGGCCTGATCGCCGCCGCCGAGGCAGGCGCGACCGCCATCATCCAGCCCGGCGGATCGATCAAGGACGCCGACGTCATCGCCGCGGCGGACGAATGCGGCCTGGCCATGGTCTTCACCGGCATGCGCCACTTCCGGCATTGACAAATCCTTCCGCCGCGCCCGGAAACCCTGTATAATCAGAGGGATGGGAACAGATGCCGCCGCCCCCGCAAAACTTAACAATTTCTTGCTTTTCCCTTACGGAACGCGGTAAAATGAAGGCAATCAGGGAAACATAAAACTAGGGCGTTTGATGACAGACAACCAATCCCGGTTTAATTCCATTTACGATCGCCTGCCGGCGGCCGCCGTCCAGGACATGCCTGCCGACCTGGCAAAACTGATTGAAGCAAAAAACAGAATCATTGAAGCGGAAAGCAGGCTGGCATTGTCCAGCAGGCTGCCCTCGCAACCGTTTAATGTTGGCGCGACGGCCGCCCCCGACGCCGATGTTATGTCCGCGCAGAACGCTTATGCCGCGCTTTACGATTCCATCGACGATCAAAGGGCCGCGCAACTGGACTCGTACCTTCGCGGGATTTCCGCGCCGGCGACCGAAGGAATTTCAATGGTTTCCGCCGATTACCGGCGCGCGCAGATCTACGCCAGCCTGCCCGATTCAGTGGACAGGCTGAAAGCCGGAACCACGGACGAAACCGATCCCGAAGGCGTCCTGCTGGTCCAGTTGAAGCAGGATATCGTCGCGGCCCATGCCCGGAACAAATCCGTCATCGATCTGGGCAACGCCCGCGGCAACGTGGATTTTTCCGCCCTGGCCGTGACGTCTTATGAAGAGATCGAAGCCGTCCAGCGTTTCAACGACGCGTACCGCGCCATAGTCGCCAAAGGCAGGCTGGGCGCCGTTGAAAGCTTTGTTACGCGCCAGGTGGATACCGGTTTTGCGGCAACGAAACGAGAAGCCCGCATTGTTGCAGAAAGCTTCAATTCCGCCGTAGAAATGGCTGGTGCAGGTATTATTGCCGCTCCTGCCGCGATACTCCTTGATCTCCCGAATAAAGCTCTTCGTGCGGCTGGCACAGGGTATGATGGCTCTGCCAGCGGTGCTGTTTATAATTATGTTATGAACGAGCTAGATGCAGAAAAGAAAGCTGGTTGGGGCAAAGGTATTTTCGTCGACGACAAAAGTAATCACGAAATACAACAAGTAGATAATGTAGGCACAGTAATGCTTGTTGCAAGTGGTGCTGCAGCCATACCTTCCTTGTTAAGAGGTGGGGTAAATCTTCTCGTTCGTAGCGAAGCCGAGCTTGCCAATACCGGTCGTATTACAAGCGGAGTGCGCGCTGGAGAGTCTGTTACCCCTGAAGCCGCCGCCCCCCGGACTGCTATGGGTTCCGCTCCTAAAACCTCTGCGGATCATGCGCAAAACATGGGAAGCGGCATGGGTTCGTCCTCTGCCACGGCTGACGATATTGCTAATAGTGCAAATGCAGCAAGAGGCCCAACAGGGCGCCGTACAGCACCTGAAGCTGCGCCGGCTCCTACACCTAGAAGCTCGGCAGAACACGCCCAAGACATGGGCAACGGTATGGCTCGATCCGCCGTAACAGCTGATGATATTGCCGGCAGCGCGAACGCTGCGAGAGACGCGACGGCACGCCGTGCGGCAAGTGAAACACAAGGTGCAGAAAATCTCGCTCCAAAAAGAAGACTCAGCTGGAGCGAATGGTGGAACATACGGAAAATTGAAAGAAATGATGCGCTTACACTTTCCAGTAAGCTTGAACAGCTTTCAAAAATTCCTGGTGCCGAGAACGCAATTGAACGAGTCCTTCTTACTCTCAGAAAAACTGATCTAAAACCTATGAAGGATGCAGTGGAACTTGCTAGGAAAAACCCTGACATTCCACAGGCTCTTCGTGATCGTTTAGGACAAATATATACTACCCAAACTGCCAAAGGCGTCTCTGGATGGGCGGGCCGGAAATGGGATGCTGTTGATATTCTCATCACTGACGCGAAAGTACGCCCGGTTCGTGGATCTCTTAATCTCGCATGGGCAGGAATAACCTCTCCGCTGCGCATTGCGACAGAGCCAATCAAAATTGCTGCCACCCCATTTCGTTATGCATGGAATGGCTTAGGTAAAGAGGGATTGGGAGCATTTTCACCAATACGTTATGCAAGAAATGCCGCTGCGGCATCCGGTGCTGTCATCGCTTACCGCGAACTTAACAAAGCAGTAGACGGGCAAATCCCTGCCATGGTCGTTGGAGCGGTACAAACTGCTACGCCGAAAGTTATTGCTGCGGCATCAACGGCTGAGGAGCTGACCAAACAAGCAATTGACATGATCCCATACGGGACTGGCGATAAAATACTGGAAGTCGCCGGAGACTATGCGCAGGCAACCAATGAAAGCACAAAAACCGCGCTCGCAGACGGAGTAACTATTGCTTTAGCGCTTACAGGCCATGATAACATAATGGCTGTGCCTGACGGCAACACTGATTACCGGCACCAGATTCCAACCGCAGGTCTGCCTGTTCCCTTTAAACTTGGGGTAGACCTTATTAATTACTACATTGGCGAAGATCAAGAGCCGGAAGGACAGGAAGAACCTCTTCCCCTAGCTTTCAAGCCAGATACACGCAAACCTGACCCCACACCGGCATGGGTTGGCAGGGTACCCTATCCAGACAGATCTACGTCACCCACTCAGTCTGCAAATGCAGATGGAACTCTGGTGGGCGCGGCGGAGTACGATACTCTGGGGGCGCCGTCCGGAGTGGGCGGAAGATCCGTTGCCGATACCGTAGGCCCGCCTTATTCAGCTACCCTTGCGGCGGCGGCTGCTACCCTGACACAGGCGGCGGACGGCATCGTCCTGAATGCCCGGAATGCTGATATCGGCGCACCGCGCGGCGTGGGAGAAGCTCTGCCCGACGGCCTCCGCAGGCAGGCGCAGGATCTGAACGCAAGAGCCGCCGCAATGGACGCCGGGACGCAGGCGGGAATGGATCCGGCCTTCGCCGAAAACCTGAGGCGTCTGACCGCCTCTCTTCAGGAAGATCATGGCCATCACGCGGCGCCTTATCCAAGGTCGAATCCAGGCGCCGATGAAGACGGCGGCCTCGATGAGGAAGAGCGCCGGCGCAGGGCTGCCGATACGGAGCAGACCGCTGCGCAAGTCCGCGCCATCAAAAAAGGGGCGGAAGACGTCTCGAACAGGATTCTGGCGTTTATCCAGGAACAAGGCCACGAACATATCTTCGCGACTCTCGGTGCCGCCGCGGGACTGGCCTTCGGTGAAAACAAATTCAACAAAGTGCTGTTCGCCGGGATATACATGGCTCTGGGAGCCTGGCTAGACAGCAGCTTCCCGCAACTCGGCCTGTCTATCCGGAACGCAGTCGTTGCAGGCGGCAAGGCTCTGGCCGACAAGGCGAACGATCCCGATGCCTTTACGCCTGAAAACATGATGCAGATGGCGAAGGACAACCCGTTCGTTGCCGGAGGTCTGGCTCTGGGACTTGTCACCAACGGCGGCGCCATGAAGAAAGGCATCGCCATGGCGGGGTTCGCCGGCCTGGGCTACGCCTTCCAGTCGCTGATCCTGGGCGAGAAGAAGACCAGGTCCTTTACCGATGACGCCCTCGCCGTCGCCGACCAGGCCGCGAACGCCGCAAGCCGCAAGCTGGACGAAATGTCGGGCATCACCGCTTCCGACCGGATCAATGGGGCAAGAGCCGAGGGAGAGAATTTTCTTGCGGAACAGCCCCCTCCATCAGCAATCACCGTCAGGACCCTGTCGTCTCCGTCTGGCGTCAAGGAACAGCCGGCGCCCGCTCCCGCGCAGCCATGGGTTCGGACGCCCAACGGGCTTGAGGCCCCTGCGCCGGTTTAATTTTACGGCCTGCACCGTTGAACTTCCGAAGGCTTCGGCTTAAGATGCTGGGTGATTCGTAGAGATAACCTGCCGGAAGACGCCTCGCCGATGCCCGAGACCCCAGAACCACAGGAATATAACAAAGGCCACGCGCCGGACGACCATGACATGAAGGTCGAGCTGGCGATCAACGACCGGGCCGAGGCGATTATCTTCCACAACAAGCCCTTCACGAAACAGCTGAACTGGCTGGAATTCGATCTGGACACCAGCCGGCTGACCTTCATCATGGGCAACGGCGAGGCGCGGGATTTCGGCATCCCCATCCGCCCGGAACTCGCCCGCTACATGCAGAACGCGTTCCAGGTCCTCATGGTCCTCATGGACGAGAAAAAAGGCAAACCCGTCGAGGGCGGATACATCCCCCTGATGATTCACCGGGCATGACTCCTCTTCGTACTCCCTCCCCCTCAAGGGGAGGGCCGGGGTGGGGGTTCACGGACCGCTGGTATTCACTAAAAGCCCTCAGCCTGTAAACCCTCCCCAGCCCCTCCCTCAGGGAGGGGCTTTTAGAGCGTTCCGTCATGACCCTGAAATATCATCTCCCCCTCCCGCTGCGCAGGAGGGGGCGTTTCCACTGAATTGCAGAACGCTTTAAAGCCGGAGCATCGGAAAAAACCGTGATTTCCTGATATGTCTGGAAAGGCCGAAAACTGCGATGGTCTGGAACTATGGAATTAATTAACATTACTTATGTATTAATCAAGACCTACCCGTATAAATATAAAGTTTGCATTCCGCATTTTACACAATATATAATTTAATCTAAGATCATTCATGGAGGGGCGCAAATGGCTCTTAAAAAAGTAGATCTGTCTCAAGTCTATGCATCTGCCAGTGGATTAATAGGATCTCAGGATATCGCAGGTAACGGAACTGGCATGGCAGCCCTTATGACACCGAGCCATTCTCCCAGCGTTCCTTCGCCCAGCGGGCCATAACTAAAAAAGGCGGCTGATGCCGCCTTTTTCATATTTCATATCCATTCTCTTATCCACACGTCACGCCCGTCACGACTCCGGCGTCATCGACCTGGATGTTGATCCGGCCTTCCTGGTATTCCATCGTCACCATGGCCCCGGGCTGCAGGACGCGCCAGGGGCGGCCCGTGGCTTTCACCGCCGCCTCGTCCACCGGCTTGCCGACCCAGGACGCGAAATCGCAGGCGGGCAATGGAGCCTCTTCCGGGGCCGCCGCCTCTTCGCCTGCATTGCCGGCAGAACCCTCGACCGCGACCGGCGCGCCGGCGGCGCCTTCGGACACGCCTTCGTCACCGGTGTTATAAACCCGCGGCACCGCCTCCTGCGCCCCCAGAGGGGCAATCGAAAACACCAGGGTCAGTAGCCCGCCAACCACCAGCACGCTCATCAGCGCCGGCATAATCACCAGCATCCGGA
>JBDHTS010000116.1:0-5728 GCA_039808845.1 Alphaproteobacteria bacterium | reverse complement strand
AATCCGCTGTTTCGATGGCTTCTTCAGATGTAGCTGCATGGTCAGCCGCCCATCTTTTCAGCGCTTTCCTAAAATCCTTCGGCATAAATGGCCTTGGGCCATCGGCTGCCGCAAGCCATTTATTGATGAAGCCAGTGTCTTGCAGCATCGGAAACAAATTCTGGCGGTCCTGAAAATTAAGGCCTTTTAAAACGCGTTCAATAGAATTTTTCAATGTTCTATTTATCGCTGAAGACGGTGGCGCTTTAATGCCCGCATTTGCAAGCAAAAAATCCCTTGAATCCGCTCTCTCCGCTGTCCCCGATTCACAAATGACGCTTGTTAAAGCTCCTATACATCTGTTCCAACTGACTTCGCCGGCTCCCTGCCTTCTTATAACCTTATTCAGGAGAAATCTTATAGCGTCTTCTGGACCTTTTTCATTTACAAGATCCATGATGAATTTTGTATCGCCTGTGGCAGTCCTCCGTGCTTCATCTAATGAAATAGAGTGGTGGTTAGCATAATGGTGATTTATTGTTTGAAAATCACCATCGGAATTCGAAAAAAGAACCTTCTCCATTTATCACCTCATTTGTTTTTCTTTAATCATTATCGATATTTACGGGAAATATTTTATGGCCCATACTCCAAAGCCTGCCGCATCGAGATCTGCCAGTAATACCTGTTGCTGATATCGTAATTTCTGGAACCCTTCACCAGAACGGTGCTGCCTGTTTCCGAATCATCGGATTCACTCATACCGGCGCCGGATTCATTATAGGCCGTATATGTCACCTCAACCGTTCCGTCCGGCTTCCAGCGGCGTTCGTAAATAGTGCCGAATCCATCCGTGTAAATCGTCGGATCCTTGAATGTTTCAACGAGAGCAGGCCCATCCCAGGAAACATTGTAAATCTGGTTGTCGCCTATCTCCAGCTCTGCTTCCATCAAAGGCTGCCCATCGTTAGGCCTGGGCTGGATGGGATCGCATGGCGTCCGCGTCACGTACACGTCAAAAGCCTCCCCGTATTCGCTTCCCTGACTGCCCGGCAGTTCTTCGACAAAACCGTCCATCTCATAAGGACAGGATAACCCGATAGCGTTGTCGGTCAGCACAGCCTCCCCATGCCAGCGGCTAATGCCTGGCTTTTGCTCAAGATAGGAAGGATGCGTAATGTTGTCCGTCAGCGTCAAAACCCTAAAATTTCCAACTGAATTCACCTCGACCGGCATTACATCCGGTTCCGCGCAAAACCCCACAGCACCGGCAAAAATACCCGCAATTGCCCCCAGCTTTCCCCATCCCTGCATAGGCTGCTCCTTTATTTTTATTGCCAGCTATGCTTGATTGCATATTTCTATAAAATTACGCAAGTTTTATCCATGAAACCCAAGGCCATACACGAGTTTTTCGAGCGGCTGCGCGCCGCCAACCCGGAACCGAAGGGGGAGCTGGAATATACCAACCCGTTCACCCTGCTGGTGGCGGTCGTGCTGTCGGCGCAGGCGACGGACAAGGGGGTGAACAAGGCCACTCAAGCCTTGTTCAAGGTGGCGGATACGCCCGCGAAAATGGCGGCGCTGGGGGAGGATGGGCTTAAAGAATATATCAAAACCATCGGCCTTTATAACGCCAAGGCGAAGAATGTGATCGCGCTCTCGCATCTGCTGCTGCGCGATTACGGGGGCGAAGTGCCGCAGGACCGGGACGAACTGGTCAAGCTGCCAGGCGTCGGGCGGAAGACGGCCAATGTGGTGCTGAACATCGCCTTCGGGCATGAGACGATCGCCGTCGATACGCATATTTTCCGCGTTTCCAACCGCACCGGCCTCGCGCCGGGCGAAACGGTCGAAAAGGTGGAAGACAAATTAGAGCAGGTCGTGCCGAAGGAATTCCGGCGGTATGCGCATCACTGGCTGATCCTGCACGGGCGGTACATCTGCAAAGCGCGGAAGCCGGAATGCGCACGCTGCCCGGTTTACGATTTGTGCGGGTATCAATTCAAGACATTCTAATTTTGTCATCCCGGCGAAAGCCGGGATCCATGCTATTGAACGCCCTCCCCCTCCTGCGCAGCGGGAGGGGGAGACGATTCAGATTAAGATGCCGGAAATACCGCCCCTCGCTTGCACAAAAGCGGCGGGGTTGTTACGGTATTCCTCCATCACATCAGAAAAAACGGTGCGCCTTATGACGACGATGACGTCCAAGCAGTATATCGAGCGGGAAGAACGATGCCTGGCGCACAACTATCATCCCCTGCCCGTCGTGCTGAACAAGAGCGACGGCGTCTGGGTGTGGGACATCGAGGGCAACAAGTATCTGGATTTCCTGAGCGCCTACAGCGCGGTCAGCGCGGGGCACAACAACGCGCGGCTTCGCCGGGCGCTGATGGACCAGTTGGAACGGCTGGACGTGCCGTCGCGCGCCTTCTACACCGACCGCCTCGGCGAATTCGCGGAGGCGCTGTGCCAACTTTCCGGCATGGACAAGATGCTGCCCATGAACACCGGCGCGGAGGCGGTCGAAACGGCGATCAAGGCGGCGCGGCGCTGGGGCTATCAGGTCAAGAAAATCCCGCAGGACAAGGCGCGGATCATCGTTTCGGAAGGTAATTTCCACGGGCGCACGACGACCATCGTCGGCTTTTCGTCGGACGAGGATTACAAAAAGGACTTCGGCCCGTTCTCCGGCGGGTTCGACATCGTTCCGTTCGGCGATATCGCCGGGCTGGAGAAAGCCATCACGCCGGACACTTGCGCCTTCATCAGCGAACCGATCCAGGGCGAAGGCGGCATCCTCATCCCGCCGAAAGGATGGCTGAAAGAGGCGCAGGCGCTCTGCCGCAAACATAACGTCTTGTTTATCCTCGACGAGATCCAGAGCGGGCTGGGGCGCACCGGCAAGGATTTCGCCTTTCAGCATGAGATCGACAAGCCCGACGGTCTGATCCTCGGCAAGGCGCTGGGCGGCGGCATCTATCCCGTTTCGGCGTTCCTGGCGCGGAAGGACGTGATGGACGTGTTCAACCCCGGCAGCCATGGCTCCACTTTCGGCGGCAACCCGCTGGCGGCGGCGATCGGGCTGGAAGCGATCAAAATCCTGAAAGACGAGAAGCTGTCCGAGCGCAGCGCGGAACTCGGCGCTTACCTGAAAAAACGCCTTGGCGAACTGAACAGCTCGCTCGTCACGGAAATCCGCGGCGCGGGACTGTGGATCGGCATGGATATCGACCCGAAACAGGCCACGGCCCGCGCGGTGTGCGAAGGGCTGAAGCAACGCGGTTTGCTCTGCAAGGAAACGCACCACATCACCGTGCGCTTCGCCCCGCCGCTGACGATCAGTAAGGACGAGATCGACTGGGCGGTGGATCAGGTGCGCGGGGTGTTGTCGGAGCTGTCGGAAGGGAAGATGCAAAAGGTAGCGCACTCGTAGTCTTTTGTTATCTTCTGGCACTGGAGATGCATGCCCCCCTCTCCCACAGGGAGAGGGAAACCCATCAAATTTTCGCCAAACGGTCCGCCACGGAATCGATCCGGGCGGCCAGGTGGTCGATGGCTTCCAGGATTTCGCGTTCGTCGTCGGCGGACAGGCCGTTGGAGGCCGACGGCATATCGTGCACGGGGCGGGACTGACGGCTCATATTCCCCAGCGTTTCGCGCAGCTCGTAGATTTCATCGGCCAGCAGCATGGTCGTCAGGACCAGCATATGCGCCTCGGTCGACGCTGCGCCGGAAGAAGCGATATCCCGCACGCGGGAATCCACAAACCGCCCCAGCTCCTGCACCCGGCGTTCCTGCCCTTCGTCGCAATCGACACGATAAGTTTTGCCGTGAATGGTCAAACCGACGCTTGGCATGGCTTATCCCTCCCTCAAAACCTGTTCGATTTTCTCGATCGCCACATCCAGCTTGCGCGCGGCAAGCTTCGGATCATAGGCCAACGGTCCAACCGCATTTTTGTTCGCGGCGGGGTTCGTCATGCTGAACAGATCGGGCGGCGGCGCCTTGCCTGGCTTCTTCTTCGCCGCGTCCTGCAGCTTCGCCTGCATGTCCTGGACCTTCTTCAGCGGCGCTTCCGCCGCCTGTTCCAGGGCGATAACGCTTTCGTTGAGATGAATCAGCCGATCGTAGATTGCAGACACGCGTTCATTCCTTTTCACAAAACTTACAGGTGAATCGCTGAAGATCACTATACGACATGAATAAAGGGGCTTAGCAAGCGGGAACGTTTTTGGCAACCGATCTGCCCACCATTTTCCAGAGTTGATCACATTATTCTTTGTCTGCCATGTTTCCTGTGCTGTTGACCTGCGCGGGCGGCAACGGCATTCTAGGAAAAGACCAAACTCCCGCAGGACTACACCGATGAAAGCGCAGACCGTGACCGTACCCGACAGCCGCCAGGATCATGATTACACTTCGATGGCGAACGCCATCCGCGCGCTTTCCATGGACGCGGTGGAGAAAGCGAATTCCGGACACCCCGGCATGCCGATGGGCATGGCCGACGTGGCGACGGTTCTGTTTTCCAAATTCCTGAAATTCAACCCGGCGGATCCGGCCTGGCCGGACCGCGACCGGTTCATCCTGTCCGCCGGGCATGGCTCGATGCTTCTGTACTCCCTGCTCTATCTGACAGGTTACGGAAAGATCACGCTGGAGCAGATCAGGAATTTCCGGCAGATGGGCAGCCTGACCGCCGGGCATCCGGAAGTCATGCCCGAATGCGGGATCGAGACGACGACCGGGCCGCTGGGTCAGGGTATTTCGAACGCCGCCGGGTTCGCGCTGGCCGAGCGCATCCTGAACGCGCGGTTCAGTACGCATCTGGTGGATCATTATACCTATGTCATCGCTTCGGACGGCGACCTGATGGAGGGCATCAGCCATGAGGCCTGCGCGCTGGCGGGGCATCTGGCGCTATCCCGCCTGATCGTGCTGTACGATGACAACGGCATCAGCATCGACGGCCCGACCTCGCTGTCCTATTCCGACGACGTCACCAAGCGCTTCGAAGCGTATGGCTGGGATGTCCAGAGCGTTGACGGACACAATACGGCCCAGATCGAACGCGCCATCGCGGCGGCGCAGGTGAGCGACAAGCCGAGCCTGATCCGCTGCAGGACCTGTATCGGCTATGGCGCGCCGAACAAGAAGAACACCGCCGGCTGTCACGGCTCGCCCCTCGGCGAGGCGGAAATCAGGGCGGCGCGGCAGGAACTGAAATGGCCGCACGAGCCGTTCGTCGTTCCCGACGATATTTTGGCGATGTGGCGCGACGCCGGCGAACGAAGCCTGGATGAATACAAGGCGTGGCAATCCCGCCTGGATCAGAACCGGTATAAAGACGAATTCTTTGCCGTGCTCGAAGGCAATGTGGACGAGGACGTCACCAGCGTCATCAGCCGCATCAAAACCGAATTCTCCAAAGAAAAGCCGAAACTCGCGACGCGCGCCTCCTCCGGCAAGGTGCTGGAGAAACTCGTTCCGGCGCTGCCCTTCCTGATCGGCGGCTCGGCGGACCTGACCGGATCGAACCTGACCAAGGTCAAGGGGCCGGAGGCGATCAAGGCCGGGCATTACGACGGGCAGTACGTCTATTACGGCGTACGCGAGCACGGCATGGCGGCGATGATGAACGGCATGGCCCTGCATGGCGGCATCATTCCCTATGGCGGCACGTTCCTGACGTTCAGCGATTACTGCAATCCATCCATCCGCCTTTCGGCCCTGATGAAACAGC
>JBDHTS010000115.1:0-5761 GCA_039808845.1 Alphaproteobacteria bacterium | reverse complement strand
CGCAGCGCTTCGATGTGGGCCTCCTGCTCGATGGTCTTACCGTACTCCAGGCAGCGCTTGTGGACCGCGAGAATCACATCCCCCTCACAGACGCGGACCGTGTCATCCGAGGCAAAGACGTCGGCGATGATTATCGGTTCGCTGCCGTTCCTGGTCGGCACAGGCCTGTTTTTCATCAACCCCGATTACATGAATCCGCTGTTCCATACCACGACAGGCAATATCCTGATCGCGTTCGGGCTGTTCTGGATGTCGTGCGGGATCTTTGTCATGAAGATCATGATCAATTTCAAGGTGTAGGGCATGAATACCGATTTCATCGTGATACTGGTGACGGCCCTGGCGGCGGCGGCTTCATTCGTGGCTTTCGCGCTGCCCATGCTGAACCGCGGGGACCGCAAGGACCGATATCAGTCGATCATCGAGAAGCGCCGCCGCGATTTGTTCGAGCAGACCAAGTCAGAAATCGCCAACCGCGGCAAGGTCAAGAACATGTCCGCCCGGGAATCCATGGCGGCATTGTTCAAAATCCAGAAAATGCTGGGCGACATGGGCGAAAAGGTGCGGGACCAGTTGCTTCAGGCCGGGGTGCGCAGCCCGACGGCGCCGCTGAAATTCATCATCCTTCGCACCGTATTGCCGTTCTTCTTTATGGGCATTGCCATGCTGTTCATCTCCAAGGGGGAAAAGGAGATGAGCAACGGCGTCGTCATGGGTATTCTGGCCGCATCCGCCTTTGCCGGGTATAAGCTGCCGGGGCTGCTGATCAAGAACAAGATCCAGAAACGCACGCAGGAAATGAACCAGTCGTTCCCGGACGGGCTCGACATGATGCTGATCTGTGTTCAGGGGGGGATCGGTCTGGAACAGACAGTCGCGCGGATTGCGGAGGAAATGGCCGACCATTCCGCGACGCTGGCGGAGGAGTTGGGTATTCTGAGCGCGGAAATGGCAATGCTGAACGACCGCCGCTCGGCGCTTCAGGATTTCGCGCGCCGTGTCGGATCGGGCGCAGCGCGCAGTTTTGCGACGGCTCTGGTTCAGGCGGAACAGTACGGGACGTCGGTGACTCAGGCGATGCGCGTCATGGCGGACGAGCTGCGCGACGCACGGATGCAGGAAGCCGAGCGGAAAGCGGCGGCGCTGCCGCCGAAACTGACCGTGCCGATGATTTTGTTCTTCCTGCCGGTGCTGTTTATCGTGATTTTAGGCCCCGCCATCCTGCAGGCGCAGGAAGTGATGGGTAAATAAGCTATCCTTGAGCCGGTTTGCGCGGCGGAACGGGGACCGGACGCCCGTGCGAAGGGCTCTGGGCCTGCAGGGCGCTGACGATCCTCAGGTTCCGCTCGATTTCGGTACGGTCGGGAGACAGGGCGACGGCCTTGCGCAATGTTTCCACCGCTTCATCCAGAAAGCCCTGGGCCGCCAGGTTCAGGCCCAGATTGTTCAGAACCGGCGTCGGGTCGCCCTGCCAGTTTTCAAGGGCGGAGCGGAACGCCTGTTCGGCTTCCTCATGCTGGCCCTGGGCGTCGAGCGAAATGCCGAGCACATGATAAGCCTGCCCGAATTTGGGGTTCAGGGCGATGGCCTTGCGGGCGTACTGGCCGGCTTCGGTATAGCTGCCCATGGCGGCCTGGATCGCGCCGTATTCCGCGACGATGGCGGCGTTTTGCGATTTTCCATCCTGGACGAAGGGGCCGAGAACAATGGCGGCGCGCTGGGCGCGGCCGTTTTCGCGCAGGGACTGGGCGTAGTTATATGCGGCCTCCGGATCGTCGCTCTTCCGCTTGTAGAGGGTTTCGAGCACCGCGAACGATTGTTTCGAACCGGTCTTGGAATCCATCGCCGCCTTTTCCAGCGCGCTGTCGATCTGCTTTTGCCGGGCCATGCTGTTCGCGCCCTGTGGCGACACGCAGGCGGACAGGGTAAGGGACGCCGCGGCCAGCAGCAGAAGGGATGTCGTGCGATGGAAAGCGTGCGGCTTCATGAAAAACCTTTCAGACATTGATTAGCATACTCTTTTATCAGCTTCGAGAATAAATTGCCCGCGACCGTTCAAAGTCAACCTTACTGAGGCGTGGATTCCGTATCTTCCTGCACCGGCGCGTTGGATTCTTCTTCCGCCGGTTCAGGAGACGTTTCTTCGGGCGTCATCATGCCGGTGGGTTCGGGGGGCAGGCCGGTATTTTCCGTTCCTGCAACACCGTTACCGGCAGGACCGCCCATCACATCGGTCTGGGTCGGCGCGCCACCGGATGAAACCTGCTGCACGGCGACTTCGTGGCAGATATCCGGGCAATAATAGACAGAAGTCGGCTGGCATCCGTTGCGCCCCAGCGAACAGTTGCGGCGGATGCGGATATATTTGTCCGCCGGGGCGTCGACGAACACGTGCCGCTGCATGATCACCTTGCGCTGGGCGTCCAGCACGGTGAAATACGTCGATCCCGGCGCGCGCGGGACGAGCAGGACCGTGCGCGCGGTGTCGAGAATGGCGCTCAAATGTGCCGGATTGCCGACGATGATGCTGCCCGCGTCCTGGTCCAGCCGAATGAGTTCGGATTTGTCGGGCGTCAGGGTCAGGGCGGGATAGGTGTCGTTATCCTGTCCCACGGACACGGAAGCGTCGGAAGGCGCGCCCGCCGGCGGCATGAACGAGCCGCCCGGCGCAGGCTGCAAAGTCGCCTGCGCGAAGGCGGGCAGCGCGGGCAGCGCGACGGCGGCAAACAGAATCAGGGGCAGGGTCCGGCGTTTCATGGCAGATAATGGAAAGGAAAAGTGGAAGGAGTGCTGGGTACGTTCTGGCGCGATTATAACTTGTTTGCCGGAATCTGTCTTGCGGTTTTTAAGGTGATGTTCTGTAAAAATGGACGGCCTGTACGGTTTTTATCGGCTGCGCTATAACAACCCATGGACTTCAGCTTCGACATTGGCACATTTCTGGCCGCCGTGTGCGCGGCGGGGGCGGGGCTTGCCGGGTTCAATTCATGGAAGTTCGAGACGCTGGGGCGGAAGCGCATCGACATCGCGGAGAAATCCATCGTCCTTCTGGCCCAGACTGTGGAGGCCATCGAGAGCAACCGGCTGATCCGCATGATGCCGGACGACGAGATGGAGAGCGATCCCGGATTCCTTAAAGTCTTTTCCGAAACCGCGCTCGCCAATCTGAAGACCGTGAAAGGCACGGTCGAACAGCTGAACGAGATCCGCTACCTGTTCTGCGCCCATTTCGGGCCGGACTACATGGCCAGCTTCGTCAACGTTTCGGTCGCATACCAGATGATCACGAATGCTTTGCAATACAACATCCAGGGCGAACCGAACCGGGCGCTGAACGAAGCCTACCTGATCAAGGCGGCGGAGAACGACCCCCTGACCCAGAGCCTCTCCGACGGCATCGACGCCATCTACCTGAAAACCTACGAGGAGCTTCAGGTCATCGGCAAGAACGCCCTGTTCGACATGCGCGGCGGCGTATTCGCGATGATGGGGAGGCTGTTGTTTGGGACGAAGCCGCTCAAGATGATGAGAAAGTTCGGAAAAAAATTAAAAAGGCATCATGCGTAAAGGGGATTTTGCATAACATAAATGGTATGGCATAAAGGAAAAAACTCTAAACTTTTTCTTCAAGACATCACCCAAGCCGCTATACCGCGCAGGCGGACATCCGGATAATAGTAAAGAAGGAAGATTATTGTTTTTTCATTTCCTCAGATGAAGACTTTACTTCTTCAATTAATTTATTAGCCTTCTTTTGGAAATCGCTTGCTGTAACCTCAAAAGCCTTTTTCTTTAAATTTGTAAATTCCTGCTGGATTATTTTCTTACCATCCAATATCTGCGATATTCTTGGTTTTGGCAATTTTTCAAAGGTCGTCCCCATAAATTTACATTCACCTTCGGCATTCTTTGCAATTTCAAAAAATTCTTTAGTTTTAAAATTGAAGTTTAAAGAGTTGATACGACAAGTCCCTGTATTCGTGGGCACGGCATCTATCTCATCATTTTCCCAGCGGGTAATTTTATAGATATCAGTTCCCATATCCATGACTTGATAATTTTGTGACCAAGAATCTTCTTTAGGCACCATTAAAACTATCATGTTATATTCGCAATATTTATCCGCCTTGTAGCAGCTGACTTTGACATGATTTACTGGATAAGCAATTTGATCTTCAAGCATGGTGACAGTTCCTTCAATTTTAGCGAAATCTTCAGTAATATAGTTGGAAAAATTTTCAGGAAATAAAACCGTGTCGAGTTTTTGCATTTCTGCCCGTTGCTCCAAATTATAAATCTGCCATACCGTGAATTTTCCCGTAGGCTCATCTCGCAAATCCTTTTGAAAAGCTTTTACAGCAGTATCGTAACTCTGAATTCCTGGATACATTAAACGGTTAAGCCACATGCCAAGAAGTAATTCTGAGCCTTCGCCTATGCCATTTCGCATGGCAAATAAATACATCATCGGTACATCACTGCTGCGAACATCTTGCGTTAATTCTGCAAGTTGTTGCGGTGTATAATTTCTATATTTTTTTACTCCTTCATCATCTGCAAAAACAAAACTGCTCCAATGCGTAATAAGAAGAGCAAACAACAAAACTGTTCTTATTCTCATTGTATCGCTCCAGTTTATCGCAAAAATTTTTTTACTCTTTATCTTTTGCAGACAAAAAGGAACATTTCAAGAACTTGTTGCGGTTTTTACCCTGTTTTATATGTCCGCGCAGTGTCCCTTTTTCTTCTTTAGATGAACAGTGCTGCATACCATATATTATGGTGACTTCATCTCTTAGGCCTTAGTTAGGACAGCCCATTTTTTTTAAACGGTCAATTTTAAAATTAAAATTTTTTGACGATTAAAAAACTGAAAATAAATGATGAATTCTGCATCTGATTTTAAATGGTGCGCACGGCAAGGATTGAACTTGCGACCCCTGCGATGTCAACACAGTGCTCTACCACTGAGCTACGTGCGCATACCGGTAACGTAAGGGTGCGTTATCAGTAATCGGAAAACCGGGCGGTTTCAAGCATTTTTATACGGGTCCCTGGGGTCCATGGCCGGGCCCGGGCGGCCCAGGCCATACCAGTCTACCCGGCGGGTCAGGACCATGATGGCGGCCAGCAGGGTGAACAGGATGCCCGCCCCCATCAGCAGGGCGTAATCCTCGGACCGCAGGATGAAGTACATCACGAGATAGAGCATCGCCACCAGGCCGCCGAACAGCGCGCCGCCCTGCCTGTTTTGCAGGACATGCGAGACGTAGTAGCCGAGCAGCAGGACGATGGCGGCGCTGGCCACGATATAGGCCGGGGTGAAGGACAGGTGCTCCGACAGCGACACCAGCAGGAGATAGAACAGGGCGAGCGCGCTGCCCACCAGAAGATACTGCACGGGGTGGATTCGCATTTGCCGCAGCACCTCGAACAGGAAGAACGCGGCAAAGGTCATGAAAACGAACAGGATCCCGTATTTCGCCGAGCGCAGCGACTGCTGGTAGATATCGACCGGCTGGAACAGGGAGACGCCGAATCCGTTCGCCAACAGGGTTTCGCAATTGCGGCTGGTGAGGCAGCTTTCAAGTTGGGACTCGATGTTGGTGGCCAGGAAACCGGTCTGCCACGTGGCGCGAAATCCCTTGTCCGTGACCGAGCGTTCGGAGGGCAGGTAGAGGCCCTCGAAGCTGGGATCCGGCCAGGCGGAAGTCGTCGTCATTTCCGTGTCTTTCCCCACCGGCAGGAAGCGCAGGCTTTC
>JBDHTS010000114.1:0-5844 GCA_039808845.1 Alphaproteobacteria bacterium | reverse complement strand
GACAACGCGAAAGTCACCGTGAAGCTGATCGCCCCGATCGCCATGAACGAAGGCCTCCGCTTCGCCATCCGCGAAGGCGGAAGAACCGTCGGCGCAGGTGTCGTCGCTAAGATTTTGAAGTAAGCGACAAGTTTTCTTATCCGAATAAAAAACCCCGGCTGATTCAGCCGGGGTTTTCTCTTGAAAAGAAAATAAACGCCAGATCCAGACAGAGAAATAATAACGCGAAGGCCCGAAGATCCGAAGGAAGATGCGCCAACCTTCGGATCTTCGGGCCTCTTCGCGTTTATTCCTTTTCTGCTTTTTCTCTGTTATCTCTGTCTGGCTCTGATGTTTAAAATCAGGTCCATGCGGATTCCTGCAATAAAAACAATTGCGCGCTGCAACGCAACAACGAAAATCCTTTCCCCGCATTGGAAAAGGGCCATAATTCCATGACATAAGCTTTTGCTACAAAAAGGGAGGAAAAAATGAACAGACCAGCAATTGTCGAACCGGTTCAGCATGCTTTTTTTACGGCTGTGCATGCGGGGGAGCGTGTTTTTAGCGATCTTATCCATCTGACGCATGGCTGGGGCCGGGCCATGGGTTATTTCGAGCCCCATGGACATGGGCTGGGACATTGCATGAAAGAAGCAATGCAGGAAACAGGCCGCACGCTTCGCCATGAAATGGGCGGAACGGCGGTCGATGTAAGTAAATTTAAAATATAACATTACGATTTTTGTTGCGCCGCATTGTCAAATAATGGCAAAAATCTGTCGGGACGATGAATAAACCGAGTCGCGGGAAACGCAATGACGGTCAAAACTTATCGATACAAGCGAAAGCTTCGCCTCGCGGCGGGGGAAGCGATTGGCCGTTCGTTTAAATACTGATTCGTTAAAGCCTCCTTTTCAGGAGGCTTTTTTGTTGCTGTGCTGGAGGAGGACTGATGAGAAAAAAGCCATTGAAAATAGAGGTCTGCGAAGAACCTGAGATACAATACGCTGCGACACCCGAATTGTTCGCTGAAATCAGGGACTGGCTGGACGCACGCGGCGGCAAGGAACGCAAATCCGCGATCGACAGCAGTGTTTATTACGATACCGAAAATCTTCGCCTGTTGCGGGAAGGCATTGAATATCGCGTAAAAGAAAAAGGCAAAAAGCTGCGTCATGATTTAAAGACGCCGCTCGACCCTGCGACAACAAGGGCCGCGGTTCCCGATGAAAACGCAATTCTCTGGCGCAACGAGTTCAAATGCGAGACAAGCCCGAAAACGACACCGAAGCTGGCAATGTATTTTGGTCAGGTTCTTCTGGCCCCTGTTCAGGATCGCGTTCGGCGTTTTTTCGACAAAACTTTAGAGCCGAAATGCCGCGCACGTTTCAGCAAGGTTAAAATCGATTACGAACCGGGCGACGAGCATGACAGCCGGATTGAATATTCTTTTCAGGAAGGCCGCATGATGGATATGAAGGGAGAACGCCGCACGGATTTGCTGCATATCCTCGAACTCGAATTGCGGGACGGGGATGTGAGTGCCTTGTTGGCAGAAAAGCAGGCTTTGGAAGAAGTTTTCAGCTCCAGGGGACTGGCTCTTCTTCCGCAGAGAAAAATTATGATGGGAATTGGATTGCTGCAGCCTTCAATGACTGCGGAACAGCGTAGAGCCTATCAGGACGCTCTGGGCAGAAACGGAGCGGAGAACAACGGCGACCTGAAGCGTTACGTGGCTTAAGGATTTATCTGGCCTTCTGTTGAAATCTGCTATAATAAAGGCGCATGGCCTTTAGGGGTGTAGCTCAGCTGGTAGAGCGGCGGTCTCCAAAACCGCAGGCCGTGGGTTCGAGCCCCTCCGCCCCTGCCAGTCCTTTGGTTTCTCCATTTCTGCCTTTACGCCCGCATTCTTGAGACGTTCATGAACGATCTGCTGGACGCCGTCATTCTGGGAATTGTCGAAGGCCTGACCGAATTCATTCCCGTCTCCTCCACCGGTCACCTGATCCTTGCCGAGGCGGTTCTGGGACGGGAGAGGGCGTCGGCCAGCGTTTTCGATATTTTTATCCAGACTGGCGCGATCCTGGCCGTGGTCTGGGCGCGGCGGGAACGGCTGGGCCGGATGGCGCGCGGCTTGACGCACGACACGGCGGAGCGCGCTGCGGCGCTGAAAATCCTGCTGGCCTTCCTGCCCGCCGCGCTGCTGGGCGTGGTCTTCCATGGCTTTATCAAAAACGTGCTGTTTTCTCCCTGGGTCGTCGCGGGAAGCCTGATCGCGGGCGGCGTCTTCATGCTGTTCGCGGAACGTCTGGCCCCGCCTGAAACGGCGCGCTCGATGGAGGCCATAAGCTGGAAAAAGGCCCTCGGCATCGGCTTGTGCCAGACGGCGGCGCTTGTTCCCGGCATCTCGCGCGCGGGGGCGTCCATCGTCGGGGCGCGGCTGCTGGGTGTCGAACTCCGCACGGCCACGGAATTCTCCTTCTTCCTCGCCATCCCGACGATTTTCGGCGCGGCGGCCTTCGACCTGTATAAAAGCGCCCATCTGCTTTCCCTGGCGGATGTGCCGATGTTCCTGACCGGCACGGTCGCCGCCTTTGTCTCGGCCCTGATCGTCGTCAATGGACTGATCGGCTTTATCGGCCGCCACGGCTTCGCGCCGTTCGGCTGGTACCGGATCGGGCTAGGGGCCGCCGTTTTGGCCGCGTTGACGGGCGGCCTGCTTTAAAATGTTCTCTCACATGAGTTATCCCCCTCCCGCAAGCAGGAGGGGGAGAGCTTTAACAGCGGAACCGTTTGCGCGGATGCGCATCCTGTCGTATTTTCACAGCAGCAACCAACCAGAAGGAATTCTGCCGTGAAAACCACGCCGCTTCATGCCGTCCATGTCGCCTCGAACGCCAGGATGGGCGAGTTCGCCGGGTACGACATGCCGCTTTATTACGGCGAGGGCGTGATGGCGGAACATGAATGGACGCGCCGCTCCGCCGGGATTTTCGACGTCTCTCATATGGGCCAGCTGTTTCTGGAAGGCCCAGGGGCGATGGCCTTCGTTTCCCGCCTTACCCCGTCGGATTTCACGAACGCCCCGGACGGGCGGGCGAAATACACCGTGCTGACGAACGAACAGGGCGGCATCGTCGACGACCTGATTATCACGCGTCTGTCTCCAACGAAATTCTTCGTCGTCATCAACGCGGGCTGCAAGGAAAAGGACATCGCCTGGATGCAGAGACATCTGCCGAAGGATGTGACGCTGACGCGCCTTGACGACCGCGCGCTGATCGCATTGCAGGGAACGCAGGCGGAAACGACCCTGCGCGAATGCTTCGGCATCGAAACGGCGGGCCAGCCCTATATGTGGTTCGAGCGGGCGAACCTCCCCTGCGGCACGGAGATCTTCGTCAGCCGCCTCGGCTATACCGGCGAGGACGGTTTCGAGCTGAGCGTGCCTGAGGGCAAGGCGGCGGGCGTGTGGGAAAAGCTTGCGGCGCACAAGGCTGTAAAGCCGGTGGGCCTCGCCGCGCGGGATTCCTTAAGGCTTGAAATGGGCTACCCGCTCTACGGCCATGATATCGACGACACGACATCCCCGGTCGAGGCTGGCCTCGCCTGGGTCATCGCGAAGGAAAACAAGGGTTTCATCGGCGCGGAGACCGTTCTGAAACATTTAAGGGACGGCGGCCCGCGCCAGCGCATCGCCATACGCCTGACCGGCGCGGGCGTCGCGCGTGAAGGGGCGGAGATCCGCAATACACAGGATAAGCTGTTTGGAACGCTGTCCAGCGGGGGCTTCTCCCCGACGCTGAAGCAATCCATCGGCATGGGCTATGTGCCGCGCGGGGCCGTGAAGGCTGGCGACACGCTGCAGGTCAATGTCCGGGGCCGCAACATCGCCGCCGAAGCGACCGTCATGCCCTTCCTGCCCGCAAAGACCAAATCGATGAAGAAGGCCGCATAACTATTTCCCCCCTCTCCCCCCACGGGGAAAGGGCCGGGGTGAGGGGTGGTCGATCCATGCGTGGAATTGATAGTGTTCGCACAGCCGCCAGACCCCTCACCCAACCCTCTCCCCGTGGGGGAGAGGGCTTAAAACCCTACGCCGCCGCCTTGTAGTCCACCTTTTCGGTCTGTAGCGTTTTCTTGAAGGCTGGCCGCTCGGACACGGCCTTGACCACGCGCCGGACATTCGCGCCCAGCGTGGGCAGATGCGGAATGAATCCCCAGTTGGCGAACACGGCCAGCAGGATATCCGCCGCCGAGCAGTCGTTCCCCGCAAGGAACGGCGTCTGGGACAGGCGGGCGTCCGCCTCGTTCCACAGCGTCTGGATCTGGTCGCAGGCCGCTTTCACGGCTTTGTCCTTCACGTCGCCGTCCGGCAGGTTGCGGTTGAGCCACAGCACGCGGCCATAGGCCGGATGCAGCGTCGCGTTGCACCAGCACAGCCATTCCAGCGCTTTCGTCCGGGCCATGCCGTCGCGGGGCAACAGCGGCGACTGATGTTTCTCGCAGAGATGAATGATGATTGCGGCGCCTTCCTTGATGGGCGTGCCGTCTTCCTCGATCAGGACGGGCACCTGGCCGCGCGGGTTGATCTTCAGGTATTCCGGCTTCTTGGCGTCGCCGTTTTTCAGGCTGATCTCGACCGGCTCGAACGGCACATTCAGTTCGTTCAGTACGGCGTGCACGGCCATCGAACAGGCGCCGGGTGAGTAATAGAGTTTATACATGATGCGCTCCTTTTTATGGATGATTGGATATTAGATGATTGGATGATTGGATAAAAATTAAAAAATTTTTTTCCAATCATCCAACGATCCAATCATCTGATCATCCAGTTCCCCAGCGCCATCAGCCCGCCCGCCAGCAGGAAGGTCAGCGGGATCGTCAGCACCCAGGCCCAGACGATATTGCCGACCACGCCCCAGCGCACGGCGGTCAGGCGCTTCGTCGCGCCCACGCCCATGATGGAGGAGGTGATGACATGTGTCGTGGAGACAGGAATGCCGAAATGCGACGCGCCCGCGATAATCATGGCAGCGGTGGTCTCGGCGGCGAATCCCTGGGATGTCTGGAGCTTGATCATCTTGCTGCCCAGGGTGCGGATGATGCGCCAGCCGCCGGAGAGGGTGCCGAGTCCCATGGCGATGGCGCAGGACAGCTTCACCCATAAAGGCACGGCGAATTCCGCGCCGGGATTGGCCAGCAGCAGGGCAAGGGCGATGATCCCCATCGATTTCTGCGCGTCGTTCATGCCGTGGGTCAGGGCCATGAAGCCCGCCGAAACGATCTGCAGCCTGCCGAAGGTCCGGTTGATTTTCAAAAGGCTGCGCCTGTAGATCAGCCATGTCAGCCCGGTCATGACCAGAAAGCCGAGCGTGATCCCGATGACGGGGGACATGATCATCGGAATGATCACTTTCTGAAGCACGGCGTCCGTATGAATGGCTTCGTGGGCGAGGGCGGAGGAAAAATACGTGGCCCCCAGCAGCGCGCCGATAATGGCGTGGGACGAACTGGTGGGCAGGCCCTTGTACCAGGTGAACAGGTTCCACAGGATCGCGCCGGAAAGGGTGAAGAATACGGTCGTCAGCGTGACCGCCGTCGCGTCCACCAGACCCTTGCCGATGGTCGCCGCCACTTCCGTCCCCAGCATCGCACCGGCAAAATTCAATACGGCGCCGTAAAGAACGGCTTTGACGGGGCTTAAGGCCTTCGTCGACACCACCGTGGCGATGGCATTGGCGGCGTCGTGAAAACCATTGATGAAATCGAAGATAAGAGCCAGGACAATGACGGTGACGAGAAGAAGGAACGCTGCGTCCATCGTCATCAGCCGTGTTTCAGAACGATCTGCAGAGCCAC
>JBDHTS010000113.1:0-5946 GCA_039808845.1 Alphaproteobacteria bacterium | reverse complement strand
TGCTGGCCGATCCGGGCAGCCTGCTGATCCTCGACGAGCCGACCAACGATCTCGACATGGACACGCTGGAAATGCTGGAGGATATCCTCGCCAATTACACCGGCACGCTTGTGATCGTCAGTCACGACCGCGATTTCCTGGACCAGACAGTCACCAAAATTCTTGCGTTCGAAGGCAATGGCCATGTCGAGGAGCATATCGGCGGCTATACCGATTATATCGAGGCGAGAGGGGACCGGATTTTAAAGGATGAAGAGGTGGCTGCGTGGCAGAAAGAAGACGCGCGCGCCGCCTCGCAGAGTGTGGCAATACAAAAGTCTGTCTCGAAAATGACTTACAAGATGCAGTATGAACTGGACAATCTGCCTTCGCGTATAGAATCCCTGGAGCGGGAGATCGCATCCCTTGAATCCGATCTTGGCGATCCGGATCTTTATTCCAGCGATCCCGCAACGTTCAACACGAAATCCAGCCGGCTTGAAAAAGCGAAAGAGGAACTAGGTGTGGCGGAAGTGCGCTGGCTCGAACTTGCAGAAACCAGTTCGTTTTAAGCCATTTCGTGTCTTAACGCAGGGACAGATCTTTTACGCTGTCTTAGATCGAGCATGGCTGCATTAAAAACGGCGACCCTGTCTTCCATTACTTTATATAGCCTATGCTTTCCATCTTCTTGATAACGAAAATCACTTCCAACTATCTCGACTATTTCTCCAGTAACTTTTGGCAAATCTTGGATGGCAGCCTGACCAAATTCCTTTAGGCCGACAATTTTTGCAGGATCGAAATCACGGATTTCGTCGGTGCTTAAGTCTGTTAATTCAATCATTTTTCCTGCCCTGTTATTTTTATAACGTTAAGTTTCTTAAAATGTTTTTACGTTACTTGTCAATAATAGTCACGCCGCATCCAGCGCGCGGCGGACGTATTGGGCGAGATCGGCGCGGGTGAAGGGTTTGGGGAGAAGGTTGACGCCCTGTTTCAGGGCTCCCTGTTCGATCAGCGCGTCCTGCGTATAGCCCGACATGAATAGGACTTTCAGTTCCGGCATCAGGCGCAGGGCTTCATGAGCCAGCATTTCGCCGTTCATGTCGCCGGGCATGACAACATCCGTGACGAGAAGGTCCAAGCTTCTCCGGCGCCTGAGCTTATCCAGCGCCGATTGCGCGTCCGCCGCCGAAGTGACGCGGTAGCCCAGTTCGCGCAGGGTCTGCGTGACGTATTTCAGCACGTCGGGACGATCTTCCACCACCATCAGGGATTCCTGGCCGACAGGCACGTCTTTCTTTCCATCCGCGACGAACCGGAGTTGCTTCTTGTGCAGTTTTTCCTCGCTGCGCGGAAAGTAGAGATGGACGGTCGTCCCGCGGCTTTCGGCGCTTTCGATGATCAGGCCCCCGCCTGACTGCCGCGCAAATCCATAGACCATGCTAAGGCCAAGGCCCGTTCCCTTGCCGGCTGACTTTGTGGTGAAGAACGGGTCGAGGACGCGATCCTGTATCTCCGCGGGAATGCCATGCCCATTATCCGTCACCGTAATGTGCGCATAGGCGCCGGGCTTCAGCCCGCCCATGCTGGCGGCGGCATCGCTGTCCAGCGTTTTGTTTCCGGCAGCGATGAGGATCCGCCCGCCATGGCTGGGCATGGCGTCCCGCGCGTTGATGGCGAGATTGAGAAGGGCGCTTTCGAACTGGACGGGATCGACCCGGATGTTCCAGCAATCCGCCGATACATCGATATGCAGATCCACATCCTCGCGCACGGCGCGGCGGATCATCTCCATCGTGGCGGGAAGGCGGTCTGCGAGTTCGATGACTTCCGGTTTCAAAAGCTGCTTGCTGGAAATAGCCAGCAGCCGCTGGGTCATCTCCTTTCCCTTGCATACGGTATCCAGGCCCATGCCGATCATCGATTTCAGAAGCGGATCATCGGGCACCTTGCGCTCGATCAGTTCGAAGTTGCCGCTGATGACGGTCAGCATGTTGTTGAAGTCGTGCGCGATGCCGCCGGTCATGCGCCCGACCGTCTCCATGCGCTGGGCCTGCTCCATGAAGTTTTCCATCTGCTTTCGGGCGGAAATGTCGCGCAGCGTGGCGACGAACATCGAGCGCCCGGCGAATCCGGTTTTGCCTACGGCGACTTCGACCGGGATCATGATTCCCTGCTGCGTGCGGGCCAGAAGCTCGCTTGGAGCAAGCCCCCTGAAATCGGCGGGCTTGCTGACCATCCGCGAGACCAGGTCGCAGGGCGTCCCCTTGACATCGAAAAGCAGCGTGCTGACATGCGCGCCGACCGCTTCCTTCGCCGGACGATGGAACAGGCGCTCCGCGCTCGGGTTGAAGGTTTCGATGCGCCCGTCTTCGTTCAGGGTGATAACGCCGTCCACAACGTTGTCCATGATGGCCTGAAGATATTGCCCGGTATCGCGCAGTTTGCGCTCGGCGTTGCTGATGCGGTCGATCCCTTCGGAAACTTCAAACAAAAGGCGGTTCAACGCGCGCGTCGCCTTGCCGATTTCATCGTGACCGGATTCGGGAAGAATGTAATCCTTGGCATTCGCTGTGTCGACGCTTGCCGCCGCCATGGACCGGGTAATCCGGCCTATGGGCATGAACAGCTGGACGATCGCCACCAGCGTGGCGAACAGGATCGTCATAAATCCGCCGACGATGAACACGACAGGGATGGAATGCAGGGCTCCGGTCTGTTCCCGCGTTATTTCTGCGCTTTCCGTCAGGATTTTCTCCAGCGCGCTGACGAAACCGGTCAGGACTTCATCGATCTGGCCCAGCGTTTTCGTGGCTTCGCTGACCAGGGCGGCCGCTTCCTCGCTGTCGGACGGGACGGAACGCAAATCCGTGGCGGTTTTTTCAAGGCCTGAAATCAGGGACTCGATTTCATCGATATCGCCTTTCAGGGGCGAGGACCGGATCGGTTCCAGGCTCGCCCTGAAATTCCCAAGCTTTCCCTGAACGGCCTTTAATGTCTCTTCAGTCGGGTCGCCGAGGAAGGTCAGGTAAGTCCAGCGCAGGCCGGTATAGGCCTTCCCGGCTTTCGTCGTGTGCTGCAGGGTCTGGATGGCCGAGGTCTGCCGGGCGATGATGTCCACGCTGTTGTTCAGTATATTCTGAAGGAAATAGCCGGAAAAAATCAGGATCAGAAGGAGGGAAAAGACCAGCGCCAGAAGCTTGGTCCTGATCGACAGGCCCGGGACGGACGGCCGCACGCGAAGCGGGGTTGGAAGGTTATAAAGCGTCATGCTCGAACTTTTTAAGCCTGGAAATTTCGATTTCCTGACTTTCCAGTTGTTTTACGAGCCGGTCCCTGTCTCTTAGATACTGGTAGACTTCTTCCAGCCCCTGCATGCGAAGAACGTAGCGCCACGTATAAATATTCAAGGCGAACAGGAAAAATATATAAAGCCTCCAGGCTGGCCAGAACATCTCAAGGATGATCCAGAGATAGCCGCAGATGCCGCAGAAGATAAATATCCACTTAAGGTCATGAAGGGCTTTTTTCCCTTCGCTTTGCGGAGCGTTCCTCGCGGCCTGAGACCAGCGCCAGGCGATGATCCAGTATCCTGTAAAGACGCCGGCGCAGGAAATGACGGCCAGTGCGATGGTCAGGTAATCATGATCCATGCAATGGAAAAGCGTTTCATAACGATAGAAAGAACCGCCTGTAAACCATTGGAAAAAATCATTCATATGCATCCCCCGCACGCCCGGCGAGACTCAGCTTAAGCAATTCCGCTGCATGTTCAAGATCTTAATTCAGGAGGGACGCGGTATTCGCGTTTATTTTTGCCCCTATCCGCGCCTCCATGCCGCTGCCCGTATCGAAGGGCGTCCTATTGTGCCGGAAACCAATGTGTTTTAGCCTTGAAGCCGTAGCAGAGGATTATTCATGGCGCACCTGAAATCCACCGTCGATGTCCACAGCCAGTCTTTTCACAGGAACCGCGAGCGCATGACCGCGCTGGTCAATGACCTGAAAACCAGGCTTGATACGATCGGGCGGGGCGGCGGCGAGAAGGCGCGCGAACGCCATGCCAGCCGGGGCAAGCTGCTGCCGCGCGACCGTATTGCGCGCCTCCTCGATCCGGGATCTGATTTCCTGGAACTGTCGGCGCTGGCGGCTCTGGATGTTTACGATGAAGCCATTCCCGCCGCTGGCATTATCACCGGAATCGGAAAGATTTCCGGCCATGACTGCATGATCGTGTGCAATGACGCGACGGTGAAGGGGGGAACGTATTATCCCCTGACTGTCAAAAAGCATCTGCGCGCTCAGGAAATTGCCGAGGCGAACAATCTTCCCTGCGTCTATCTCGTCGATTCCGGTGGCGCGAACCTGCCTAACCAGGATGAGGTTTTTGCCGACCGCGATCATTTCGGACGCATCTTTTTCAATCAGGCCAACATGTCGGCGAAGGGCATCCCCCAGATCGCCGTCGTTATGGGATCGTGCACGGCAGGCGGAGCCTATGTTCCTGCGATGTCCGACGAAAGCATCATCGTGAAGAACCAGGGCACGATATTTCTGGCGGGCCCTCCGCTTGTGAAGGCGGCGACAGGCGAGGAGGTCACGGCAGAGGAGCTGGGCGGTGGGGACGTCCACACGCGCATTTCAGGCGTGGCGGATCACCTGGCGGATAACGACGAGCACGCGCTGGATCTGGCGCGGCGGGCCGTCGCCAACCTGAACCGCGCCGCCGCACCGGATTCGTGCCGCATCGATCCGCGCCCGCCTGTTTACGATCCGTCGGAGCTTGCCGGGCTGGTGCCGACCGATCTGCGCATGGCATGGGACGTGCACGATGTGATCGCCCGGATCGTCGACGGCAGCGATTTCGACGAATTCAAAAAGCGCTACGGAACCACGCTCGTGACAGGCTTCGCGCATATCGAAGGGATTCCGGTTGGAATCGTGGCCAATAATGGCGTCCTGTTTTCGGAAAGCGCCGTGAAGGGCGCGCATTTTATCGAGATCTGCAGCCAGCGGCGCATTCCTCTTGTCTTCCTCCAGAACGTCACCGGATTTATGGTCGGCAAGAAGTATGAGAGCGGCGGCATCGCCAAGGACGGCGCGAAAATGGTGATGGCCGTTTCCTGCGCGCGCGTACCCAAACTGACCGTCATCATTGGCGGTTCTTTTGGCGCCGGAAATTACGGCATGTGCGGACGGGCTTTCGATCCGCGCTTTCTCTGGATGTGGCCGAACGCCCGGATCTCCGTCATGGGCGGAGAGCAGGCGGCGGGAGTCCTGGCGATGGTCAAGCGCCAGTCCATGGAGCGCGACGGCAAGGAGTGGAGCCCTGAAGAAGAGGAAGAGTTCAAGAACCCGATCCGTGCGCAGTATGAACGGGAAGGCAGCCCATATTACGCGTCGGCGCGCCTGTGGGACGACGGGGTCATCGATCCCGCCGATACGCGCCGCGTCCTGTCTCTGGGGCTGTCCGCCAGTCTGAACGCGCCGATAGAAGAAACGCGCTTCGGCGTTTTCCGGATGTAATTTCTCCCTTCCCCTGAGGGGAAGGGTCAGGGTGGGGCGCGCGGACTAGCGGCTTTGCGTTTAAAGCCTCTCGGCTTGCACACCCTTCCCAACCCCTCCCTCAGGGAGGGGTTTTAGATTCCGTATTTTCTGCAAAGCCTGCTCGATCAGATCGCCGGGCGCGATGTCCGTATGGGATTTCTCGCTCAGGATCCGGCGCCAAGCCCTTCCACCCGGCAAGCCGTTGAATAATCCCAGCATGTGCCGCGTGACGGACTTGACGGGCGTTCCGAACATTCTCGCCTGATCTTCCATATAAGGCACCATGGCCCTGGCGGCCGCTTCCCGCGTCAGAATGGCCGGGGCGCCGAAAAGATCGCGCTCGATTTCGGCAAGAATCCAGGGGTTCTGGTAGGCTTCACGACCGATCATGATCCCATCCAGAATCTCAAGCTG
>JBDHTS010000112.1:0-5959 GCA_039808845.1 Alphaproteobacteria bacterium | reverse complement strand
TTCGCACACCGCAAACCGCGCATCCCCCGGCGTGATCAGCTTCTGGCTGGCGATGTAGACGGAGTGCAGCTTGCCGTCGATTTCCTTGGTCCAGAAGTCGAGGAATTTATGCAGGATGGGAAATTTCGGGGCGATGTCGTATTCCTGCCAGATATAGGATTGCAGCAGCTTCGGGTGATCGGGCATGTGATAGAAAATTTCCGCCGTGGTGAGCCGGTAGTCGTTCAGCTGCCTGATCAGATCCGCCATCGCGCATTCTCCCGTATTGATGGTGTCGGATCATCCTGATCCGTCTCTTTCATCATAAGCGGCTGATCTTGCGAAAGTCTTAACGCCTTCCCGCGCGGGCCGCGGAAAGCCGCCGCCAAAAGATTAAAATAACCCTTGAAGTTTGGTTCCATACCCCTTACATATTTGGCACTCATGGACATGGAGTGCTAACAGTGCAATTTATGTCTTTGATAGGAAATGGTTTTTAAACATCAGTAAGGAGATGTCATCATGAAATTCCGTCCCCTGCATGACCGGGTGCTGCTGCGCCGTCTGGAACAGGATGAGAAGACGTCCGGCGGGATCATCATCCCGGACACCGCGAAGGAAAAGCCGATGGAAGCGCAAGTCATCGCGGTCGGCCCCGGCGCGTTCAACGAAGACGGCGACGAGCGCGTGCCGCTCGACGTCAAGACTGGCGACCGCGTGCTGATCTCTAAATGGTCCGGCACCGAAATCCGCATCGACGGCGAGGACCTGCTGGTCGTGAAGGAATCCGACATCATGGGCGTGCTGGAAGTCACGGCTTCCAAGAAAAAGGCGGCCTGATATTCCTTGTCATCCCCGCGAAAGCGGGAACCCAGGAGACCGGGCGCGGAGCTCGCGGCTCCGGCCCCCCGGTCAAGCCGGGATGACAAGAGAAAAGATGGCAACATGAAGATTTGAAACAACGCAAAATCAAGGAGAAAAGACAATGGCAGCAAAACAAGTTGAGTTCAGCAGCAACGCGCGCAAGCGCATGCTGCGCGGCGTGGACGTTCTGGCGAACGCCGTGAAGGTGACGCTGGGCCCGAAAGGCCGCAATGTCGTGATCGACAAATCCTTCGGCGCCCCGCGCACCACGAAGGACGGCGTGACGGTCGCGAAGGAAATCGAACTGGCCGACAAGTTCGAGAACATGGGCGCCCAGATGGTGCGCGAAGTGGCCTCGAAAGCGAACGACCAGGCCGGCGACGGAACGACCACCGCGACCGTCCTGGCGCAGGCGATCGTCCGCGAGGGCAACAAGGCCGTCGAGGCGGGCATGAACCCGATGGACCTGAAACGCGGCATCGACATCGCCACGGCCGCCATCGTGGAGGACCTGAAAAAACGCGCAAAAAAAATCAAGAGCAACGACGAGATCGCTCAAGTGGGCACCATCTCCGCCAACGGCGACACCGAAATCGGCCGCTACCTGGCCGAGGCGGTCGCCAAGGTCGGCAATGAAGGCGTGATCACGGTCGAGGAAGCGAAATCTCTCGAAACCGAACTGGAAGTCGTCGAAGGCATGCAGTTCGACCGCGGCTACCTGTCGCCGTACTTCATCACCGACGCCAACAAGATGGTGTGCGAGCTGGAAAATCCGTTCATCCTGCTGTTCGAGAAAAAACTCTCGAACCTGCAGTCGATGCTTCCCGTCCTGGAAGCCGTCGTCCAGAACGGCCGTCCGCTGCTGATCGTCGCGGAAGACGTCGAAGGCGAGGCCCTGGCGACGCTGGTCGTCAACAAGCTGCGCGGCGGTCTGAAAGTCGCTGCCGTGAAAGCCCCCGGCTTCGGCGACCGCCGCAAGGCGATGCTGGAGGACATGGCGATCCTGACCAACGGCCAGGTGATCTCCGAAGACCTCGGCATCAAGCTGGAAAACGTCACGCTCGACATGCTGGGCAAGGCGAAGAAGGTCCGCATCTCCAAGGACGATACGACCATCATCGACGGCGCCGGCAAGAAAGGCGACATCGAGGCGCGCTGCAACCAGATCCGCCGTCAGGTCGAGGAAACCACTTCCGACTACGACAAGGAAAAGCTGCAGGAACGCCTGGCGAAGCTGGCGGGCGGCGTGGCCGTCATCCGCGTCGGCGGTGCGACGGAAGTCGAAGTGAAGGAGAAAAAGGACCGCGTCGACGACGCGATGCACGCGACCCGCGCGGCCGTGGAAGAAGGCATCGTCCCCGGCGGCGGCACGGCGCTCCTCTACGCTTCCCGCGCACTGAAGGACCTGAAAGGCGAAAACGACGACCAGACGGTCGGCGTGGACATCGTCCGCCGCGCCATTCAGGCCCCGATCCGTCAGATCGTGGAAAACGCTGGCAAGGAAGGTTCGATCATTGTTGGCAAACTGCTGGAGCAGAAGGACACCAACTTCGGCTATAACGCCCAGACGGACGAGTATTGCAACCTCGTCGCCGAAGGTGTGATCGACCCCGCGAAAGTGGTGCGCGTCGCCCTGCAGAACGCGGCCTCGGTCGCCGGCCTGCTGATCACGACCGAAGCCATGGTCGCCGACGCTCCGGAAGACAAGAAGGAGCACAGCCATGCCGGCGGCATGGGTGGAATGGGCGGCATGGGCGACATGATGTAAGCCTGTCCGCCTTTATGAAACGCGAAAAGGCCGCCTTGGCGGCCTTTTCATTTGACAAAACGTAAGAAAACTTAATAAGAGGGCAGAAAAAGGATATTCTTCATGCTCAGAGATATTGCAGCTAGAATGTTTGGCCGAAATAGACCGGATGACCGGGAACCCGCTTATAATTATAAAGATCACATTGAAAGCGCGATGTTGCGATTAACGAGAAGCTTTCATGTATATATGCGGCATTATCAGCAACAAAACCCGGAGGCTCAGGAACAGGCTCAGACATGCTTGGATGATATGGCTAAAAATTTACTATGGCAGGTCGGAGTTTTCGCGGGCACAGGGGTATCTGTAGAATCCGCATTCGATAAACGCCTTGCGCATGTGGCCGGTCATTTAGTGTCGCTTGGCGGATTAACGGTTGCCGAAAAATCTGTATTTATCGAAGTTGCACGGAAGGCCTACGATTCAATAGGGAAGAACAAGAAGGCATTTATTCGGTTTGGAGAACCTCCTTTCAATGAACCTCGAAATGTATAGAGCTTTGTAAGCCTGTCCGCCGAGAGGTAAATAACAAAAGGCCGCTCCTATAAGCGGCCTTTTGTCTTTATGAATTCAAATGATAGATGAGAATAAAGGTTTATGTGTCAGTAGGGAGCAGAACATGGGAAAAGAACTGACACCGGAAGACCGGCAGTATTTTGGCGGCAGAATGATTGAATTGGTCAGGCAGTATCAAGCGGCCTGGCAATGCGTGCGGAATCCTGCGTTCGAACGTTTTCTTTCAGGGGACTCAGGCCTTTTCAACAATTGTTCGAAGCGTTTGTTCTGAAATCTTTTCGCTCATTTTATTGTCCTTATCAATTAACCTAAAGTCCTTTGCGCCCATATGGCGGCCTGTATATCGGGTGGGTAACCGATCATAAGGCCGTTGCCAATCGTTTTTCCAACTGAATAATGTTTCCAGTGGTCGGCGCGCAAGTCATGAACGCGGACATATCTGGCTGCGGCAACTTCAAACGCAATACCAAGATTCCGGGCGCAATCTTCAATGACGCTTGCATAATCACCGAAAGGCAGGACGTGGCTTTGGATTTCAGTTCCACCTTTGAATAAAAGCCGATCCGATTTTTCACTCCAGTCGTGAAGGTCTCGTGCCTCTAAAACATTGCATTGTTTAATTTCGGGCAGGACCATGGCAACAACACATCTTATCTCTTGCAGGTTTTTAAACCCCGCGAATGCAGCATTCGGTCTTTCGCCGGTGACGTTTTCGGAAAAACGCACGCTTCCGTTATCATTGAATATTTTCGGCAATGGCCCATCACCATAAATATAAAGGCGTGTCACGTGCATATCTGACTGGTTCTTGTGCTGGATGATTATATGGACCAGTAAGGAAGGATTTAAATTATGTCAATAAAAAATCCTGCGCTGCATTTGAAAGGTTTATTGCATACCGTGGGGAGGGGTTATGCTTATTATTGGCGTTTTAACAATTGGAGAACGAATGCTATTTTCGCGTTGATCGACGGTTGCCTGTTCCAGTACTGAACCTTATCATAAATAAACGCGATGCCCGAACTCCCCGAAGTCGAAACCGTTTGCCGTGCGCTGCAGAAATCCATCGCGGGGCAGGATATCGCCTCGGTCACGCTGCATCGGGAGGGCTTGCGCACGCCATTTCCCAAAGATCTGAAACAACGCCTCGAAGGGCAAAAGATCGTCCGCGTCGACCGCCGCGCGAAATATATCCTGATGCATCTGGCGGATGGCGACATTCTCGTTCTGCATCTCGGCATGTCGGGCCGGATCCTGATCCATCCCGTCGGGCGGCATCAGGCGGCGGAGAAGCACGACCATATGGTAATCGTGACCGGTCGGGGCACGCAGATGATCTTCAACGACCCCCGCCGGTTCGGCATGGCGTTCACGGTGCGCTCCGGCGCGATGGCCGATCATCCGGCGTTCCGCGATCTGGGTCCCGAGCCGCTGGACAAAAAATTTTCAGGGACCGTTCTGGCCGCCGCGTTCGCGGGAAGAAAGACCAGCGTCAAGGCCGCGCTGCTGGACCAGCATACGGTCGCGGGCATCGGCAATATCTATGCCTGCGAGGCGCTGTTCGATTCACGTATTGATCCGCAAAAAATGGCCGCCGCAGTGCCGGAGGCCGAAATGAAGCCGCTGGCGGCGGCGATCAAGAAAGTCCTGCGCAAGGCTATCGATTCGGGCGGCAGCACGCTGCGCAATTACCGCCGCGTCGACGGCGACACGGGCAGCTTCCAGCACCGCTTCTCCGTCTACGACCGGGAAGGGAAGGCCTGCCCCGGCTGCACATGCGATCCGGCGAAGACGGGCGGCATCCTGCGCATAACCCAGGGCGGGCGTTCGACCTTCTATTGTCCGCGCCGTCAGAAATAAGTTACGGTGGGCGCATGATCCTTGGCCGCTCGTTTATCGTTCTGCTGTCCGTTCTCATGCTGTTCGCCGCGCCGGTGCAGGCACAACAGGCGGAAACGCGGTTCTTCACCACGCCGAACGATATGCCATTGATGCCGGGGCTGACCGAGCTTCCGGCGCGCGGCCTCGCCTTCGACAAACCGGAGGGACGGATCGCGGAAGCCTCGGCGGCGGGAAAATCCACGCCGGCCTCCATCGCCCGATTTTATCGGGAGGTCTTGCCCCAGCTTGGCTGGACGCAGGCCGGGAACGGCGTCTACACCCGCCAGGGCGAACAGCTGACAATGACCACCGCCGTGGAAAACGGCCTGGGCACGGTGCGCTTCACCATCGCGCCGCGGTAGACTTCCCGGAAATTTTGAACACCAGAGCCAGACAGGGCAAGGTTGTCATTCTGAGCGCAGCGAAGAATCCTGATCATAGCGGCCAGGATCAACAATGGAGATCCTTCGCTGCGCTCAGGATGACGGTGCATAATATATTTCTCTATCTGTCCCTGTCGGGCTCTGGTGTTCAATTCAGACTTTCAGAACACAATAAAGCCATTGTTTTTCAAATAAATAAGAGACTATGCGTTCAGCTCTGTCCTGTATGAAAGTTATCCCCAATTTGCTTGACAATGGCGGGCAGGGCGCGTACAACATCCCGATTATTTTCCAGGCAGACGCATACAGGCTGAAGAAAGGCCTTTTGGTGTCTGCGCTGAACGGACAAACGGTCAACAGAAAAGAAAGCTGAAACGACAATGGCGAACCATTCCTCCGCAAAAACCCGCATCCGCCGCAATGCGCGCCGCAACGTGATCAACAGCGCGCGCCGCAGCAGCATCCGCACGATCGTGAAAAAGGTCGAGGCGGCGCTGGCAAGTGGCGATGCGAAAGCGGCGGAAGAAGC
>JBDHTS010000111.1:0-5960 GCA_039808845.1 Alphaproteobacteria bacterium | reverse complement strand
ATTCCAGCAGCACGTCGAGCGTGCCCTTGCTGGTCGCGACGCCGCGGATGTTCTCGATCTCCGCCCGCGTCACCGGCTGGTGATAGGCGATGATGGACAGCGTCTCCATCGCCGCGCGGGAAAGCTTCCTTTGCACATCCTTTTCCACCTGCAGGGCGGAAGCGAGATCGGGCGCGGTGCGGAACGCCCAGCTGCCGTCCATTTCCACCAGAACGACGCCGCGCGGCGCATATTCGGCCTGCAGCGCCATCAGCAGCCCGCCCACGTCGGCGTCCTGCGGCATCCGTTCCCGGATCGCGTTGGTGGACAGCGGCTCCGCCGTCGCGAATAAAATCGCTTCCAGAAGCCGGAGGTCGGGATGGCGGTCTGTCATTCTTTCTTTCCCATCTTTATGCTCGTCAGCAAAGATTCATATTTCCAGTATATTTCATCAAAGCTGGAATTCTGTTTGATCCAAAAGCAAGCTTCTGATGACATCTTCCCAGTGATCATCTCAATCTGGCGCCCACGGCGTTTTAAATCAGGATGCAGGATACATTCGTGATGCGCAATGCGGTTTCTGATCTTGCGTATAGCCGTTAATGGTTCTGAAAACAGCTTCCTTTCAGAAGATTTTTTTTGACTTTCGATGACTATATTTTTCAGCGATTGACGCCATAATTCTTCGTACTGCAATCCGAAGAAGGAAGTCCAGAAACCAAACGAAAGGTTCGCAACAATTTGTCCGGGCACTATAGACTTCGAATCTTTGAGCAACCCTGCTTTGGCTTCGCCTATTTGCTCACATTGAGCGGGGATTCTGATGACATTGCAATGATCAAACCAGAAATCGCCATATTTACTTGTCAGGCAGTCGTGGATCGAATTTCTAAGAGTAATTTCAAGACCCTGAAGTGGAACATACAAGCTTTGAGAAAGCTGCGCGTTGACAGTATATAAATCAAGCGCATGCGCCCTGTCTCCTTCGGCCATTTTAAGATATCTTCCAAACCTTTCGGACGAAAGAGTTCTAATAAAAGCCTCGGTTTTTGAATTATCTGTCATGGTTCAATACGCATTTCTCATATAAAAGAAATATTATTTCTAATTAATGAAATAATATTTCGCATATTTCTGTTATATTAGGGGATGTATACCCCGGCCCCGCCTCTGCTTTGCATGCGCCCGGGGTTTTTCATGCCCGATCATCCGTCGCCCGCAGATAAATCGGTCTGAACAGCCCGTCCTGGCGGATTTCGATCTTGCCCTGCTTCGCCAGTTCAAGCCCCGCCGTCAGCATGGAGGCAAGCGAGGAGCGTCCGTAGAGCCTGTCGCGGATCCGTTCGGGCAGGAAGCTGTGCAGCGTCGTCCACACGCTGAACGGACCCTTGCGCGGCAGCTGCCCCAGCATCTTCGTCAGGCGTTCCATCGCGGCATCGAGGCTCATCAGGTTGAAGGCAGGCAGTTCGTAATGGCTGTCTTCCTTGCGCCGTTCGATATCGCCGTAAGAGCGGAGAAGATCGATCAGCGAGGTCTCGAATACGGTGCGGGTGCGGACGCTCAGGCCTTCCGGCATGCCGCGCGGGAAAATTCCCTGCCCCAGCTGCGGCAGGCCGAACAGATCCTCCGCCGCGCGCTGCACGGCTTCCAGGCGGCGCAGCTGGAACTGCAGCGCCTCGGCCACGGTCTGCGCGTCGGGCCCTTCCTCGTCCGGCTGGCGCGGCAGCAGCAGGCGCGATTTCAGATAGGCGAGCCACGCCGCCATCACCAGATATTCGGCGGCCAGTTCGAGATGCAGCGCCTGGGCGCGATCGATGAAATCGAGATACTGCCGCGCCAGCTGCAGGATGGAAATCTTGGTCAGGTCCACCTTCTGGTCCCGCGCCATGATCAGCAGGACGTCGATCGGCCCCTCGAATCCGTCGATGTTCAGCAGCAGCGAGTCGGCATCGTGCGCCTCCTCCGGCGCGCCGCGCGGCGGGTCTTCCTGGAAAGCCGTGGCACTTATCATACACTCCGCCTTTCCTGATGGGTCTTTAAAGCGCCGCAGGCATAAAAAATATAAACCGCGAATGGACGCGAATAAACGCGAATGAACTTGAAATATTCGCGTTTATTCGCGTCCATTCGCGGTTGAATCCTCTTTTGCAACTTTGTAAACATGCAAACCCCGTCAGGCCACTACCGGAACCGAACGGTTATAGCGCGTGACGGCGTCTTTTGTCATCTTTTGCACGCGGGAGGCGACGCGGGCCATTTCATCCATTTTTCCATTGCAGTGCAGGCCGATATCGCAGCCAGAGGCGATGGTGAGGGCTACCCGCTCCCCGGCGTCCCCGAACTTCGCCAGCGCCCCCATGCCGGTATCGTCGCTGAGCAGAAGCCCCTGAAATCCAATCTCTTTTCGAATGATATCCCCGATCACGGCGGGGGAGCAGGAGGCCGGACGCTCCTTATCCACGGCTTCATAGACGATATGGGAAACCATGCCCCAGATCCGCGCCGCGTCGGGCCGCGTCGACAGCGCGCGGCAGGGCGCGAAATCGCTCGCCCGCAGATCCTCCAGCGAAGCCTTCACGGCGGGCAGGTCGTAATGACTGTCCTGCGCCGCCCGCCCCTGCCCCGGCAGATGCTTGATGACGGGTGTGAGCCCCTGCCCCAGGAAGATGTCGCAAACCATCCCCCCCAGCGTGGTCACGATATGCGGATGCGCGCTGTAGGCCCGTGTGCCGATGGCCTCGTGCGTTTCCGGAAACGCGACGTCCAGCACGGGCAGGCAGTCGACGTCGAGGCCCAGCGCATCCAGCTCGCGCGCCAGCCTTTCCATCGCCGCCTCCAGCGCAACGCGTCCCGCCTCCGGGTTTTCGAAATACAGGTCGCCGAAGGTCCGCGCCGCCGGGGTATCCGGCCAGTGCGGCGGCCTCAACCGCTGCACCCGCCCGCCTTCCTGGTCGATCAGCACCGGCGCGTCGCGCCCGACGCAGTCTTTTAAGGATCGGACGAGCGCGCGCACCTGGTCCGGATCGCGGCAGTTGCGGCCGAACAGGATGAAGCCAAGCGGATCGGAATCGCGGAAGAAAGCGGCCTCGGCCTCCGAAAGGGCTAACCCTTCCACGCCGAAGATGACGGCCAGCGGCGGAGCGCCTGCGTCAACGGGTGACGACAATGCAGGCCCCCGCGCCGATCGCGCGGCAGACGGATCTGGCGTCTGCCTGGCTGAGCGGTCCCGCCTGGACGCGGTAATAGGTGGAGCCTTTCACGTTCGCTTCCTGCACGCGGTATTCGAGGCCGGAGAGCTGCGACGGGAATTTCTTCTGCAGGCCTTTCCAGGAGGTCGCGGCGGCGCCCCGGTCCTTGATGCTGGCCAGCTGGACGTAATGCGAACCTCCGGAGGTGGATTTCACGGAAGCGGCTTCCTGCGCGTCCTGCTTCGCGGCTTCGCCGCCTGAGGCGGGCTCGACCGTGGCGGCGGGGGCGGCTTCAGGCTCGGCGGCCACGACCGGCGCGGCAGGCGCAGCGGAGACGACGGGCGTTGCGGCTGCCGGCGCTTCCGGTGCGGCGGCAGGTTCCGGGGCGGGCGCGGCGGCCAGCGTTTCAGGCGTGACCGGAGCGGGAGGCTCGGCCTGCGCCTGGGTTTCCTGAGGATGAGAAGAAGAAGGGGTTTCCGCAGGGGCGGCTGGCTGCGGCGCCGCTTCCGCTGTCTGCGCGGGCGGCTCGGCGGAGGATTCCGTAATGTCCGCCGCCGCTTCGGTCTGCTGGTCCTCCACGCCGTTCTTCAGCCCGGCGAAGACCTGGTTGCGGTCCACCGGCTGTTCTTCCGGGGGCAGCAGGTTCTCGACCTTGCGGTCGTCCTGCCCGCGCATGGAATCGAACACGGTGCTCTCGCGATAGGGAATATCCATGCCGCCCTGCTGGTCGGGCTCGGCCTTCACCGGCCCGGCATCGGCCTGGATGACCGGCACCTCTTCCACCGCGTCGTCTCCGCCGCGCGGGTAGCTGACCCACAGGATCCCGGCCAGAAGAAGGATCAGCCCGCCGACGATGGCGAAGGCCAGAAACGGTTTGCGCGGCCTGACATCCCCGCGCCGGTCGAATGCACTCATCATCCTGGTAAAAGCGCCTTGTTCGCTGGTGTCGTCGAATTCGTCATATCGAGGCATAGGGTATCCTATGAAAAGAAAACGCCAATCTCAAGCCCAAAGTGGTCGTGAGTCGCGAGTTGTGAGTCGTGAGTAAATCCCCAATCTTAACTCACGACTCACGACTTAAAACTCACGACTGATATCAAACAGCCTTTCATGCTCCTTCACCGCGTATCGGTCCGTCATCCCGGCGATATAGTCCGCGACCGTCCGCGCCAGGGCGGTTTCATCGATCGGGCCGCCCGCCGCCTCGGCCATGCGCTGCCAGTTTTCGGGCAGCAGCTGGTACTGGCTGGAGAACGCGTCGTAGAGATCCTTCACAATCAGGCTGACCTTGTTGCGCATCCGCATCACCTTGTGGTGCCGGTACATGCGGTTCCACAGGAAGGCGCGCAGATCCTCGACGTTTTTGTGCATCTCCGGCGAAAACGCGACCACCGCCTGCCCCAGGTGGCGCACGTCGTCCGGGCTTTGCGGGTTCAGGGCGTCGAGCCGCCGCCGCGATTCCGCCAGCACGTCCTCCACCATCGCGCCGATCATCTCCCGCACGATCTCGCAGATGAAATAATGTTCGGTGATGTTCGGCCAGCGCGCCCGCACATCCGCCATGATCGCGGCCATCAGCGGCACTTCGGCCTCCAGCGCCTCCAGCGTGAACAGCCCGGCGCGCAGACCGTCCTCCACATCATGGTTGTTATAGGCGATATCGTCGGACAGGGCCGCCGCCTGCGCCTCCACCGACGCATAGGTATCGAGCCGCAGGTCCACCCGGTCCTGCAGCGCCGACAGCGTCACGGGCAGGTCTTCCTTCGTCACCGGGCCGTTATGCTTGACGATGCCTTCCAGCGTTTCCCAACTCATGTTCAGCCCCTGCCAGCCGGGATATTTCCGTTCCAGGAAGGTGACCACGCGCAAGGACTGGTCGTTATGGTCGAACCCGCCCACATGCTCCATGCATTCGACCAGCACGTCCTCCCCCACATGCGCGAACGGCGTGTGGCCGAGGTCGTGCGCCAGCGCCACCGTCTCCGCCAGGTCCTCGTTGACCATCAGCGCCCGCGCGAGAGTCCGCGCGATCTGCGCCACCTCCAGCGTATGCGACAGCCGCGTGCGGAAATGGTCCCCCTCGTGATAGACGAACACTTGAGTCTTGTATTTCAGCCGCCGGAACGCGCTGGAATGAATGATCCGGTCCCGGTCTCGCTGAAACGGCGTCCGGTACCGGCTCTCCGGCTCCTCATACATCCGCCCCCGCGACTGGTCCGGCCGGCAGGCATAGGCGGCCAGCGGCAGGGCGCAATAGTTATAGGCGGGAGGGTGTGCGGCAGAGACTTTCAAATTTTCTTTTGTCATTCTGGCAGTTTAGCTTGATAGATAATTAAGTACAATTATGCCTAAATTAGTCAGCAAACGATAATTTTACCTAAAAACCAAAAGCTGTGGGCAACTTAGAGAAACCACAAAGCTTAGTATTGACACATAAAAACAATGTTCGCTAAAAAATTAAACGGCTCTTATTTAAATAAGAGCCGTTTAATTTTTTTAGCGAACATTGTTGCCAAACTAGCTTAAATCTCTAGATTTACTATTCTAGAATTGCTAGAATGGTTATGGCAATTTTTCTGAAAAATCAAGCTTACGAATCGTTTAAAATGACAACGAATGTATTAGATAGTCGTCGTAGGCCCATGGGTTCCAATTATGAGGAGATTAGAAAACGGGCCGAAGAAATTTTACATGAAAATAACATTTTTGCTCCGCCTATATCTCCTAAAGAGATTGCCGAGAACAATGGGATTGACGTGTCATATGTGATATTCGGCCCAAGACATAAGGATG
>JBDHTS010000110.1:0-6103 GCA_039808845.1 Alphaproteobacteria bacterium | reverse complement strand
ACGGGATTTCCAGTTTTCGGACGATGGGTTTGTTATAATTTGACCGCCATAAAATATGCGCATATAATATACGCATGGACACCGAAAAGCCGAAGCGCCGCGCCGTCAATCTGTCGATCCGCGCCGATATCCTGACCGAGGCGAAAGCCTACAAGATCAACGCCTCGCAGGAGGCGGAAAAGGCGCTTGCCGCCGCAGTCAAAAAAGCAAAAGAAGAGGAATGGCTCAAGGGCGCAAAACCGGCCATAGACGCCTATAATGAGCGCATAGAAAAACATGGCCTTTATCTTAAGCCCTATTGGATGGAAGACGATGAATGAGAAGGTTCGACGTCTTTGAACTGAAAGAATCCGGGCATCCTTATGTCATGAACGTCCAAGCCGATATTTTGTCCGATCTTAAAACTTGTATCATTATCCCCCTAATACCGCTTCGGCTTTACAACGAAGCCCCTTATCCCCGCCTTATCCCTCTCTTACCTGTAGAGGGGGAAGAATGCGCGTTGATGACACTGAACATGGGCGCACAAAGAAAATCATCGCTTGGAACATATGTTACCAATCTGGAATCGCATCGCCACATCATCGTCGACTCCATCGATTTCCTGCTTCAGGGCTATTAACGCATTTGATTCTGCTGGCCTTATTTCCTATTGTCATCCTGAGCGCAGCGAAGATCCTTCGCTGCGCTCAGGATGACAGTTAAACCCAGGATGACCTTATGATCCCCCGCTATTCCCGCCCCGCCATGACGGCAATTTTCGAGCCGGAGAACCGGTTCAAAATCTGGCTGGAGATCGAGACACTGGCCTGCGAAAAAATGGCGGAGATGGGCACGATCCCGAAATCTGTGCCGAAGACCCTGCGCGAGAAAGGCAGGTTCGACATCGCCCGCATCGACGCCATTGAGGCGGAGGTGAAGCACGATGTCATCGCCTTCCTGACCTCCGTCGCGGAATACGTGGGCGAGGACGCCCGTTTCGTGCATCAGGGCATGACATCGTCCGACGTGCTCGACACCTGTTTCGCCGTGCAGCTGACCCAGGCCGCCGACCTGCTGCTTGCCGATCTCGACGGCGTGCTGGCGGCGCTGAAAAAACGGGCGCTTGAACATCAGGACACGCTTTGCATCGGCCGCAGCCACGGCATCCACGCCGAACCCACCACCTTCGGCATCAAGCTGGCCGGGCACTACGCTGCCTTCGCCCGCGCGAAAAAACGCCTTCAGGCCGCCCGCGCCGACATCGCCACCTGCAAGATCTCCGGCGCGGTCGGCACCTATGCCACCATCGACCCGGCGGTGGAGGAATATGTCGCCGAAAAACTCGGCCTTGTCCCCGAGACCGTGGCGACGCAAGTGATCCCGCGCGACCGGCACGCGATGTTCTTCGCCACGCTCGGCGTCGTCGCCTCCACCATCGAAAACCTGTCGGTCGAAATCCGTCACCTGCAGCGCACGGAGGTGCGGGAGGCGGAGGAATATTTCAGCCCCGGCCAGAAGGGTTCCAGCGCCATGCCGCACAAGCGCAACCCGATCCTGACCGAAAACCTGACCGGCCTCGCCCGCATCGTCCGCGCCGCCGTCACGCCATCTCTCGAAAACGTCGCGCTCTGGCATGAACGGGACATCTCCCATTCCTCCGTCGAGCGCGTCATGGCGCCCGACGCCTGCATCGCGCTCGACTTCGCGCTGGCGCGCCTCGCCACCGTGATTGACAAACTGCTCGTCTACCCCGAAACGATGAAAGCCAATCTCGACCGCATGGGCGGCCTCGTCTTTTCCCAGCGCGTGCTTCTCGCGCTCACACAGGCCGGGATCGCCCGCGAGGACGCCTATCGCATCGTCCAGCGCAACGCGATGAAAGTCTGGGAAAGCCAGGGCCAGACCGCCCTGCCCGATCTGTTACGGCAGGATCCGGACGTCACGTCGAAGGTCAGGGATCTCGACGCTATTTTCGATTACGGGCATTATACCCGGCACGCGGGCATGATCGTAAAACGGGCCTTGTCATCTTAAAACTCTTGTCATCCTGAGCGCAGCGAAGGATCTTCACTGCCGATTCTGGCCGCGCTGACAAAGATCTTCGCTGCGCTCAGGATGACAACGGAACAGTGAAAGCCTCTGAAACTAAAACCCATTCTCAACTATGCATTTGTTAAATCAGGAAAATCTTGATTTTTAAATCCAAACCCCTATTGTCCTTGCTGAACAGCAGCAGGAGCACCGGGCCATGAAAGGCGACGCCACCGTCATCAAATACCTGAACCAGATCCTCAGGAACGAACTGACTGCCATCAACCAGTATTTCCTGCATGCCCGCCTGCTGGAAAACTGGGGCGTCACCCGGATGGCGAAACATGAATACAAGGAATCGATCGAGGAAATGGAGCACGCAGACAAGCTGATCCAGCGCATCATCCTGATCGAGGGCCACCCGAATTTGCAGGATCTCGGCAAGCTGAACATCGGCGAGAACGTCCGCGAAGTGATCGAATGCGACATGAAAATCGAGCAGCAGGCGATCCCTGAACTGAAGGAAGCCATCAAATACTGCGAAACCGTGCTGGATTACGTCAGCCGCGATCTGCTGATCTCCATACTGCGCGATGAGGAACACCACCTCGACCACCTGGAAACCCAGCTGGCCCTGATCGAACAGCAGGGCATTCAGAACTATATTCAACTGAATTCCGACGCCCAGCACAGCCTGGCGGAAGGGTAGTATCACTCCCTCTCCCACGGGGAGAGGGCCGGGGTGAGGGGATTAAAAAGCCGGGCGAAGCCCGTCAATATTCCCGCCCCATAGATATGTTTTGACAGACCTCCGGCCTGACTCTTTCATCCCCTCACCCAACCCTCTCCCTGTGGAAGAGGGTTATAACGGCAAATCGTTCTCAAAATCTTCTTGCGAATGGTTCTTAACTGCATTAAGGTGGCCTCAATTGATCGAAGGAATCGCCTTTTATGCTCATCTGCAACTGCAACCCTTTCAGCGACCGGGATGTGAAAGCCGCCCTGGACGGGGCCGGAAAAGCGTCCGTGGCCCGGACTTACCTGTGCTGCAGCGGCGGCGCCTCGCCCGAATGCTGCCGCTGCCTGCCCGCGCTCAAGGACATGGTTCAGGCGCATAACGCCGCGGTGACGGTCGAGCGGATCAAGCATGATTTGGAACAGCATGAATCAGTGGAAGTCGCATGAAATTTTGTGGCTGCACTGGAGTGACTTCCACTGAGGCCCAGGAAGCGATCACAAGCGGAAAAGCAACAACCGCTGAAAGTGTTCAGCTTGTTGTGAAAAAAGTACCAGCCCAATGCGGAAGATGTCTCGTCGCTTTTAATGCGATGATTAAAGCGGTTGAAGAAAACCGCCCCGTGCCTTTGCCGGAAAAGGTTCCTCCAGAATGCAGGGTTCCAGCATTGTTAGACTTGGCTAACAGATTCGCAAAACAGAGCCATAATTCGGAACCGCCGCAATACGTCAGCTTTATTCTTGGCTGCGCCGCTAGACGCCGGGTCGCTTTAACCGCTGGATAAGTTTACCAAAACCCGTTGCCATTGCCGCTGCCCTGTGGCAGGACTAGTTCATTCTCATGGTTTTTACGCGGGGGATATCGCGCAATGTTCAAGCAATGGATCAAACTGATCGGGAGTATCATCATCATGACAGCCAGCGTGGCCGGTGCGGCCAGAGCGGAAGACGCGGCGGCGCCTGCCAAGGCCCCGGGCGAAACACTGAACCTTGAACTCTCGACCGGCCCGGTCGTGATCGAGCTTCTGCCCGACATCGCGCCCCAGCACGTCGCGCGCATCAAGGAACTGACCGGCGCGGGCTTTTACAACGGCATCGTGTTTCACCGCGTGATCGACGGCTTCATGGCCCAGACGGGCGACCCGACCGGCACCGGCACGGGCGGTTCCGACAAGCCGGATCTGAAAGCCGAGTTCAGCGATTATAAATACAAGCGCGGCACGGTCGGCATGGCCCGCACTTCCGATCCGGACAGCGCCAACTCGCAATTCTTCATCTGCTTCACCGACGACGGCTGCAGCTTCCTGACCGGCCAGTACACGGTCTGGGGCCAGGTGACCAGCGGCATGGAAAACGTCGATAAGCTGGCGAAGGGCGAACCGCCAGCCAGCCCGGACAAGATTGTGAAGGCGTCGGTCGGCGGCGCGGCCACCGCGGAACCGGCAAAAGCGAATTAAGCTGATAGCTGATTGGCTGAATAGCTGATTGGATTATGGTTGTTACCCATTCTTTTGCTGACCTTCATGTATTTCAAAAGGCTTTTGAGGCTTCGGTTGAAATTCATAAGGTCAGCCTTTCTTTCCCTAAAACAGAACAATACGCGCTTGCCGACCAGTTACGAAGGGCGACCAAGTCAATATGCGCCAATATTGCCGAAGGCTTTGGCCGTCAAAAAGCTTCGCGCGCTGATTTCAAGCGATATCTGATTATCGCGATCGGATCGGGTAATGAAACGCTCGTATGGCTGCGTTATTGCCATAGATTGGGTTATCTTGATGAACCCTCTTTCCGGAAATGGCATGACGAATATGAAATCGTCTGCAAAATGCTTCAAAACCTGCATAGCAGTATCAAATGATCCAATCAGCCAACAAGCCAATCAGCAAATCAGCCAATAAAGAATGGTGGCGAGGGGCAGTTTTCTATCAGATTTACCCACGTAGCTTCCTTGACTCTAACGGCGATGGAATAGGCGATCTTCCGGGGATTACAGCGAAACTTGACTACGTCGCCTCGCTTGGCATCGATGCGATCTGGCTTTCCCCCTTCTTCAAATCTCCGATGAAGGATTTCGGCTACGACGTGTCCGACTACAAGGCTGTCGATCCCATCTTCGGCACGATCGAGGATTTCGAGATCCTGCTCTGCCGCGCGCATGATCTTGGGCTGAAAGTCATTATCGACCAGGTGCTGAATCACACGTCCGACCAGCATGTCTGGTTTCAGGAAAGCCGCCTGAGCCGCGACAACGCAAAGGCCGACTGGTATGTCTGGGCCGACCCGAAGCCCGACGGATCGCCGCCCAATAACTGGCAGGCCGTGTTCGGCGGATCGTCCTGGCACTATGAAATCCGGCGCGGCCAGTATTACCTGCATAATTTTTTGCCCGAACAGCCCGACCTGAACCTGCGCAATCCGGAGGTCCGGAAAGCCATTCTTGAAGAATGCGCCTTCTGGCTGGAGCTGGGCGTGGACGGATTCCGGCTCGACACGTCGAATTACTTTTTCCACGACGAAAAGCTGCGCGACAACCCGGTGAACCCGAACGCCATCGCGCCGGGATTCAACATCGCCTTCCCGACGCCTTATACGATGCAATTCCACGTCCACGACAAATCACAGCCCGACAATGTCCTGATGCTGCAGGACATCCGCAAACTGATGGACCGTTACGGCGACCGGATGACCGTGGGCGAGGTCGGCGACGAGACGATGGGCGTCAAATTATCCGCCCAGTACACCAGCGGCGGGGACAAGCTGCATACCTGCTACAATTTCGACCTGCTGGGCGGCGACAAGCCCAGCGCGCAGTACATCCGCAAGGCGCTGGAGGAATACGACAGCCACGGCATCGCGGACAGCTGGCCCAGCTGGGCATTTTCCAACCACGACGTCCGCCGCGTCCTGTCCCGCTGGGGCCGGGATTGCGATGACGATCCGCGCCTGGCCTGCACGGTCATGGCCGCGCTCTGCTGCCTGCGCGGCAGTATTTTCATGTATCAGGGCGAAGAACTCGGCCTGACCGACGCCGTCATTCCCTTCGACCGCATCCAGGATCCCTGGGGAAAATATCTCTATCCGCTATGGCAGGGCCGCGACGGCTGCCGCACGCCGATGCCATGGACGGCGGAAAAGGACCGCGCCGGATTCACATCCGGCGAACCCTGGCTGCCCATTCCGGACGCGCATACGGAACGCTGCGTGGCAGGGCAGGAAAAAGACGCTTCCTCCCCGCTCCATTTTTGCCGCGCCTTTCTGAAGTGGCGGAAAGACAAAAAAGCGATCCTTGCCGGCGACATCCGGTTTTTCGGCGGCCCGTCCGACCTGCAGACCTGCTTCACCCGCGATGCGGATG
>JBDHTS010000109.1:0-6151 GCA_039808845.1 Alphaproteobacteria bacterium | reverse complement strand
TTCTGGATCATTTCTTTCTGTTCGACGGAGAGATTTTCCATAGCTTTTACCAGGGCTGCGGCGTCCTGGCTCTGGCCCAGTACCTCGTCAGGGCCCGGCGCATCGTCGGCGACGAACAGCGGATCGTTCGCTGCCGGCTCCGGATGACGGGTTTTGCGCAGAGCGTCGATCCTTTTGTTCCGCGCGATTGTGTAAATCCAGGTCGAAGCGGCCGCTTTCCCTGGATCGAAACCGGACGCGCGGTCCCAGACCGCCAGCATCGTTTCCTGTGCCAGCTCGTCTGCAAGATCGGGGTTGAAGCCGCCGCGCATCAGGAAAGATTTCACCCGCGGGGCAAAATGCTCGAAAAGGCGGATAAAGGCGTCGCGATCGCGCTGCCGCCCCACGGCAACCAGCAGATCCTCGAAAGTCGTCGCGGGGGGATGGATGGAACTGGGTTTGGGATAAACCATGGAGGGCATTAAATCAGGTTTGCCGCGGATTCGTCCAGAATCATCGAAACAATTTACCTCTGCCGGCGAATACGATAGTCTCTGTTTCCTTGAAACCGGAGGTCACCGATCATGAAACGCCTTGCCTTGCTGTCCCTGCTGGCCGTCCTGTCCGCGATGACCGCGGCACCCGGCGCGCAGGCTGCCGATCCCCGCCTGATCGCCCAGCATGACAAATGGGGTTCCTATGTCATCGGCGACAGGCACGACAAAGTCTGCTACATGGCCAGTCATCCCGACACCCAGGAAGGCGATTTGAAAGGAAAGAACCGGGGCGACGTTTATGCCCTGGTGACCCATCGGCCGGGCGACGGAACACGGAATGTGTTCAGCTATGTCGCAGGCTACAGTTATAAGGACGGAAGCGACGCGACCGCGTCGATCGACGGTAAAACCTTCACCCTTTTCACGCGCGATGACTCGGCCTGGGCCCGCACCACGGATGACGATAACGCCATCGCCGCCGCGCTGCGGAAGGGATCGAAGCTGACAGTGACAGGTGTGTCCGCCCGGGGCACCAAAACGACGGACACGCTCAGCCTGAAAGGCACGGGCGCGGCTTATGCCGATATCTCCCGCGAATGCGGCGTTCAGCAGTAAATCGGCCTGAAAGCGATTGCCTTATTTAAGGCGTACGTTTGCCCGATTTTCGCCAAGACATTGTTGTGAATGGAAAAAACAGGCATGTCGGTTTTAGGCTTGGCATCCCCTGTTCAAAGTGCTATCAAGATTCCTGAGATATTGAGTATGGAACCAAACCTGACGGCGAGTGTTTTGAGCGGCTGCTCCATGATACGTAACAAATCCCGGACAATTCTCCAGAAATCCCTGAATACTCTTTGCAATAAACTGGGCGGGCCCGTCATCCTGAGGAACCGTTATGTGTTCACGCGCAACGGGCGGATGCGTCTGCGCTATATCGTTCCCGCCTTTACACTGACGTTACTGGGCTCCGCGCTGACGGCGGGCCTGACATCGGGCCAGTGGACGCAAGCCACCGTTGACGTCCCGGCGGATTACGCTTTCCTGCCCGCGACCGAAACGGCCGCGCCCTACGAAGACCGCGCCAGCTCCCTTTACGCGTTTTACCGCAAGCGCATGAACCGGTATGAATCAGGCCATGCCGCCAGGCCTGTGCAGGAGGAGACTGCCGTGGCCGAAGCGGCGCCTCGGCAGCCTGCCCATCGCGAGATCAGGATCGGCCGGGGCGACACGCTGGCCGAACTGCTGAACGATGCGGGCATTGAAGCCGGCGAGGCCTATGAAATGGTGGAAGCCTTGAAAGGCGCCGTGGATCCCCGCGCCCTCAAGCCAGGACAGAAATTCTCGGTTCATTTCGCGCCCGGCAAGGACGGCGGCGAATACGCCTTTTCCCGCATCGACCTGCCGATCGATTCTTTGAAGACGGTGGCTCTGGAGAAGCGACAGGATGGCGGTTACAAAACCTCTGTGACTGAAAAACCTGTCCATACCCGCGTCTATGCCCACAAAGCCCGCATCGAAACCTCTCTCTACGGCAGTGCCGCCAAGGCAGGCATTCCATCCAGTGTCATCGCGGACCTGATCAAGATTTACTCCTATGACATCGACTTCCAGCGTGAACTGCGCAAGGGCGATCTGGTCGAAACCCTCTATGAACAGGTCGAAACGAAAGATGGCGATCCCGTCAAAACCGGCGACCTTCTGTACGCGCGCCTTGTCGTGGGCGGACGCGATGTTCCGATTTATCGTTATGAAGTCAATGGCGTAGCCGATTACTATACGCCGGATGGCAAAAGCATCCGCAAAGCCCTGATGCGTACACCCGTGGATGGCGCCCGCATCTCCTCCGGCTTCGGCCTGCGCATGCATCCGGTTCTGGGATATACCAAGATGCATAAAGGCATGGACTTCGCGGCTCCGTCCGGAACGCCGATCTATGCCGCCGGCAGCGGCGTGATCGAGAAATGCGGCCCATTCAGCAGCTACGGCAAATATATCCGCATCCGCCACAACGCTTCCATGAAGACCGCTTATGCGCATATGAGCCGTTTCGCCCCCGGCATGCGGGCCGGGCAACGTGTCCGCCAGGGCCAGATCATCGGCTATGTGGGACGGACAGGGCGGGTAACGGGCGCTCACCTGCATTACGAAGTCCTGGTCAACAATGTGCAGGTCAACCCGTCCAAGATCACCATGGCCCAAGCCGACAGTCTGAGCGGCAAAAAGCTTAAGGACTTCAAGGCCTTCATCAGCCGGACAAATCAGCAATACGCCATGCTCAGCAGCAGCAGTCTGAAAGTCGCTTCGCGGGAAGAGAAGACCGCCTCCCCCGTGGCGCTTCGCTAATACCTGGTCCAGATCCGCCTTTCTTTCGCCGGAAAGCTTCTGTATGAATAGCGGCATGAGGACTTTTTTGCTTTTTCTGGCTTTTGCCCTGTTTCCCGTTATTGCTTCCGCTCAAAGCGCTGCCGATAAACGCGCTCCGGATGTTATCCGGGCGGAACGCTATCTGCAAAGCCTGACAACCGCGAAAGCCCGGTTTCTGCAGACCGCCAATGATGGCACGCAGATGATCGGCACGTTCTATCTTTCGCGCCCGGGAAGACTGCGGTTTGAGTACGACAATACCCAGGATTTCGTCGTAGCCGACGGTTTCTTCATCTATTTTTACGATTCCCAGATGAAGCAGCAGAGCAATGCGCCCATCGGCCAGACTCTCGCGGACTTCCTTTTGCGAAAAAATCTGAAACTGAAGGACGATCTGACAGTGAAGGAAGTCAGCCGCCGCGGCGGGTTGATCCTGATCAAGCTGGTGCAGACGAACGATTCCAGCGCGGGATCCCTGACCCTGGCCTTTCAGGACAATCCTTTCCGCCTGAAAAAATGGCGCGTGGTGGACGGCACAGGCGCGATCACGGAAGTGGAATTGTTCCAGCTGGAATCGGGAATTAAGCTGGACAGCAAGCTGTTCGTATACCGCGACCCGCTTCACGGCAAAAGCGAGCATTACAATCAGTAGCATGAAAGAAACCGGAGCGCTCGATCAGCTGATTCGCGCCCTGGCCGCTTTGCCGGGACTGGGCCCCCGCTCAGGGCGGCGCATCGCCCTTCATCTGCTCAGCAACCGCGACAAGGCCATGGACCCGCTAACAAGCGCATTAACGGACGCCGGGCAGGTGGTTAAAACCTGCACGCATTGCGGCAACTTCGATACGGGCGATCCCTGCACCATTTGCCGTTCCGACAGCCGCAACCGGTCCGTCCTCTGTGTTGTGGCGCAAGTGTCCGATCTCTGGGCGATCGAGCGGACGGGCGTCTATAAAGGGCTATATCATTGCCTAGGCGGCGTTCTGTCGGCCCTGAACGGCATGACGCCTGCCCAGCTGCGTATAGACTCCCTCATCAACAAGGTGCGTGAGGAAGGCATCACAGAGGTTATTCTGGCCCTGAGCGCCACGGTGGACGGGCAGACGACTGCCCATTACCTGACGGACCGGCTGCAGCATGATTCTTCGGTCCGGATCACCCGTCTGGCCCATGGCGTTCCCGTAGGCGGCGAGCTGGACCATCTGGACGACGGGACGATCGCCACGGCCCTGAAATCCCGGGCGGCCTTATAATCCTATTCTTTTTCTGAAACATAGATCGCGCAATCGGACTGTACGGCTCGTACGGCCACATACCCGTACTGTACCGATCGGCCGCCGCCTATGGCAAAATCATAATAAATGCCTGAAGGATAGTAATGGTCCGTCGGCGCTGCGGATGCCGTATTGTCACCGAAGCGGACATACACAGGCCCGGTAGCATACAGAGATACAATACGCGTATTGGCCCCGAAAGCCGTGCTGTTCCGGGCCGACGCGCCAGTTGTCGCATTGATCGTATGGGCAGCCCCCGGTATCAACCGCAAGGCGGGTACCGGATTGCTGTTTTCATCGAGGGGCATAAAGGTCGTCATGATTGTTCTCCTGGAAAAAATGATCGCCGCTGCGTTGATCGGGATGCCGGAAACGGCAAAGCCCCGCTGCGAAAGCGGGGCTGTTCAGGCTTTAAAGGCGCAATACGGCTGTTGATGCCGTCAGGATGCCGGAGAAGGCTGAAAGAGTCAAGCTATCGCCGCCCGCCATACGTCGGCATGATCAGGTTTTTCCGGCCTGGGCCTTCTTCTTGCTGTAGACGATGGAATGTTCGGTGATTTTGGATCCGACGGGCAGATCGATAAGCCGGATATATACTTTCACCTCCGACAGTTCGTTGATGCAGATATCTTCCATTTTTCCCAGCGCTTCGGCAAAGCGGTTGGCGGCATCCACCGGCTCCGTCTCATACATGGGGCGCTGAAGCATCAGGCAGTATTCGCTTTTCCCCGTCTGGGCGATGATATCCGACTGACGGCGCAGGCGGACGAGATACTGCGACAGCTTGGCGGCGGAAAACTCCGCCGCGTACGGCCCGTCCAGCTCCAGGATTTCCTTGTCGTTCTGAATGCCGATAAACACGAGAAACGTGCGTTCGCCGTAACGGTCGGCACGGTCTATGCCCGACAGGAACAGCTGGTTGAAGGCGGATTTGGCGATCACGCCCCCGGCGGACGGAAAATCCTCCGAGTCATCGCCGATGCGGCGAATGAGCTTCGTCAGGCGTGAGGCATTGTCGATGATCGGTTCCAGGCGCGAAGCATCCAGCGGCTTGACCAGTACATCGTTGGCGCCGGATTTCAAGGCCTCCTCACGGCTCAGATCCTGCGACATCAGCACGACATAGGGATAATTCTTGACGGCGCGGCGGATGCCCAGCACGACGGGCCGGGCGTTGTTCTGCGGGGCGGGATCGAAAAACACAGCGTCGAACTCCTCGCGTCCCAGACGCTCCAGCGCCGTGTTCTTGACCGCCTCATCGATGACGGTATGACCCATCGCCTCCAGCTTCGAGCGGATGAGCTGCGTCGTCAGGGTATCGCGGTCTATGACGAGGATTTTCATGGCAGGAGCGCCCTTCAAGAGAAGTCTGTTGCCTTCGCAGCATCAAGCATAAGGCCAAGCGTTTAAGAGACGGTTAAGAGAGGCGGCCAGGACCCGGCATGCCTATTTTCGGATATTAACACATCATAAACCCATTTGACATTCCCATCCCTATAAGCTAGAAAATCCCGCTGTCTTTATAAGCCCAGATGGCGGAATTGGTAGACGCGCAAGTTTCAGGTACTTGTGGTGGCAACATCGTGGAGGTTCGAGTCCTCTTCTGGGCACCAATTAAACTTACTTATCGTTATTTTCTGGATATGGGATTGACCGTATCCGTATGCCGCCCGGCATAGGCATTGTCGATGTCTTCGATGAGCATTTTGCCTTTCACCGGATCCAGCTGTTTCAGGATGGCATCGAGCTTTGCCTCCATACGGTCGTCCCCTTCCTTGGACTGGGGAGATCCGACATAGAGTAGAACGGCCAATCCCCCTACCTGCCATAGCAGCTGCAGAAACTCGGACTGCCAGTTTTCAAAGGTATCGCGGAGCATTTCCACGGCATAGCCCGCTGTTTCCACCGGGTGTCCCAGGGCCTTTTGTTCATCTTCATAGGCATACCAGCCAAAAACCCAATGGAGCACGAGTGAAAACAGGAAAAATGCCAGGGTTACCCAGGCAAAACCATAATCTTTCAATAAAGATTCACGTT
>JBDHTS010000108.1:0-6438 GCA_039808845.1 Alphaproteobacteria bacterium | reverse complement strand
CGACTCTGACCGGCGAGGACATGCGCGAGGGCCTGACCTGCGTCCTGTCGGTGAAGGTGCCCGATCCCAAATTCTCCTCCCAGACGAAGGACAAGCTCGTCTCCTCCGAGGTGCAGCCGGTGGTGAGCGCCGCCGTGCAGGAAGGCCTGAGCACGTGGCTTGAGGAAAATCCGAAGGATGCGAAGATCATCGTGTCCAAGATCATCGACGCCGCCCACGCGCGCGAGGCCGCGCGGAAGGCCCGTGAGATGACGCGCCGCAAGGGCGTTCTGGACATCTCCAGCCTGCCCGGCAAGCTGGCCGACTGCCAGGAGCGCGATCCGTCCAAATCCGAAATCTTCATCGTCGAGGGCGACTCGGCGGGCGGCTCGGCGAAACAGGCGCGCGACCGGAAATATCAGGCGATTCTCCCCCTGCGCGGCAAGATCCTGAACGTCGAGCGCGCGCGCTTCGACAAGATCCTCGGCAATAACGAGCTTGGCACGCTGATCACCGCCTTCGGCACCGGCATCGGGATGGAGGATTTCAACGTCGACAAGATCCGCTATCACAAGATCATCATCATGACCGATGCCGACGTCGACGGGTCGCACATCCGCACGTTGCTGCTTACCTTCTTCTACCGCCATATGCGCCCGCTGATCGAGCGCGGCTATCTCTACGTGGCCCAGCCGCCGCTGTTCAAGGTGAAGCGCGGCAACGCGGGCGAGCTGTATCTGAAGAACGAGGGCGCGCTGGACGATTACCTGATCGACGCGATGCTGGACGACGCGGTGCTGAAGGACAGCCGCGGCGTCGTGCGTTCCGGCAACGATCTCCGCGACGTGCTGCAGCGCGCCCGCGCCCTGCGCCAGAATATCCAGACCCTCGCCCAGAAAATCGGCAGCCGCGAGGCGGTGGAACAGGCGGCGCTGGTCGGCGCGCTCGACGAAAAATCCTTGGGCGACGAGGCCGGGTCGAAAAAACGCGCCGAAACCCTGGCCACGCGCATGAACCTGCACGCGGCGGAGCGGGAAAAGACCTGGCGCTGTGAATTCACACCTGTCGGCGGTTACGCCCTGTCGCGCACCCTGCGCGGCGTGACAGAGCGTTTCCGCATCACGCCCGACCATATCCGCTCGCCGGAGGCGATCCGCCTCAACGCGGCCCGCGAGTGGTTGATGGAGAATTTCGAGAACGAGGCCGCCTTGCTGCAAAAGGACGGCAAAGGCGACACGCCGAAAACCCTGGCGACGGTCAGCGGCCCGACCAGCCTGTACGAGGCGATCCAGCTTCTGGGCCGCAAGGGCCTGACGATCCAGCGATACAAAGGTCTCGGCGAAATGAACCCCGAACAGCTCTGGGAAACCACCCTCGACCCGAACATCCGCACCCTGCTGCAAGTAAACATCAAGGACGCCGAAAAAGCGAACGAGATCTTCTCCACCCTGATGGGCGACATCGTCGAACCCCGCCGCCAGTTCATCCAGGACAATGCGCTGAAGGTGACGAATTTGGATGTCTAAGTCGCAGGGCTAGGCTGTGGTATAGGCCTTGGAGCAAGTGCTCTGCTTACCACATTAGGCGCAAAATAGGTCATGCCCTCTATGAACAGTTCGAGACGCCTGCGTGCGAGAGGTGAAAGCGTCCCCTGATCGTTTTGGCGAACTTTATTAATTACTCGCAATATAAAGATTGAATTTTCATCATCTTGGAGCATGCGATCTTCAAATTTGGGTATGTAATATTCTACCCAGTTTATCTTTGCCTCGGGAAATTTAAACGATTTCAGAACCGCGTTAACACGGTCTACAATTTCGTTTCTGGAGTTTTGGACATCTTCTATAGATGGAGGTGCCGTGCCATTCAGATAAGAATCTATATAGAGAGCAAGATCATGTCTTGTATCATAATCTTTAAAAAACAACGGATTCGTGTCTGTTGCTCTTGAATAGAGAACAAATTTTTCAATTTCTTTTACGTCGAGCTTTTCTGATATGACCTGTATGGCGGTAAGGTCAGCTTGGCGTTCTTCAGAATTAATAGAATTATTGATCCATGCAGCTAAAGGCCGGAAAAGGTTTTGAACGCTGTAGGGCAAATAATTGCTATATATTCCAGAAAAGATATTCTCTGGTATCTTCTCCGGACCGCAATGTGCGAATTCATGTATAAGAATGTACAGCAGAACAGCGTCATCTGATAAATCCAACGGACGCATAGACTCGGGTCGCACGTGGACCCAGGAGGTAGCCCAGGTTTTGGCGGCATCAAATTTCTCTGGTAATGGCGTAGTTACGTCGCACACAAGAAACGGAGTCGCCGCCCCGTCCGAAGGAAACAAACTGTTGTAGGTTGAATACAGCATTCCAAAGAAAGTCGGAAGTGGGACAATGGAATTATAAAGCTTGTCGAATGGCGTTCTGTCTTGGGGCGTTGGCCTAACGACCACGGGAAATACAGGAGAGATTTGTTGCGCAGTCTGCTGATCGATGCCTAGCGTTTCTAAAGCTTCTTCAGCATCCTGATAAAATATATATTACCCAGAGTACCTGAAAGAATTTGCTGTGCTAAAAATGCAGCTATCAAAACCTTTGAAGAAGAAGGTTTCAGATATTCTCTGATGCCTTGATCGGCAATTCCTATCGCTTGGCTGGCAGTGTTGTATATTTTAACCAAGCCATCCGATATTTTCTGGTTGATTTTATTAGAAATTTGCATGGTAGAAAGCTACTTTACTGGACATAACATTGTCAAGAAAATCGTAGAAACGCAAATTTTGACCTCCCACCCGATTTCCGTCATCCTTAAGGAAAAGAGGAGGACACAATGCAGAATATCAGACAGAAGCTTCTGGGCGTGCTCGAACTGCACCTTTTCATGCGCCGCGGGGTGGAGCGGTTTACGGCGTCGCGGCGGGATATGGCGCTGTCCTTCATCGTTCCGGCCCTGCTGTTCCCCGTCGCGATGGCGGGCGTGTTCATGGCCAGCCGGCCGGAGATCGCGGGGCTGTCGGCGGGGGAGGTCATCGCGCTGTATACCGTCCGTAAGATCGCCGTCATGGTCCTGTCTCTCTATATATTTTATGCCGTGGGCAAGGCGCTGGACAGGCATGAGGAATTCATCCGCTTCATCACCATCTCCAACTGGTCGGATCTCGGCGGCCTGGTGGTGGGGCTGCCGGTCTACATATCGATGGCCCTGCATCAGGAATGGATGTCCACCTACGGCCTGTTTACCGTGGTGTCGTTCTACAGCCTCGCCGTCTTCGGCTACACGGTGATGCGCGCCTTCCGCCTGTCCTGGGAAATGGGCGTAGTGGCGGCCGCGGTCGGCCTCGCCATCGGCCAGACCTCGCTGCAGATGCTGTTCTACTGCGCGCAGCGGATGACGGCGTAACAAATAGCGCCGCAGGCCGTAAAAAAAGATTCACCACTAAGAACACGAAGGACACCAAGTTCACAAAGTCTTAGTGTTCTTCGTGTTCCTAGTGGTAAAAATTTCTTTAGCTTAAAACGGGTTACGAAGCCTCAGGTTTTTGGTGCGGTTCTGGCCACTTGAAGCGTGATCTGATGATTCAGGCAGGGCCTGGACGTTGAGGATGAGGCGCAGAATTGCGCGCCGTTTCAAAAGGCCTGATATAAAGATCCGTCGTCTTCCTGACCTCTTCGTCATCAAGCTCATCCGTAAGAGAAAGCAGAAAATCACGCACTCTATGCGGATTAAGCTCGCCTTCCTCCATCATATCCGGATTGTTTTCATGCAGGATATCGATATTCCTCTGTAGTTCGCGGATCAAGGCCTGTGCATGCTGCATGGGATCGCCCTCGGGCAGGAAGGCGGCGCTGACTCCGCGAAAATTCCCTTTTCCCATTTCACCTTCCAGAACGACATAAGCGCCGTCGGAATGGCGGTGCACGATGGCGTGATGGGCATCTCCATTGGGGCCAAAGTTTTTGGCGCCCTGAATCAGGTAAAAATCCATCCCGTTCAGCCTGAGACGGCGGTTGCCGCTTTTCTCTTCGACATTGTATAAAAATTCGTCATACGTATCGCGGAACAGCCGCACGAGGGAATCGTGTTGTTCACGGTTAAAAGTGCTGGAAAGATGCATTTTATATCCCTGATCTTCAGTTTACAGAATTTATCATGCCTGCCCTTTGGCATCAATAAAACTTACTTCGGGCGGATTGACAAAACAGGAATTTGATCCTATCATGTGCCCATGCACAAGCGAGACAAAAATACACAGCCCCAAAACGATCTTGATCGCCACTCTAAAATGCTGGGAATGTGCCGTTGTGCCTTAACGGCTGTACGCTGCTCTACAAAACTGCAAAAAACGCGAAACGAACTATTGAAGCTCAAAAAATCATTTATTTTCAGTGTCGTAACTTTTCCATGCCATGGTATGGCGCGTGTAAAAAAACGCGCAAACGAACTGATAGCTCTGAAAAATTACAATATATTTCAACGGCTTGATATTTTATGCCTTCCGCCTTGCGTATGCCGGGCCTGTATGCTTGTTTGTTTGCAGATTTTCTCCGGGCAGGCTGGACAATGACGTCTCTGACACAAAAACTTTCCGTTCTCACTGGTGAGGCCTTTGCTGGCCTCGGTCTGCCTCCCGACCTCGGCATCGTGCGCGTGTCCGACCGGCCCGATCTGGCGCAGTTCCAATGCAATGGCGCGATGGGCGCGGCGAAGCAGGCGAAGAAAAATCCCCGCGCGGTGGCGGAGAACATCGTCGCAAAGCTGAAAGAACGCGCCGAATTCTCGAAGATCGAAATCGCGGGTCCCGGCTTCATCAACCTGAACGTCACTGACGATTATCTTGCCGCGCATCTCGCCGAAACGGCGAAGGATTCCCGCCTCGGCGTCGCCGATACGGGCCGCGGCAAAACGGTCATTGTCGATTACGGCGGGCCGAACGTGGCGAAGGCGATGCATGTCGGGCATCTGCGCCCCACCATCATCGGCGACGCGCTGAAGCGCATCATCCGCATGGCGGGCTACACCGCGCTCGGCGATGTGCATATGGGCGACTGGGGCCTGCCGATGGGGCAGATCATCAGCGAGATGGAAATCCGCAACCCCGGCTGGATCTATTTCAGCCCGAATTTTTCCGAGACCGCCTGCGCCGTGAATCCGCCCTTCACCTATGCCGATCTCGAAAAGATGTACCCTGAGGCCTCGCAGGCCTGCCGCGACAATCCCGAACGTCTGGAACGGGCGCGCAAGGCGACGGCGGAACTGCAGAACGGCCGTCCTGGCTATCGCGCGTTGTGGAACCATTTCATGACACTGTCCAAGGCGGACATGAAGGCGAATTTCGACTCGCTCGGCGTCACCTTCGAGCTGTGGAAGGGTGAGGCGGATGTGAACGACGTCATTCCCGCCATCGCCGAAGACCTGAAAGCCAAAGGACTCGCGGTGATGGATCAGGGCGCGCTGATCGTGCCGGTAGCGGAGGAAGGCGATAATAAAGAGATGCCGCCGCTGATGTTCTTCAAGTCGGACGGCGCGGTGACTTATGGCACGACCGACCTCGCGACGCTCTATGAACGCGCGCGCGAATACGGGGCGGATCTCGCGAAACTGGTCTATGTGGTGGACAAGCGGCAGGGCCTGCATTTCGAGCAGGTATTCCGCGCGGCGGCAAAGGCGGATTATGCGCCCGGCGTCGAGAAGAAATTCATTGGCTTCGGTACGCTGAACGGCCCGGACGGCAAGCCCTTCAAGACCCGCGCCGGCGGCGTGATGAAATTCGCCGACATGATCGGCATGGCGACCGACAAGGCGCGCGCGCGGCTGGAGGAGGCGGAGCTTGCGAAGGATCTCGGCGCGGCGGAGAAGGAAGACATCGCGCGCAAGGTGGCCGTCGCCGCGATTAAGTTCGCCGATCTTTCGAACCAGCCGCATGTCGATTACATTTTCGACCTCGACCGCATGTCGAGCTTCGAGGGCAAGACCGGCCCGTACCTGCTGTACCAGGCGGTGCGGATCAAATCCCTGCTGCGCAAAGCTAATCAGCCAATCAGCCAATCATCCAACCCTCTAGCGTTGAAAGACGCCGACCGCCCCTTGGCCTTGGCCCTGACCGAATTCCCCGACGTCTTCGACGCCGCGTTCCGCCACTATGCCCCGCATCATTTGTGCGATTACGCCTTCCGCCTCGCGCAGCAATTCAGCAGCTTCTACGGTGCCTGCCATATCCTTTCGGAACCCGACGAAGCGTTGAAGCAAAGCCGCCTCGCGCTTTGCGCCATGACGGTGCAGACCTTGGAAACGGTTCTGGATCTGCTGGGAATCAGCGTGCCGGAGCGGATGTAAGTCGTAAGTCGTGAGTAGGGAGTCGTGAGTAAAAAGCGCAGCAACTTTACTCGCGACTCACGACTACCGTTCCATCAGCACACTGTAAAACCGGTTCCCCCCCCCGGTCGTGCACTCCGCCCTTGC
>JBDHTS010000107.1:0-6476 GCA_039808845.1 Alphaproteobacteria bacterium | reverse complement strand
TTCGTTTTCCAGACCTTGAATCCCGTGTCGCCGGGACGGAAATAATATTTTTCCTGATAGCCCGGCCCGTCGGGGATGTGGCTCTTGCGATAGACGCCCATCAGCGACCCGTCCGCATCCAGCATCGCCACGCTGTTGTAATAATTCGGGCCTTCGCGTTCATAGATCGAAACCGGTATGGCGACATTCAGTTCGTTTGCCAGCTTTTGCAGCGCCAGCACACAGGGGTGTTCAGCCGCCGGATAGGCGTTGTCGAACCAGCATTCCTCCTGCGTCGTGCAGAAATACGGCCCCTGGAACAATTCGGAGGGAAGGATGATCTGCGCGCCCTTTCCCGCCGCCTCGCGGATGAAGGCGGCGGTCTTTCCGATATTCTCATCGATATCCTTTCCATACGACGTCTGGATCACGGCGACGGTCAGGGTACGTTTGGTCATGACAAATCCTTTCTCTTATTCCCTCTCCCCTCCGGGGAGAGGGTTAGGGTGAGGGGCGGTAAAATCAAATACCTCGTTTTGAATATAGCATGAACGGCACCACCCCTCACCCCGGCCCTCTCCCCGTGGGGAAGAGGGAGAATCCTACAAAGGCTCCTGCTGCGTGATGCAATGGAACGACCCGCCGCCGGTCAGCACGGCGTTCGACGGCGAACCGGTGACTTTATGCTCGGGGAACAGGCGGGCCAGCGCGGCCACCGCCTCGTCCGCCGACGGCGTGCCATAGGTTGGCACCACGACCGTCTTATTGCCGATGATGAAATTCATATGGCTTGCCGGGATGATATTTCCATCCTCGTCCGTTACGCGGCCGGGCGACGGAATGCGAATGACATCCAGCGCGCGGCCCGCCGCGTCCTTCATGGTTTTCAAATCCGCCGCCGTCGCGTCGAAAAACGCTGCGTTCGGATCGTCATCGCCGGACGCGCTCTGGCACACCACCCTGCCCGGGGCGACGAAGCGGGCGACGTTGTCGATATGCCCGTCCGTGTGGTCGTTGAGCATCCCGTCGCCAAGCCACAGGATCCTGCGCGCGCCGCACGCCTTTTTCAGCGCGCTTTCAAGCATCGCTTGATCCATGCCGGGGTTGCGGTTGGGGTTCAGCAGGCACTGGCGCGTGGTCAGGATCGTGCCCTCGCCGTCATGCTCCAGCGCGCCGCCTTCCATCACGAAATCGAAGCGCCTGGTTTCCGCGCCGGACAGCGCAGCGACCGTATCCCCCACCCGGTCGTCGAATTCATAGACGTACTTGCCGCCCCAGCCGTTGGTGCGGAAGCGCAGCGCGACCGGCTGCCCGCCCTGGCGCGCGAAGATCGGGCCCGTGTCGCGCAGCCAGATATCGCCGAACTGCGCCGGGATCACCTCCGCAGACGCGCCCAGCAGGGACTTCGCGGATTTGATGGCTTCCTCGCCGAGGGCCAGCACCTTGACGGCGTCGCCGGCGGAGAGCGCCTTCACCATGGCCGCGATTTCCTTGCGCGCCTGATCCAGCAGTTTTCCGGCCCAGAGCGGCGGATGCGACGGCCAGCAGGTCCAGATCGCCTTGTGCTTTTCCCATTCGGCGGGAACGAGGATCGGGCCGTCGGCCATGCGTTCAGTCTCCCTTGGTTTTCCAGCGCGATCATACGGTTGGCGCGCCTGCCCGTCCATAAATTTAACGCAGAGATCCGGAGTTTAGCCGCGCGCAGCGCAGAAAAATCAACACGAAGAAGACGAAGCATAAGACGAAGAGCACGAAGAGCTTTGTGTTCTTCTCTTACACTTCATTTTAACTTCGTGTTGCCTTTTTTAAACATGCTGCGCGGCTTCTTATAACTCCGGCCCTCCGGTCCTCCGCGTTTAAAAAAAGTTGGACAAATTCTTTAAAAACAACATATTAATACCAAAAAGCGAAAAGGAATAAAGCGCATGAAAACCGGGCATCGCATCCTTGAAAAACTGGACCAGATCCAGACGCCTGCCTATGTGGCGGACGAGGCGCGGCTCCGCGAGGATCTGAAGAAATTCCAGGCGGTCAAGGACCGCACAGGCACGCAGATCATCTATGCCATCAAGGGCTGCCCGCTTTATCATCTGTTCAATATCATCGCGGAAACGCTGGACGGCTCGACCGCCAGCGGACCGTATGAGGCGCGGCTCGGCCATACGCATTTTGGAAAGGAAGTGCATGTCTTCTGCCCCGCCTATACGGAGGCGGACATTACCGAACTGCTGGCGCTCGGGACGCCGGTGCATTTCTATTTCAATTCGGTCGCACAGCTGGAGCAGTTCGAACCGCGCATCCGCGCAGCGGGCAAGGCGCACAAAATCGGCATCCGCATCAACCCGCGCCTGTCGGTGACGCAGTACGATCAGTACAATCCCTGCCGCCGCGGCTCCTGGCTCGGCGTGCCGCTGGAGCGGCTCGACACCGTGCCGTGGGGGAAAGTCGATATCCTGCATGCCCATGCGCTCTGCGAGAACATGGCGGACGCATCAGCCCAATTGATCGACAAGATCGCGGACGAGGCCGCCGCTTACGTGAAACAGGTCAGCCACGTCAATTTCGGCGGCGGGCATTTCATCACCGGCGAGGGCTATGACGCAGAGATCCTGATCGGCGCGCTCAACCGCTTCAAGGCGCAATTCCCCGGCGTGCAGACCATCCTGGAGCCCGGCGGCTCGGTCACCTTAAATGCCGGATACATCGCCGCCAGCGTGGTCGGGATCGTGGAGGCGGACGGTCTGCAATCCGCCATTCTCGACGCCTCCGCCAACTGCCACTGCCCGGATGTGCGGAAGGCGGGCGTGCGCCTGAACGTTCTCGGCGCGGACGAGCCGGGCAAGAAACCGCATACCTACACCCTCGCCGCCCGCACCTGCATGGCCAGCGACAGCTGGGGCGACTACAGCTTCGACGCGCCGTTGAAGCCGGGCGACAAGATCGTCTTCGACCAGGGGATCCAGTATTCCCTCGGCGAAGCCAACTGGTTCAACGGGCATCAAAAGCCGGACTTCACGATCATCCGCGAGAACGGCGCGGTCGAGATGTTGCACCGGTACGGGTATAAGGATTTTGAGTTCAATTGCGGGTGATGTCCAGACCCAGAACAGCGCACAATTCCTGTATCACTGCCGTCACGTGATCGCGGACCGTCTGGAACTGCCCGTTTTTTTCACCGGTTTCCTCGTCCATATACAGGTCTTTCCGCACCTCGATCATGATCGAACGCAGGGCAGCGGTCTTTCCGTAATGATTTGACGGCGTCAGCGTGCCTGAAAAGGGCGTATCGGTCTCTGTCCAATAACCCAAGGCCCTGAAGGCGTCGACCGCCGCTTCCGACAGGCGCGCCGGGGTGTGGAACGAATCCGTTCCTATGCATACCTCGGGGCGCTCGGCCTGTCTCTTTTCCATCTCGTAGGGCAGTGCGCGCGAAGGAAAACTGTGGCAATCGATGAGCAGGCATTCCGCCCCGGCCCTCTCATCAGCCCATGTATTTAAAAAGCGATGATGAGGCCTGTAATACTTTTCCAGCAATTCCTCGCGCCTCGGCAGGGCAATCTCCGGGCGCAAGGGGGACAGATCGGTTCCCACGGTGTAAAGTGCGCCCATCCCTCTCGCCGCCATGGGTTCCAGCGCATCGTCCTCGAATCTTTCGGCATCGACCAGGAAACGGGAAACAGGAAACACCGCTCTTGCGGCGCCCGGCAGGACATACAGCTCGTCGGTATGCATGTCCGTCAGCCTCAGATTCTCTTGTCTTAAAGCATCTTGATCGATGACATAGTCATCCAGATACTGCTCGGGAATTAAAGTCGAGGCATGAGGAATATGAAGCAAAACCGATCGGTTCATTATTTTGCATTCAGTTGCATAAATACGACCCTTGGACCGCCTTCTTCCCAGTTTTGCTCATAGCGTACCGGTTCAAATCCCAGGTTTTGGTAAAAACCCTGCAGGAAACCGTCGGCATAGCAGTTCAGATGAAGCCATGGATATTTTCCTTTTGCAAAATTGACTGTAGCCGTTCCTTGTCCTGTAAAACGGGAAAACACATTCAGTAATTCGCAATCTGGCGCGACCGCGAACCCACAATTTCCATCTTGCGAAAGCCAGCATTCGTGGGAACTGTAATCGGACTTCAGTTCGAGGTTATCGTTAAAAAAGGGATGAGCTTGCCGAATTTCCTCAATTGTCTGACGGAATAAAACGGGAGAAACCTTATTGAAAGCCAGCGTTAGCAAAATTGTCTGCATGCAATCCCATTCGCTTAAAATTCAGGGACTTTCTAATATAAACTACGAACAAAAGGCAAACAAATTCACGCTATTTAGCCGAATTAGTTATTTGAGCATGTTTTCCAGAGACCGTCCTAAACACTCTATTACATTGATGCTCTGGTTTTCGGTGAGACACTCCAGTGACAGATAAGGCCGCATGTCCTCGATTTCCATCAGCCAGAGCTTCCCGTCCTTCGTGCGTCCGGCGTCGATGCGTTGCAGGCCATAGGGCATGGCGTTCCAGGCGACGAAACGTTGCGCCCATTCGATCTCTTCTTCCGCTGGTTCATACCAGCGCAGATCCTCCCAACGGTCCCCTTCCGTACGCAGGGCGTAAACAAACCGTTTGTCGATGAAAAAATAGGACACTTCCTCCGTCAGCTCGAAAAAAGGCTGGACGATATGGCCCGGCGTTTCCGGTGGCGGGTTGTTTATTATGCGCACACCCGACGAAGAACAGCCGTCGGACGGCTTGATCACATAGCGCCCTGTCGCTGGCTTTCGCAGCGCCGCCGCGTTGAACGCCGTGGGAATAACCGGATAACCCTGCCGCGTCAGGTCGACAAGATAGCTTTTGTCCTCGATATGGCCGGTGCGGTGAAACGGATTGTAGACCGGTTTTCTGAGCCGACGCGCCTCCTCTCCCAAACGCGAGAAATCCGCATTGAAATCCCGCATCGGCCATGCGTTGCGGATCAGGCAGAGATCGGCGTTTTTCAGCCGGTCTGTTGCTTCGGCGGGCCGCACGATGGCGACATTGAACGAACCGGATAACCCTTCGGCTACTTTAAGGTCTTCCTCTGGAAATCCGTTATCGGGATTGGTGACGAGAAGGAGAGAAGGTCGGTTTCTTTTACTTACTTTCACTGCTCTGATCCTGGGCGGTAGTGCTTCATCATGATGGGACAGCCATCGACGGTTTTGATGCTGCCTCTTTCATACCCAAGCTTCTCGTAAAATTCCGGATCGGTTGAGGACACGATCAGGAAAGTGCCTGCCCTTCCCTGGAATTGAGTCCGAACGGCATCTTTCTCCGCATGATCAAGCAATTGGCGGGCGATCCCTTGCCTTCTTTCATCAGGATGAACCGCCAGCCAGGAGAAATATCTCATGTCCCAGTGCATTAAACCTTCATGGGATTGCACGAGTCCCACGATCTGCCCGTTACTCTCCGCACAGAAGGTTTGAGGCCTGAGAGAAGCCGTTTCAAAAGTGGCCTTAAGGTCACTCGTCACTAAAGCTCTTTGCTCTTCGCCAAAGCATTGAACGACAAGCTCAACAGCTTCATTCAGCCGATCAACAGACAGAGCGCCCAATTTAACTGGTGCAGGCGAAGACATCTAACGGCCCCTGTTTCCTCAACCCTTACGCCGCCAGCAGATCCTTCTGCTCGCCTGTTTTCAAATCCTTCACATGCCAGGGCAGGCCCTGTTTCGCGACTTCATCCATGAAGGGGACGGCGGGGAGCTGTTCGACGTTGAACACGCCCTTGCCGGTCCACAGGCCCTTGAACATCATGATCGCGCCCGTCACCGCCGGAACGCCGGTGGTGTAGGATACAGCCTGCGCGCCGATTTCCTTATTCGTTTCGGCATGATCGCAGACGTTGTAGATCAACTGCGTCGAGTCCTTGCCGTTCTTCCTGCCCTTGATGACGCAGCCGATGGACGTCTTGCCGGTGTAGTTCTCGGCAAGGCTCGACGGCGCGGGCAGCAGGGTTTTCAGGAATTCCAGCGGGATAATCTCGACGCCGTTATGCACGACCGGGTCGATCCGCGTCATACCGACGGACTGCAGCACATCCAGATGCTTGATGTAGTTGTCCGAGAACGTCATCCAGAAGCGGATGCGTTTCAGGCCGCGAATGTTCTTCACAAGGCTCTCTTCCTCCTCATGATAGATGAGGTAGGATTTCACCGGGCCGACTTCCGGGTAATCGATCATCGCGGAGATGGAGAGCGGATCGATCTCCATCCATTTCCCGTTTTCCCAGTATTTACCGCGCTGGGTCACTTCGCGGATATTGATTTCCGGATTGAAGTTGGTGGCGAACGACTTGCCGTGATTGCCGGCGTTGCAGTCGATGATGTCGATCGTTTCGATGGAGTCGAACAGTTTTTCCTGCGCATAGGCGCAATAAATGTTGGTCTGGCCCGGATCGAAGCCGCAGCCGAGAACGGCCATGATGTTTTTCTTCGCGAACTTCTCATGATACGGCCA
>JBDHTS010000106.1:0-6567 GCA_039808845.1 Alphaproteobacteria bacterium | reverse complement strand
TCCGCCCGCTATTTCACGGAGGACCGGGAGAAGCGGCATTCTTACGGCTTCGACCACGATGTCGCCGACCTGCACCGTTTTATCACGGACCGTGTCCAGCCGATGGCGCGGCGGGCGGATGGTCGTTCCATTCCCCTGATCATGCTGGCCCATTCGATGGGCGGGAATATCGGCCTGCGCTATTTGCAGCATCATCCGGGGATTTTCATCCGCGCCGCGCTGACCGCGCCGCTGCTGGGCATCAAGGCCCTCGAATGGATGCCCGTGCCGCTGCAGATCGGCGTGTCCGCGGCGCTGAATGCCTTCGCATCCTCCAGCTATACCCTCTCCGCCGGGAAATGGAGCCCGGTCGAGGAGAAGGCGGAAGAAGGCAAGCTGTCCTCCGACCCTCAAAGGGCAGCGCTTATGGACACATGGTTCCGCGCTGATCCGGAACTACGCGCCGGCGGCGTGACCTATGGCTGGGTTCATGCCGCCATCCGGTCCTGCCGCGCCGCGCGCAATCCCGCCAGGCTGAAGAGGATCGATTGTCCCATTCTGATCGCCCTCGCCGGACGGGAAACGCTGGTCGACAACGCCGCCATCCGCCAGGCCGCGCCGACCCTGCCGAACTGCCTCCTGCTTGAATTGCCCGAGGCGAAACATGAAATACTGATGGAGAAGGATGCGTACAGAAACGCGTTTCTGCAGGCGTTTGACTCTTAACGCACCACCGCATCGTTAAGACTATACCAGCGCAGGCTCGAGTCTATAGGTGTGCGCAGAAGGCCGATTTTCAAAAACTTCAGGATACCGGTTTTCAACATATTCCTGTACTGTCGGCGCATGTCCCACGGCGCGCTCGACCAATTCCATAGGCGTGAAGATGCTCCCATACTGGAAAACCAGATCTTGCATATTCTTCATGTGGGGACGCAACAGATCTTCAAGTGTCGCCGCCGTTTCAGCCGATTGCGCCAGATCTGAAGTTTCGAAATTTCTATGTATCGCAGACGCGGCCATACCACCCTGCACATAGGCCCAGAAATATCCCGTCTGGCGGTCGAACCAGTGGCTGGCGTCAATCTCGAAGTCAGCCGGGTCATGCGCGACACCCGTTAATTCCGTCATGGTTTCGGCCCAGCGTTGCGGCAAGGAGTCGATGACCTGATTGAACTCTTCATCTGTTTCGGCATCAAGCAGAGCCTGCTCCGCCTCGACCCGCCACAGCATGTTGGGCAGCAGCGCCAATTCGCTGCTGCCCCAGTTCGGGTTGTCAAAAGAGGGTGTTATCGCCGCACGATAAAGATTTTCATCTGAAAATTCCGGCCCATCGACGCCAAAATGTTCACGGATGACCGGGCCGATGATTTTGAAAAACTGCGGCGTAAGCGACAATTGCTCGAAATACATGGCGGACAGTTCATGAATGCCATAGCCGTTCAGCAACCCCACCGGCTGCCCTTTCATTCCTTCAGGATAACGGCCTGTGCTGATGAGATACGCCATATGCCCAAGTTCGTGCATGCCGTTGCCGACCGTCGTCAGAAAACCAAAATCCGGACGGTGCTCGACAGTCACCATGATGTCTTCAGGCGTGCCCCAGCAGAACGGATTCTCCATCAATCCCATGACCGTCTTCGTTTTTGCGCGCTCCTGATCAGACAATTCCATGGCATTGAGAACGCTGTTCTTCATTTTTTCAACAAAGGACAGTATTTTTTCCTTCGTAAAAATCTCAGGATCAAATGTAATCGGAAGTACTTCGGGCTGCGTTTTATAAAACTCTGCTGTCCGCTCGAACATTTTGCGGAACATCCCGTTTTGCCGAGCTTCCTTAGCAAGCTTTGCGATATCGGTATTTCGCATGTGCGGATTCCACTCATCCAGGGCAACCTCGGATGGTTTGCAGCCAAGATTTTGTGCAATCTCACGCGCATATTCCCGGCGGCGGGCAAACATCTCCCGTATTCTGGGTTTGACAAGATCTTCCCAGGCTTTGGACTTTCCGTGTTCTTGTGCATATTCAAAACTATCCAGCCATCCCCATTCCGAAGACTGCATTGCGTCTTCCAAATCTATAATACTTTGATTGGAAGGCGACATCGTATGGATAGCCCAGCGCCGCATCTCCCTCAGGTTGGCGCGCTCAACCGGTGTCAGATTTTCCTTCCCGGCCAAGTCAAGAAGGTTAAGGGCATCGTAATTTGAGAGAAGAAGCTTTTGCTTCAGGCGGGTCGCTTTAATATCTTCAACAATCTTGGCCAGATCCTGGCCTTCTGAAGTCCATTTTCTGGGCTGGAGATAATCTAAATGATAATAAAGTTCAGTCCATTCGCTGAATATCTGGGTCAAACGGCTATATGCTTCTCCCGGCATATTTACTAAACCACTGTTTTTAATACTAAATTTGTTTAGCCATAATAATACACCAATCCTATGTTTTTATCAAATCAAGCCATTCCTCTTCCGTCAGCACCGTCACACCCAATTCCTCTGCCTTTTTCAGCTTCGAGCCCGCATCCTCCCCCGCCACCACGTAATGCGTTTTGGCGGAGACGGAACCGGCGACCTTCGCGCCCAGCGCTTCCGCGCGGGCCTTCGCCTCGGGCCGCGTCATGGTGGTGAGCGTGCCGGTGAAAACGACCGTCTTGCCCGCGACGGCGCTGTTCTTCACTTTCGGCGCGACGTAATCCTCGATCGTCAGCAGTTTTTTCAGGTCGGCGAGAACGTTCTGGTTATTCGGTTCGGCAAAGAACGCCACCAGATCCTCCGCAACGCTGGGTCCGACATCCTCCACATTCAAGAGGTCGTCCCAAGCCCCCTGGATCCCGGCTTTCGCCGGGGTGACTGTCTCCAGTAAGTCGTCATCCCGGCGAAAGCCGGGATCCAGAGCCGCTTGCTCCATGCTTTCCATTAAGTGATCCAAAGACCCGTACGCCGCCGCCAGCCGTTTCGCCGTCGCCTGCCCGATCTGCCGGATACCGAGCGCATAGATGAACCGGTCCAGCGCGATCGTCCGCCGCGCCTCGATCGCGTCGAACAGCTTCCGCGCCGATTTCTCCCCCCAGCCCTCACGGGCGCGTAAAGGCGTCAAGCTCCCCTTGTCCTGTTCCTCCAGCCGGAAGATATCGCCCGGCGTCTTAATGTACCCTTCGTCCCAGAACTCCCGGATGATCTTCTCGCCCAGCCCTTCGATATCGAACGCGTCGCGGCTGACGAAATGGCGCAGGCGTTCCACCGCCTGCGCGCCGCAGATCAGGCCGCCCGTGCAGCGCCGCGCGACTTCTCCCTCCTCCCTGACCGCCAGGGACCGGCAGATCGGGCATTCCGCCGGGAACGGATACGGCTCCGCGTCCGGTTTCCGCTTCTCCATCACCACGCCGACGATCTGCGGGATCACGTCGCCCGCGCGCTGGACGATCACATGGTCGCCGACGCGCGCGTCCTTGCGCGCGATCTCGTCCTCGTTATGCAGCGTGGCGCGGGAAACCACGACGCCGCCGACCGTGATCGGCTCCAACTCCGCGACGGGGGTCAGCGTGCCGGTGCGCCCGACCTGGATGGTGATGGCGTTCAGCACCGTCACCGCCTGCTGCGCCGGGAATTTATGCGCGACGGCCCAGCGCGGGGAACGCGACACGAAACCCAGGCGTTCCTGCCAGTCGATGCGATTGACCTTGTAAACCACACCGTCGATTTCGTACGGCAGGTCGGGGCGAAGCTTCATCACCTCGTCGTAATAGGCCAGCATCTCCTCCACGCTGTGGCATAGCCGCCACGGCTCCGCTTCCACGAAGCCGATGGCTTTCAGCCTGTCACGGATGCCTTTCTGGCTGTCGGCCAATGACGCGCTCGCCTCGCCCAGCGCATAGCCGAAGAACCGCAGAGGCCGTGCCGCCGTGATCGAGGAATCCAGCTGCCGCACGCTGCCCGCCGCGCCGTTGCGCGGATTGGCGAAGATCTGCCCTCCGGCTGCCGCCTGCCGCTCGTTCAGTGCCATGAAATCGTCGCGGCGCATGTAGATCTCGCCCCGCACCTCCAGCACGTCCGGCGCGCCCTTGATTGCCTTCGGCACGTCGCGGATGGTGCGGACGTTCGCCGTGATATCCTCGCCTTCCTGGCCGTCGCCGCGCGTGGCCGCCAGCACCAGATTCCCTTTTTCATAGCGCAGAGAACACGATAGCCCGTCGATCTTCGGCTCCGCCACCACGGCGATCTCTTCTGTTTCGGAGAGCCCCAGAAACCGCCGCACCCGCGCGATGAAATCCGTTACATCCTCTGGCTCGAACGCATTGCCAAGCGACAGCATCGGCATCGCGTGCCGCACTTTTTTAAAAGCGGCGGCGGGCGCGGCTCCCACGGTCTGCGTCGGGCTGTCCGGCGTGATCAGGTCGGGATACGCCGCCTCCAGCGTCTCCAGCTCCTGCCTCAGCGCGTCGTAATCGGCGTCGGAAATCTCCGGCGCGTCCTTCGCGTAATACAGCTTATCATGACGGCGGATTTCGGCGGCCAGCTCTTCATGGCGGGCGCGGGCGTCGGCAGGGGAAAGATTGGCGATGGCTTTTTTGGTCATGACGGAATCACTCAAGGTCCGGCGTTATTCTGCCCGATTTTAGGAAAAAGTTTAACCGTGGAGCACGCAGAGAAGGGAAGAGTATAGGGGCGGCCGAATCATCTGTCAGTTCCTGGGCTGGAACGACTTCCACCACCACCGCACCCGCTGCGGCGCAGGCGGGAAAGAAGGGCGCTGAGAGCAATCAGCGCAGCTTAACCCGGCATTGCCGCTCGATACGAATTCCATCCCGGTCTGGGTCGATTTCGCTGCCTGATATTTCTAAAAGAATCCCGGATCTTTTAGGCCGCAGTTTACGCTGGCGCAAGGCGATTCCCTTGAACATTTTGGGCAGACCCGGTTGAAGGTCGCTGTAATCGTCGGAGGTTCGGCACGGCGTTCTCGTTTGGGCGAAGGCGCCACATTCGGGTTGCTGAATAGACGATACCCCCCCAGATTGTCCGGCGTGTTGGGCACGCGTTCATCAAGATTAAGGCCAGCACGGCGCACCAGATTATCCAGATGGCGTTCGCTTAAAACCACGCCATTAATTTCGCCGCCGTTTTTAAGGGTGATCCATGCCGTTCCTTCATCGAATACCTGAAGCGTATCGATCTCATCGATATTGATCAGCGCACGGTTTTCGCGGTCATGAGTTTCCCGACCATGGCCATCGGTTATGCAGATCCGATCGCCATCAAGGACAACGTCGATAAAACGGGCGGTTTTAAGGAATGCCGTGCGGAGATCACTTATGGGCGTAATGGTGTCAAAATTCAATCCGCCATCCATGACATAGACTATCGTGCGGCCTGAATCCCGGCCGACAACGCATTGGACATTTTCGGGCCATACGGCCTGAACGACTTGAAATTCTATCGGTTTCATCATGAATCCCTTAATTCTTATTATTAAGGATTTGTAGTCCAAATTTTGTTTTTATGTCAATATTATTAAACGCGCTTATTTCCGCATTCGGGCAGACACGATAGAGGCTTTATGGCCTCTTCACTAAAACAGGCTGGGCTGTTACGCTAACCGCTCTTCATCACGGAAACCGTTTTCAAGTCCCAACCTCCAGCAACTTTTCCGCCGCCTTCCGTGCCTCTTCCGTCACCGTTGCGCCCGACAGCATCCGGGCGATTTCGTCGCGGCGGTCATTGGCGGCCAGGGGCGCGACGGTCGTTCGCATATCCTTCGCGCCCTGTTTCATGACGATCCAGTGATGCCCGGCCCGCGCGGCCACCTGCGGCGAATGGGTGACGGCCAGAACCTGGCGCGTTTCCGCCAGTTTCGCGAGGCGTTCGCCGACCGCCGCCGCCGTCGCGCCCCCGATGCCGGTGTCGACCTCGTCGAAAATATAGGTCGTGGCCGCGCCGACCGCCGCCATAACGACCTTCAGCGCCAGCATGAAGCGCGCCATCTCCCCACCGGAGGCGATCTTGTGCAGCGGCCCCGGCGCGCCGCCGGGATTGGTGGAGACCAGGAACTGCACCCGCTCCGTCCCGCCCGGCCCCCATTGCGGTTCGGGCAGCGTCTCGATGCTGGTCACGAAGGTCGCCTTGTCCAATTTTAATGGCGGCAATTCCTTCGCCACCAGCGCGTCCAGTTTCGCCCCCGCCTTGCGCCGCGCGGCGGACGTTTTTTCGGCGGCGGCGATATAAGCCCCGCGAGTCCGCGCGACGTCCGCCTCCAGCCTTTTCAGCACTTCGCCGCTGCGGTCGATCAGTCCGACCTTCGCCGCCAGCGTCTCCCGCAGCGCGGGCAGTTCGTCGGCGCGGCAGCCATGCTTGCGCGCGGCGGCGCGCAGGGCGTAGAGCCTGTCCTCCACCGCTTCCGCGGACTCGCCCTCCGTCTGCAGATCGCGCTGCATCGCTTCCAGCTGGCCGACCGCGCGTTGCAATTCAGCGGCGGCCCGGTCCATCGCCTCGACCACGCCGTTCAGTTCCAGCGGCGCGCGGCTGCCCAGCCGGTCCAGCACTTTGGAGGCGCGCAGGATCGACAGTTCCGCGCCATCTTCCCCGCTGATCGCT
>JBDHTS010000105.1:0-6631 GCA_039808845.1 Alphaproteobacteria bacterium | reverse complement strand
AGAACACGGATCCGGCATGCGTGACATGATCGCGGAAGCGTTCCGCGCCGTCGAAGCAGAGGATCAGATGTTCGGGCGCGTAGAGATTGGAAATCTCCACCGCCTCCTCCAGCGCCGCCGCGACGATGGCGAGGCTGTTCTCCAGGGCTTTCGCGGCGATATTCCGGCGCGGGAGGACGGCCAGCTGACACTCCACCTCTCGCTGGATCGCGCCGATCGTTTCCATATCCGTCGCGATCAGCACGACCTGCGAGGCCACATCATGTTCCGCCTGCGACAATAAATCGGCGGCGGCATAGGCGGGCGGCGTGTCCTTCGTCGCGATGACGAGAACCTCCGAAGGCCCTGCGGGCATATCGATGGCGGGACCGCCCGCCTCCTGCGCCGCCATGGTCTTGGCGAGGGTGACATAGATATTGCCGGGCCCGAAGATCTTGTTTACGGCGGGCAGGCTTTCCGTGCCATAGGCAAGGCCCGCAATCGCCTGCGCCCCGCCGACGCGGGCGATGCGATCAATGCCGCAGAGCCTGGCGGCATATATAATGGCTGGATGCACCCCGCCCTGGCGGTCGCCGGGCGTGCATAGAACACGCACAGGATTGCCCGCGATCCGCGACGGGACGCCCAGCATCAGCACCGTTGAAAGCAGCGGCGCGGTGCCGCCGGGAATATACAGTCCGATTTTCTGAACCGGTACGACGCGACGCTCGCAAGCCAGACCCGGCATGGTTTCGATGGTAAAATTCCTGTAACCCTGCTGCTCGTGAAAGCGTCCGATGTTGTCATAGGCCGCGTCCATCGCGGCCCGTAAAGCGGGATCGAGTTTAACTTTCAGATCTTCGACATAAACGGGATCCGGATCGAAACCGTCGAAACGCTGCGTATATTCGCGCATGGCCGTGTCGCCCCGCGCCTTCACATCGTCCATGATCGCGCGGACGGAGACGGCGGCGTCGGCGCCGACAACGGAAGCCGGGCGCTGAAGCGCGGCTTTGCGCTCCCGTTCGTTCAGATCTTTCCAGACAATCGTTTTCATTCTCTCATTTCCTTCCCTCTCCCAAGGGGAGAGGGTTACGAAGACTTACGAAGCGCAGCGGAGTTAGTCGAAGTTGGATGAGGAGAGCATAGTGAAAATTATCGGCCCTTTTCCAACCATTCCATCCCCTCACCCACTGCGGGCGCTTCGCTCCGCCAAGCCTCGTTGCCCTCTCCCTTTGGGAGAGGGATACAATAAATTCAATCCAGCATCTTTTCGATCGGCAGGACCAGGATCGCGCTGGCGCCCGCCGCTTTCAAGTTTTCCATGGTTTCCCAGAAGACCGTTTCATTGCAGACGGCATGCACCGCCACCTTGTCGCTGACGCCCTGCAGCGGAACGATGGTCGGCGATTCCGCGCCGGGGATCGCCGCCTTGACCTTTTCCAGCGCCTCGATGGGGCTGTGCAGCATGATATATTTGCTTTCATCCGCCTTCTGCACGCCGTTGATCCGGCGCAGCAGGCGGTCGATCAGTTCCTCCTTCTCCGGCGGAACGTCGCGCGTGCGGCGGATCAGGATGGACTGGCTGGTAAAGATCGTTTCCAGCTCACGCAGGCCGTTCGCGGCCAGCGTTTCGCCCGTCGAAACCAGATCGCAGATGACGTCGGCGATCTGCAGGCGCGGCGCGATTTCGATGGCGCCGCTCATGATCACCACGGTCGCGTCGATGCCGCGCTGGTTCAGCCAGTCCTGCAGCGTTTCGGGATAGGAAGTCGCGATCTTCTTCCCCTGCAGCACGACATCGCTCGCGCCCTTCGGCACGGCCAGGGACAGACGGCAAGTCCCGAAGCCGAGATCCACCAGGCGTTCCAGATCGTAAGGCCGATGGCGCGCTTTATGCTCCAGCCCTTTTTCCTGAAACACATTCAGGCCGACGACCCCGAGATCGCACGCGCCCTCGTTCACCAGTTCGGGAATATCGTCGTCGCGCAGCATCAGGAGGTCCGCCGGGAAGTTCGTGGACTGGCAGAACAGCTGATCCTTGCTGCGGTTGAAGCGGATGCCGCAGCGTTTCAACAGGTCGAGCGACGGTTCCGCCAGCCGCCCGGATTTCTGGATCGCGATGCGCAGTCTTGCCTGTTCCATTTTACTCTTTCCACTCTCCGAGCCGTTCGAGCACCGTGCGGTAGCCCTTGAAATCCCCATACAGAAACCGCGCCACGCGGCCGATCGTCGCCAGGCTGACGCCCGTCTTGGCGGCGATGGCGCGGTACGGCTCCTTCCGCACCAGCATGCCGACAACCGTCCAGCGGTCGCTCAACGCCTCGATCTCGGCGGGCGTGCAGAGGTCGGTGAAGAAATTCCTGCATTCCTCCGGCGTTTTCAGTTGCAGGATCGCCTGGTACAGCCGGTCCTCAACCTTCCTGCGCTCCGCAGGATTGCGCTCGCGTTGTTTCATAGTGCTCCGTATTAATGTAATAGTGCGATGATACATTAATACATAAATGACATAAGGTCAAACAATTTTTCTTACCGCTGGCCTTGGACCGGTAATCGGTCTAGATATTGGAAGGATCGCCTCTCGAACGATTAAACGGTCATGCGCTTTTTCCTTTCTTTTCTGATGCTTCTGGCTTTCCTGGCCACCACCCAACCTGCGCTGGCGGCTTCTGCCGGCGATGCGAAAAAGGGTGAGGCGCAGGAAACCGCAACGGATGAAACCGCGACACCGCCGGACCCGCTGGGCCGGGAGACGCCGCGCGGCACGATCATGGGGTTCCTCGACGCGGCGGCGCAGGAAAACTGGGAGAGCGCCGCGGGCTATCTCGATCTCTCCTTCCTGTCGAAAGCCCAGGCCAAGCAGCGCGGCCCCTATTATGCCCGCAGCCTCCAGACCCTGCTGGACCAGGGCGGCTGGATCATGCCGAGCACGATGATCAGCGACGACCCGAAAGGCAAGCCCAACGACACGCTGGAACCGAAGGAGACGGACCGGATCGGCACATTGAAAGCGGGAGACCAGGCCGTGGACGTGCTGGCCCAGCGGGAGAACAGCGCGGACGGCGGCGGCATATGGCTGATCGCCGCCGACACGCTCAAGCCCCTGCCGGAAATGGTGGAGGAAATCAGCCCGCCGCTCATAAACAAAGTCCTTCCTGCTGCGCTGGCGGAGAAGAAAGTCTGGGGCGTGCCACTCGGCCACTGGGGCGCGATGGTGGCGCTGGCCGTGCTCGCCTATATGGCCTCGATGCTGCTGGTGCTGGGGCTGCAATGGTCGACGCAGCATCTCTGCAAACGTTTCGGCTACGACAACTCCTCCATCTTCGCCGCCCTGCGTCTGCCCCTCTCGATGTATATGGGCGTATGGGTTTTCGTCTATGGCGCCATAGCGCTCGGCATTTCAGCCCTGGCGCGCCAGCATTTCAGCCTGGCCACCGTGATCGTCGGCTGGCTGTCGCTGATCCTGTTCGTCTGGCGGCTGATCGACATCATCGCGGACCGCAGCCAGCAGCATATGAGCCGCCTGAACAAGATCGGCATGATGTCGGTCATCCATTTCCTGCGGCGCAGCGCCAAGTTCGTCTTCATCGCGCTGGCGGGCATCGTCATCCTCGGCACGTTCGGCGTCGACGTGCGCACCGGCCTCGCGGCCCTCGGCATCGGCGGTATCGCGCTGGCGCTCGGCGCGCAGAAGACCATCGAGAATTTCGTCGGCACCATCATGCTGGTGATCGACCAGCCCGTAAGGCTCGGCGATTACTGCAAGATCGGCGCGACGGAAGGGACGGTGGAGGATATCGGCATGCGTTCCACCCGCCTGCGCACCGGCGCGCGGACGATCGTCACCATCCCGAACGGCGACTTTTCCTCCCAGCGCATCGAGAATTTCGCGCGGAGGGACCGGTATCTGTTCAACCATATTATCGGGCTGCGCTACGAAACCACGCCGGATCAGCTGCGCTGGCTGCTGGTCGAGCTGCGCGCCCTGCTCTATGCGCATCCGCGCGTGAGCCCCGACCCGGCGCGGGTGCGCCTGAAAGCGCTCAATACCAGCTCGATCGACATCGAATTCTTCGCCTATGTCACAACCGCGACGTTCGATGATTTCCTGGAAGTGCAGGAGGATCTGATTCTGCGCATCATGGAAACGGTCGAGGCCGGCGGCGCGGGCTTCGCCTTCCCGTCCCAGACGGTTTACAATGCCGAGGATATCAAAGCGCCGCAGGACCGCGTCCGCGCCGCCGAGGAACAGGTCCGCCGCTGGCGCGCCCACGGCGAACTGCCCCTGCCGAAATTCGGCCCGGAACAGATCGAGCGCTTAAAGGACACAATCGATTTCCCGCCGCATGGGTCGGTGGGAAAGACCCCAGAGTAATCTTAACTGCTTATCGTTACGCAGCCTTCGAGCCTTTTCTTAAGGATGTCCCTAAATCTCGGGCATAGTCAGGGACATCCTCCACCGAAACTGGAAGAGCAGTTCCCATCTTGCGCACATGAACCATTTTTACTTCGTTTAACGATATCGCACACACCTGCGGGATAGTCATGTCCAAGGCTGGATTGCGTTCGTTATAATTATAAAATAGCTTGTGATCCGTAACCGCGAGACCCAGATATATTTCAGGCAATCCGAATTGCCGCCACATTAAAGACCGCATCGCATACTCGTCGCAAAGATAATCAAGAGCACTTTCTTTAACTGCCCATGGCTCGATGATAACTCCGTCCTTTTCTTTCCGGCTGGCGCGGGTTTGGATATCAAGGCCTATTGAATAATCAAACCACTCCGTGACTGGATTGCTTCCGCGTTCGTAAGTATCGCTGATGATTGCTATGCGTTCCTCATAACTGGGATCTTTGACAATTTCACGCATTGGTATGATTTCACAACGCCCTTGCATATATTCATTGATGGCGGGCATATGCTCTTCGGTCCACCTTTGTCCCCGAACCCTCGCAAACGCTTTTGCTTCGCTCTTAGGCACTAGACGTTTCAGGTTATGATAACCCAAGTCGCCTGCTTCAATAATATAGAGCTTCGATAACTTCGAACCTGCGGCCTCCATAATCGCTCTAAAGCGTCGGCCTTCCTGATCAGGATTACCCGGACATACTGTCATCAAGGCTTCGCTCTGACCTTCCGGCATTGTAAAAGCCGCAAAACCGCGCCACTTCCTTCGAGACATTTTTTGTCCTTCCTTTCAGTTAGTAAAAAATTTCAGCCGTTGAATGCGTGGGTTGCTTACCTTGCTTCCACAGAAACTCAAACATGCGCCTTGCTTCGTTGGCAATCATCTCATCCCTGATGATGATCACCTTGGGATTGTCTTTCCATGTAACAGCATAAGCCGTCGTGTTGTCGTAAATAACCTTTACATCACTTTCGACATAGGTTTCCTCTGGCATCCATCTGTACTCTTCAAGCGAACCCATAAGGTGGGAGTCATTCATTCGCACAAGAGTGCGCATTTTGATTCCAGATCTTCTTATGCTTTTTAATTTTTCAATGACCGAGATTGACGAACGACGCTCATCGCTACTGCTAAAAAGCACCTCGCCGCCAATTGGCTCCAATTTCAAAAAAACATCATCCAGGAGTCGAAGGTAGCAATCATTTCCTTCGAAAATCTGTATTAGGTCCTGTTTCTTACGCACACCGCCTTCGATAAATTCCACCCCTGCGTCTTCAAAAACTTCGCGGATGGCTTCCTGAGTCTGGCGAGTCGGCGCGTGTTTTCCGGCCTCGATATTGCCGATGGACGGGGTCGCCATCTCGACACGGCTGGCCAGATCGGACTGGCTCCAGTTTTTTAAGGCCCGGGCGGCTCGGATCTGGTCGGCGGTGATGGTCATTCAGGCAGTCTGATTCGCATTGGTCACAACTCAGACTTACGCTATAGTTTATAACGTGTAAAGTTTGGAAAACTAAAAAATTGGTCTTGACTCTGTATTGAATCCATGTTTTATAGCGGAGTACGTTTTATTTTATAGCGTTCGGCCCTTCTCCCCCACACAATGCCGGATGCGTTGATAGGCGTACCCACACACATCAAAAGCCCCTGGGCCCTGGCTGCTCAGGGGTTTTTGACTTTCTGAGGGAAATTATCGTTTCAGAATAAGCCCTTATAAAGATCCGTCCGCCGGTCGCGGAAGAAGCCCCAGGCGGCGCGATAGGTTTTCAGCTCGTCCAGATCGAAGGTATGGACCAGGACGCCCTCTTCCCGTTCTCCAAATGATTCGACCAGATCGCCGCGCTGATTCGCTATGAAGGAATGGCCGTAAAACGCTTGCGGCTTGCCGAAGCCCTGTTCGATGCCGATGCGGTTCGCGGCCACCACGGGAATCGCGTTCGAGACGGCATGGCCCTGCATGGCACGCTGCCACGGCAGGCGCGAATCGATGGTGGAGTCGTGCGGTTCGGAGCCGATGGCGGTGGGATAGAACAATACCTCCGCGCCCTGCAGCACCATCGCGCGCGCGCATTCCGGGAACCACTGGTCCCAGCAGATGCCGACGCCGACGGTGCCGTGTTTCGTTTTCCAGACCTTGAATCCCGTGTCGCCGGGACGGAAATAATATTTTTCCTGATAGCCCGGCCCGTCGGGGATGTGGCTCTTGCGATAGACGCCCATCAGCGACCCGTCCGCATCCA
>JBDHTS010000104.1:0-6651 GCA_039808845.1 Alphaproteobacteria bacterium | reverse complement strand
GTCGCCGAAGAAGGTCCGCACATCGTTCGCCACCATCATCGAGAGATTGTTCCGGCGGTCGAACATAGTGAGCAGGACGCCGTGGATTTCCAGTTCCTCATTATAATGTTTACGCACCCGTTCTATGGTTTTGACCAGATGGCTGAGGCCTTCCAGAGCGAAGAACTCACACTGCAAGGGCACGACGATCGCGTCCGAAGCGACCAGGGCGTTCAGGGTCAGAAGGCTGAGCGAGGGCGGGCAATCGATGATGACGTAATCGTAAGTCATCGGAATCCTGAGAGAATCGCGCAAGCGGAATTCCCGGCGCTCCGAGGGCACCAGTTCAATTTCCGCCCCCGACAGGTGAATGGATGACGGAACGATGGATAAATGCGGCACTTTCGTTTCAACCGCGGCTTCGACCGCCGAAATTTCGTTCATCAGCAGATCATAAGTGCTGGCCGCCAGGTCGGCGCGGCGGATTCCCAGCCCGGTGGAAGCGTTCCCTTGCGGGTCGAGGTCCAGAAGCAGAACCCGCTTGCCCACGGCGCTGAGCGCGGTGGCAAGATTGATGGCCGTGGTGGTTTTACCGACTCCACCCTTTTGATTAGCGATGGAAAGAATGCGGGGAATGACAGGTCCTTTAGGACCGGCAGGGCATTTCTGGCGGGCCGGGAGGTTTTCCATGAGTCTCTCCTGTCTGGGGTCCTCCGATCATGGCGCAAAACCTGTACGCTGGCAAGGAAAGCGTTAAATGGAGGCTGTTACAATCAATCTTTTTTACACAGCGATTGAAGACACATGATCTGGCCTTCCGGATCCGTTTCACTAGGGAACAGGTCATGAGAAAAATCATAGAAGGCCTTGGCATCGTTGATTTCCTGGCCGGCTTGTCCCCCTTTGAGAAACAGGAGGATAAGCTTGCTGTTAAGCTGTGCATAAGGCAGGGATAAGCCAAGAAGATCTTTTAAAGCCGCCAAAGCTCGTGCGGTTATCATATCTGGCGGTTCTGCTATAGGTAATGTTTCGATTCTATGGTTTACGATCGTGACAGGCGTTTGTGTTTCACGTGAAACAGCCTGCAGAAAACTGCACTTGCGGCTATCCGATTCGAACAGGGAAATTTTTAGATCCGGCCGGGCAATCGCCAGGGCCAGTCCTGGAAATCCTGCGCCACTCCCAAAATCGAAAACAGTTTTCTTTTCAGGAATGAATGGAGCAAGCTGTAGGGAATCCAAAATATGCCGTTCCCAAGCCTGAGGGATTGTTTTGGGACTTACCAGATTGATGGCCTTTTGCCACTTCTCCAGGAGAGCAACATAGTGCCGAAGTTTGGCCTCTGTTTCACGTGAAACAGGCGGCATCGTTAAGCAGCCTGACGCTGTGATTTCTTAACGTAGCGGAGAAGAGCCGTCAGGGCCGCTGGCGTCATGCCGGGAATCCGGGAGGCCGCCCCAAGCGTGGCCGGGCGGGTTCTTTCCAGCTTTTGAAGAATTTCTGTCGAAAAACTGCCAATCTGGCGGTAATCCAGATCGGCTGGCAAAGCCAGCGCCTCGTCCTTCCGGAAGGCTTTAATATCGCTTTCGTGCCGGTACATATAGCCTGCATAAAGCGCGTCAATGGCGATTTGTTCACGGACCAGCGGAGACAGGCTGTTCAGATGCGGCCAGACTGCCAGCACTTCCTTCCATGTAATGCCGGGATAGGCCAGAAGATCAAAGGCGCTGCGGCGTATTCCATCCATATTAATATGGAGGCCGAAAGATTGCAGTTCATTCGGCGTTGCCTGCGCCGACTCTGCCGCTTGGCGGCCAGCCCGCAGCTGGGCTTTTTTGCTTTCCCAGGCCTTCGAACGATCCTGAAGAATGCAGCCGATGGCGCCGCCCCGGTCCGTCAGGCGCTGGTCGGCGTTGTCAGCGCGCAATTTCAGCCGGTATTCCGCCCGGCTGGTAAACATGCGATAGGGTTCGGGCGCGCCCCGTGTGATCAAGTCGTCGATCAGAACGCCGATATAGGCTTCGGCCCTGTCCAGACAGAATGTGTTCTCCTTGCCGCCAGCCTTCAGGGCAGCGTTAATCCCAGCCACCAGGCCCTGGGCGCCCGCTTCTTCATAACCGGTCGTGCCGTTAATCTGTCCGGCCAGAAAAAGGCCGGGAAGCCGTTTACTTTCCAAAGTGGATTTCAGGTCGCGCGGGTCGCAATAGTCATATTCAATAGCGTATGCCCATTGCTTGACGGATACGTTTTCCAGCCCCGGAATCGTTTTCAGCAGGGCTTCCTGCACGTCAATCGGAAGCGCGTTGGAAATGCCGTTCGGATAAACAGTCGGATCGTCAAGCCCTTCTGGTTCAAGGAAAATCTGGTGTCTTTCCTTGTCGGCGAACCGGACGACCTTGTCTTCAATAGAGGGACAATACCGCGGGCCTGTGCCATTGATTTGCCCCGAATACATCGGCGCCTGATGCAGATTGGCGCGGATGATGTCATGCGTGGCGGGCGTTGTGTACGTAATATGACATACAGTTTGCGGTACGCGAATAACGTCTGTCATGAAGGAAAAGGGAACCGGCGGTTCATCGCCGGTCTGGATTTCCAGCGCGCTGTAATCAATCGTCCGGCCATCCAGCCGCGCCGGGGTTCCCGTTTTCAGGCGTCCCAAAGGAAAGCCCAAGGCTTCCAGCTTCAGGGCGATCCCCGCCGATGGGGCCTCTCCCACGCGGCCGGCAGGAATTTTTTCCTGTCCGCGATGGATCAAGCCGCGCAGAAAAGTACCCGTCGTCAGGACCGCCGCTCCGCATGGGAAGGTCCGTCCGTCGCCGGCAACAACCGCCTGAAGCTTTCCTGAAGCATCGATTTCGAGATCTTCCGCCGCCGCTTCGATCAATGTCAGATTGGGATAGTCGCGCAAAATGGTCTGCATCGCTTCCCTGTAAAGCCTGCGGTCAGCCTGGGCCCGGGGGCCACGTACAGCAGGGCCTTTGGAGGCATTCAGCATCCGGAACTGGATGCCAGCCTGGTCTATAACCCGGCCCATCAGCCCGTCCAGTGCATCGATTTCCCGCACAAGATGGCCCTTGCCGAGGCCACCGATGGCAGGATTGCACGACATGACGCCGATCGTATCGAGCCTGTGCGTCATCAGGGCGGTTTTCGCGCCCATGCGCGCCGCGGCCGCGGCGGCCTCGCAGCCTGCATGCCCCCCGCCGATCACGATGACATCAAAGAAAGTTTTCATGCCGCAATTTATACGGCAAAACCCTGAAACGGGCCATTTTTTATTTGCCTATGCAGAAATCCCGGAATACGCGGTCCAGAAGATCCTCCACATCGACGCGACCCGTAATCCGGCCCAGGGCGCGCAGGGCCAGACGGGCATTTTCCGCCAGAAGCTCGGGCGGAAGGTCCGGTTCAAGAGCCCGCCGGAGACAGGAAGCGGCCTCTTCAAGCGCCGCGCGATGCCGCTGCCGAGTCGGGGAAGGCGCCGTGCGGTTACCCATGATCCTGCCGATTTGATCCGTCAGCGCACGGGACAGGGCGGACAAGCCTTCACCCGTCATGGCTGAGACATACAGACGGTCCGGCGCCCGTGCGGTATGAAGATCCGCCTTGTTGAACACGGCAATGCTGTCGGAATCCGACAATGCCTGCGTGCGGGAATCCAGAACGGGCAGGGTCGAGTCGAATACCAATAGCCTGAGATCCGCTTGGCGGCTGCGTTCCAGAGCCCGGCGGATGCCTTCGCCTTCGATCGCGTCATGGCTCTCCGATCCCAGCGCGTCCGGACGCAGGCCTGCCGTATCGGCCAGAATGACGGGATAACCGCCCAAATCCAGATGCACTTCGATGATATCCCGGGTGGTGCCGGGGAGGGCCGAGACGATGGCCGCATCGCGCCGGGCCAAAGCGTTGACAAGGCTTGATTTACCGGCGTTCGGCGCGCCCAGGACCGCGACATGAATGCCATCCCGCAGACGCTCTCCGCGCCGCCGGTCATCCAGATGCGCCGCAATGTCCCGAAGTAGCGCTTCGAGTTCAGGGCGCATCGCGGTGCCGATATCTTCCGGCAGATCCTCGTCGGGAAAATCGATCTCGGCCTCGATATGAGCGAGCGCTTTCGTCAGGCGTTCAGCCCAATCCTGATAAATCCGGAACAGCACCCCACCCATCTGCGCCAGCGCCTGTTCTTTCTGCAGCGCGGTTTCTGCATCGATCAGATCGGCGACCGCCTCGGCGGCCGTCAGGTCCATTTTGCCGTTTTCAAAGGCGCGGCGGGTAAATTCGCCAGGTTCGGCAAGGCGGTGACCCGGCTGCGCGGCCAGAACGTCCAGCAGACCGTCGATGACGGCGCGTCCGCCATGCAGGTGATATTCAACGCAGTCTTCTCCCGTATAGCTGGCCGGTCCGGCGAACAGGATAACCAGCGCCTGGTCGACGGTATGGCCCGTCCGGGGGTGGATCAGACGGCGCAGGCTGGCAAGGCGCGGCGCAGGAAGATGGCCTTCTATAAGGCAGGCAAGGCTCTCGCGGGCTCCCGATCCTGACACGCGCACCACGGCCACGCCGGATCGTCCGGGCGGCGTGGCCAGCGCGTAAATGGTATCGTCAGGATTTGTCATCGGCGGGCGGCTGGGTCATGCCCATCTGGCCCCAGAAGATCTTTTGCAGCTCGCCCCAACTCTGAATCGTGGCGGGCATCCAGGTCTTGATGAAGGTTTCGGGGGCGAGGTTCTGGATATTATCGCGCATGCGCGCCTCCATTTCCTCCAGAATGCGGTCCTGCATCGGGGCGATGTCGGGCAGGCCGAAAAACTCACGGGCTTCGGCAGGCGTGCATTCGACATTCATCGTGAATTTCATCTGGTGCCCCGGTCCCTCTTCCGTTTCGTATCCTACATTTAATCGGATTTGCGAGAGAAATCCACGCCGTCATGATGCATCCGGAAAAAACTTTCCGTCTCTTCGCGTTTCCGCGTATTGTCAAGAAACGTAGTCATTCTAGAGAAAGGCGATATGGCGACGGAGCCTTCCGCACAGCCGCAGGAGCCAGCAGGCGAACCCATACCGCAGGGCTTGCTGGACAAGGCGCTGGACAATCTGCGGCAGCTGGCCAGGGGCAATGGCGTCCCGACCGGCGTCATGTCCATCAAATCCTTTGAAGGAAAAATCTACACGCTGGATGCGCGGCAGGTCTTTCGTATCATTGCCTCCGGCAATGAAATGATAGTGAACGGCAGACCGCAGGGCCCTGCTTTGAAATCCCGTGAAGAGTTGCAGGAGGAAATACGGTCGGCGGCGTCCCGCACGGCATCAAGCCCCGGCATTCGTCCTGTGCTGATGGAAATTCTGAACAAGCGCGACGACATGGGGTTCGGCCTGAACGGCGAAACGCTGGATCTTCCATTGCCGGCCAGCCGTTATGTCGTGCCGCTTCCTTGCGATGCCTGCCATGGCGCGAAAACGGTGGCCTGTGCTTCCTGCCGGGGATCAGGCCGTTCCCCCTGCATGAAATGCCAGGGCCGCCGGGAGATCACCTGCCTCGCCTGCCGTGGCACGCAGTTTCAGTTCGCAGGGCAGGAGCGCGTTTCGTGCCGCGTCTGCCGCGGCCGGGGCCGGGTAGGGTGCCCGACCTGCCGTCAGCTGGGTCACACGCCGTGCCTGAAGTGCCGTTCGGCGGGCAAGATCCCCTGCCGTCTCTGCGGCGGCACCGGTTTCCGCAGCCTGGTCGCCTCCATAACCTATAAGGCGGAAAGCCGGCTCGAATATGATCGCACGGCCTTGCCGTACGAAGCTTCGTCTCAATGGAGCCGGATGAAGGGAGGAGCTTTTAAAGGGCGGCATATCGAGGCGCGATTCGCGCCGCCGCCATCCGCTGCCATGGAAAAAAAAACCGAAGAAGTGATGATCCCCTGTCATATCCGTGTGCCATCCGGAGCAATTACGTTCGCCGTCGGCGCCGAAGAAGTAAAGGGGCGCCTGTTCGGAATGCAGGGACTCCTGACCAATCTGCCGCCCTTCCTGGAAATGCTTGCCGCGCCGGGATTGCGGGCGCTGTCCGAGGCGGCTGCGCCTGGCGGGCATGTCGCCGGGCCGCTGGAACGCGCCATCCGTTATCGCCTGACGGCGGATATTGTCTTGGCAGTCGCATCCTTCGCGCCGCTCAAGGCATATCATCTGCTGCAGAAACGGTATCCGCAAGGCATTGGTGAGGACGCGTTGAAACAGGCGGTGCGGGATGCGTCTTCCGCATTGCGCCGGATCGGGCGGAAGCCGCGTCTGATCGGTTTCGGGATTGGAACGATGCTGTCTCTGATCATATACGGGCTTTGGTTTCTGCTACCGTTGCGGCCCCGGGATCTTTTTGTCATGGATCTTGCTTTCGTTGTTGTCTGCGCGCTTGCCGCGTTCTTTTGCATCCGGTATACGGCAGCGCGGGCGATCGGACGCGTTCTGGGGCGTCTGCAAAAAAATGGCCGGAAACGTTTTCTGCCGGATACCGCATCCAGCGCCTTCCTCGCCGCTTCCGGAAGCCTGGGAACCGGATTGCTCATGCTGCAAGTTTGCGCACTGAAGGGCATGGCATTGCCATCATGGTATGCAGCATTGCTGCATACGGCGGGTTTCTGATCCTTATTCGAAAAAGTTTACAAGCGACAGCGATCCGATGATGGC
>JBDHTS010000103.1:0-6753 GCA_039808845.1 Alphaproteobacteria bacterium | reverse complement strand
TCCAGGGTGAGTATAGCCGTGGGGGCGCGCGCCGAGGTGCCGAATGCCATGGCCGACCCGCCGCCCGACCCTTCGCCGCTCTCTGTGCCGTCTTCGGAGGAACCGGAATCGTCGTTCATGTTGATCCGTGTAAAACGTTAGGAGAAAGTCGGGTTTCCTACATCGAAACGGGGAGCGGTTGAAAGGCCGGGACGTAAGCCCATACCTGATGCAGTTCCCGGGAGAGCCAAAGGAACATTCTCAAATTCAAGGCCAGCTCTTTTTTGATGAGATTCCACTGCTTCGGTCAGCCTTTTCAATCCTGCAACCTGTTCGGATGTCATGTTTCCAGTCATATTGGGAATCATTCCAGTCAGAACAGCATCCATGGCATGTTTCATGTCCCACGTTTTAGGGCCCATGAACATGGAATTCCGGGGCATTTCTCCCAAGCTCATCAATTGATCGGCCAGTGCGTCCGCTTTTGGCCCTAAGGCAGATATTACGCTGTTTCCCGGTGTCGCGTTCAGCATGCGATCCATCCTTGCGCCTGAGAGACGCCATCGTTGTTATGATATGGATTATAGGCTTTCCGGCCTGTTCAGACAAGAATTTAGAAAACAACGGTTTTCCGGGCAGATCAGGCCGCCAGCCGTTTCCTTGCCTTGTCCGGGCCGATCAGGGGCAAAAGCACCGCCAGTTCGGGGCCGTGGTCCATGCCGGTAAGGGCCTGGCGCAGGGGCATGAACAGGTCTTTGCCCTTGCGGCCCGTGGAGGCTTTCACGGCATCCGTCCAGGTTTTCCAGGTCTGGCCGTCCCAGGGCGTGGGGGGAAGGACGGCGGCGGCCTGGGCGATAAAGGCCGCATCGCCGATCACCGGCTGCACGGGACCGTTCGCGACCTGCCACCATTCCCTGATGTCGGACAGTTTCGTCAGGTTCGGACGGACCGAGAGCCAGAACTGTTCGTCCAGGCCGTCCATCCCCATGGCGGCCAGGCGATCCTGCACCGCCTCGAAGGGCGTGTTGTGGATGATCTTGGCGTTGAGGCGGAGCAGTTCCTCCATGTCGAATTTGGGCGCGCCTTTGGAGAACTTGCCCATGTCGAAGCTGTCGACCAGTTCCTGCATGGTGGCGAAAGGCTCGATCGGGTCGGAACTGCCGAGACGGGCGAGCAGGCTGGTGATCGCCATCGGCTCCAGCCCTTCGGTTTCTTTCAGGTCTTTCACGCTTAAGGAACCGAGACGCTTGGACAGCTTGCCACCTTCGGAGTCGGAAATCATTGGCAGGTGCGCGAAAACGGGCGGTTTTGCGCCCAGTGCCTCGAACATCTGGATGTGCATGGCGGTGTTCGAAACGTGGTCTTCCCCGCGCACCACATGGGTGATCTTGTAATCGATATCGTCGATGACGGAGCAGAGGTGATAGAGCGGGCTGCCGTCCTCACGGATCAGCACGGGGTCAGAGATCAGTGCGCCGTCAAACTTCACCGGGCCGCGCACCATGTCGTCCCACTCGATCGGCGTTTCGTTCATTTTGAAGCGCCAGTGGGGCGGGTGAGTCATCGCCGCCTTTTGCTCCTCCGTCAGTTTCAGGGCGCTGCGGTCGTAGATCGGCGGCAGGCCGCGCGACAGGAGGGTCTTGCGTTTCAGCGCCAGCTCTTCCGGCGTTTCGTAGCAGGCGTAAAGGCGACCGTCGGCTTTCAGCTTCGTGATCATCGCGTCGTAACGGCCGCCGCGGTCGCGCTGGCGGGCCTTTTCGTCCCACGGCATGTTCAGCCAGGTCAGGCTGGCCTCGATGTCTTTCTCATATTCCGGCTTGCTGCGCTCCAGATCGGTGTCGTCGATGCGGAGCAGGAAATGGCCCTTGTTCTTCCGCCCGAACAGCCAGGTCACGATGGCCGCGCGCACGTTCCCGGCATGAAGATAGCCGGTGGGCGAGGGGGCGAAGCGGACGCGGACAGTCATGTCAGGCCTTGCGGACAGTTGTAAAGACCTGAAGTCCTAGCAAATCCCTAGTGTAAATGGAAGCCTTCTGTCGCCGGGCGCGGCGGTGTGGTCATGGCCTGGCTATAAAGGCCGACGGAAAGCCAGCGGACGCCTTCCGGGCTCGGGCGGAGAATTTGATGTCTCAGAGGAAGGTGTTCGGGGTTCGCCCGGTCGCTGCGCTGTTGGCGGCAATCCTCCATGGCGGCTTTATGAAGTTCCCGCAAAAGGTTTTCCGCCTCCCTTTTATTCAGTCCCTGGCCTTCTTTTACGAGCGTTGTGGCGTATTCAAGCATGGAATATCGCTGCTTCAGAACATCATACAGCCCGTCTTCCCTCGGCATGGCTGTAAACTGTATGAATTCCTGATGGCTTCCGCTGCCGAACGGGCGCGCGTTCACGATGCAGGGCGTAAAAAACGCCTCTGGAAGGTTGCGCGCGCTGAAGGCTTTGGTGAGCATACCGAGCATAGCTCAATCAGCATGACGCCTTCCCGTAAAGAAACCGTAAATGCGCAAGCTTTTACCGTGCCGTGCCGATATCGGTATGCGCAAAGTCGCGGCCAACGTAAAGCAGCGGCAAACCGAACGCTTTCGACAAGGCGTAGGCAAAGCAATCGCCGTAATTCAGCCTGGCCTTGTGATGGCCTTTGCCATAGGTTTTATAGGCCTGGCGCGCGATCCTCGTCTGTTCCTCGGTAACGGGCTCGATTTTGATTCCCGCCTTGAACAGGTAATAATCGAGGCTGTCGCCAACATCGGAGCCGTATGAATCGAGCACGATTCCGGCTTCAAGATAATTGGCGGCGCTGATGTATTTTTCTGCAGCTGCGCTTATGGCGCGGTTCAGATCCGGCGTTTCCGGCTCCCCCGTCAGCACGGCGACCAGAACGGACGAGTCGACGATCATCTGGGCAGGCCGCGTTCGTCGTACAGCATGTCTTCGAGGGATTTGCGCTTTCCGGGGCAATGCCGGGCCGCGCGGCGGGAGATGGCCATCAACTCGTCAAACCGCGTCGTCTCCGTTCCTTTGCGTCTCCGCAGCAAAGACAGCTTGTCCTCCAGCGCGGCAATGATCGCCTGGGTCATGGATACACCAAGAAGACCGGACAATTCGGAGGCCAATCTATGCGCTTTTTCGTTTTTGATATTCAGACTCATTTCTACCCTCTTTATAAGGATATACCATTATACCTTTTTTGTCAATTCTTAAAGCCGTTCGTGATGGGGTAGCGCCGTTCGCGGCCAAAGGCGCGGGCGGTGATCTTCACGCCTGGCGGCGCCTGGCGCCGCTTGTATTCGGCGCGGTCCAGCATGCGGGCGACGCGGAGAACGGTTTCACGGTCCTGGCCGGTTTTTACGATTTCCTCGACAGAGTGTGTTTTTTCGATCAGGCCTTCCAGAATGGCGTCCAGAACGTCATAGGGCGGCAGCGTGTCCTGATCCGTCTGGCCAGGTTTCAGTTCGGCGGTGGGGGCTTTCGTCAGGATGCGGTCCGGGATGACGACGCCATGCGGACCGAGCCCATGCGCGGGCCTGTGCGCGTTGCGCCAGCGGGACATGTCGTAGACGAGCGTCTTGTAGATATCCTTCAGCGCGTTGAAGCCGCCGCACATATCGCCGTAAAGCGTGGCGTAGCCGACGGCCATTTCCGACTTGTTGCCGGTGGATAGGACCATGCGTCCCGTCGCGTTGGAGAGCGCCATCAGGACCATGCCGCGCGCGCGGGACTGCAGGTTTTCGAAGGTGATGGACGGCGCGCCGGGCGGCAGATGCGCCGACAGCGCCGCGTTGAAGGACTGCACCGGCTCCTCGATGGCAATCGTTTCATAAAAGGCGCCGAGCGCACGGGTGCAGGCTTCCGCGTCCTCCAGACTTTCGCGCGAGGTGAAGCGGGACGGCATCATCACGCAATGAACGGATTCAGCGCCCAGCGCATCCACGGCCAGCGCGGCGCTGAGCGCGCTGTCGATGCCGCCGGACATGCCGATCAGGACGCCGGGAAAGCTGTTCTTGATCACGTAATCGCGCAGGCCGGTCATCGCGGCACGGTAGGCCATTTCAGGTTCCGGCCCGGCTTCGTGCCTGATACCTGCGTCCCCCAGCCATGCGCCGCCCGTGTTCCGTTCCCATGTCGTGGAATAAAGGCCTTCCGCGAAAAATTCGCCCTGAAGCAGCATCTGCCCGGTTTCGTTCAGGGCGAAGGAACCACCGTCGAACACCAGCTCATCCTGCCCGCCGCACTGGTTGACGTAGAGAAGGGGCAGGCCGGTTTCGGCGGCGCGGGCGCGGGCGACGGTCAGCCGTGTTTCCGGCTTGCCCAGCTCAAACGGGCTGGCGTTGGGGACGATCAGCATATCCGCGCCCCGGCTTTTCAGATGCGCAGCGACGTCCGGGAACCACATATCCTCGCAGATCATCACGCCGAGGCGATGATTGCGGAAGGCGATGGGTTCGGGCAGGGGGCCGGGCGCGAACACCCGCCGTTCGTCGAACACGCCGTAATTGGGCAGGTGATGTTTCAGGACGGTCGCCCGGACGCGGCCTCCTTCGATCAGGTGGCAGGCGTTATAAACCTGTCCGTCCCGCCGCCACGGCGCGGGCAGGAGAAAAGCGGGCCGGTCGGCGCAGGCGGCGGCGAGATTCGCGACTTCAGCATCCACAGCATCCAGAAAAGACGGTTTTAGAACCAGGTCTTCCGGCGGATAGCCGCAGATTGCCAGTTCGGGGAATACGGCGAGGCGAGTCTGCGCGGGCAGGGCCTCCAGCGTTGCGCGGATAGCGGCAGCATTTGGGGCCAGAGCCCCGACAACAGGGTTGATCTGGGCGAGCGTTATATGCAAATTATCGGACATAAAAAGCCTTGGATGACGCGGGCTCAGTCAATTTATCCGGTTTCAGGGCGGCGCGGGAGGGGAAAGAATGATGACAGATGAAAAACCTGTATAGCCTGGCAAGTTTATTTATGGCTTGTTTAGAGCGCGAGATCATCTGCGCGAAGTAGCGGAGCTGGAGCGAAGAGATGGTTCTTGATCTGAACCATATTCTGCCGCGCTGACACAGGATATTCAAGCCTTGCGGCTTGAAGAAACGTGCCGCATATACCGCCCCTGTTCCCGCAGAAGGGCGCGCAAGGTTTTCCATGCGTCGGTGTTCAGTGCGTGTGTGACGGCGTTGCGGGCGGCGCGGGTTTTACCGCCTTTCGTGCGCGGGCCGGTCGCATGATCCCACGGGCGGAGGGCGCGAATGCGCTCGGCCTGGGCCGCGCGGCGTTCGGGGGACCAGCCTTTCGCCGATGGGGCGAGTGTATCCGGGGAAGGCGCCGAAACGGCCGTCTTTGATTTCATTGGATTTCCTTCATTTCGTTTTGCAAATATTTTTGATTTTTTCGATTTTTCTTGCCGCATTGCGCCGAAAGCGAGAGGGCCTGGCGGCACTGCCTCTGCGCCCGGAGCGCCACGCGCAGGGCGATCCGTTCGCCCCGGCCACCCATGCCTTTCATAACCACGTCCAGAAACAGATCGCCCAGAATGTGCGCCTGTTCCGCCAAAGCGGCTTGCGGATCCCGCCCGGCCCAAGCGGAATCCAGTGCCTGGCGCAGCGCGGCGACGTACTGCCCAGGATCCGGGAGTTTTTTCCGGGCGGGTTGAGATGAAATGATCATGTCCATGATTGTAGGAATTAAATCATATTTGTCAAGAGAAATTCTAAACAGCCGCCGTTTATTGTTCAGGGCGCCGGAGCGCTCAGGGTTTTATAATCGCGCACGACATTGTAGTTGTCCCTGACAGCAATGGAAAAACGCTCTCCCGCCTTGTGAATTTCGTCCATCAGCGTGTTGTCGAAAGCCGTTATGCCCTGATTGCGCAGAGATAAAATGATGCCCAGTTCCAATGCCGCGCGGCGCTTGTTGATATGGTTGTCGTAGGCGGCTTTTTGCGCGGCGCTGATGCACCCGTCCTTTAAGAGAATTTCTGATTTGGCTGCATTGCCTGCCATCAAATCGAAAGGCTGGCTGACGGGAAGAATTTGATCGTAAAGGGGCAGAAGGGGGACGGTGCGCTGGAGCTTGCCGGAGCCGAAGACCGCTTCGAGAGGGAAATAGCGTCCAAAAGACGAATATGCGTTTAGGTAACGCTGGCCGAAAAGAGTGGCGTGAGCGACGATCTGATCCATTTCCTGTTGTGACGGGGGGCGATTGAGCCTGAGCGCCTGAATGAAGCGCAGGACGACAACGCTGCTTTTGGCATCCATTGCCGTGACTCTTTGCGCCTGCTGGGATGTCACAAGCTGGCCGGTCATAACTTCCAGGAGAAGGTTGCGGCGTTCCTTCGAGGCGTCATCGGTGCTTTTCAGGAGTTCGGCGGCGAACTCACCGAATTCAATTCTTTCAGCGATAAGGGAGAGATTGAAAACTGCGGAAACCATGTCTTGAAAACCCTGTCAGATCAAACTGGTGTATTTCACTAGGCAGGCATGGATTCGGGCAATGGGCGGGCACGCATCCGTTCTGCTCTTTCCGCTCTCATATCCCTCACCGTTTGAAGGTCGGCAAATTTATGCGCGAGGTGGATGATTTCCGGATTTCTGTTCAAGGCGGCGCGGAGTTCGCGCTCTATGCCAAAACATCTCCAGAGCGCGACAGGAATAAGCGTGAAGCGCTCATTTCCTCCCAGCGCGATATTTGGCGGCAAAGCTGTGTCGTTCACTTGCTGTGCGCGTTCGTATCCGAACGCCTGGACGCAATCCTGTTTTGTCATTATCAGACCCACAAGATGTTTTTTCTCCGAG